>NZ_LUKD01000008.1:0-195744 GCF_001592745.1 Bdellovibrio bacteriovorus
GGCAGTAAGCTGATGCGTTATCCCGTGTTGTTCTTGCCCGAAAATTACTTCCACGATGGAAGTGAATCTAAAGTTGTCTTTAAATGGTGCGGTTAAGCGCTCACAGCCAGGGTAAAACAGCCATCTGCAACGAGTTTTCCTATAGTGTTGTAGCCTTATTCTTTCTGCTTAATGAGAGTCATCAAGCTTGATACGATGGAAGCATGAAGCAAAACGTGGAAATCTGCTCGGGCTGTGTTGTGAGATCGGCTGAAGGAGTAGAGGAAAGTACATTTCTTATTAAGAAGAAGTTTTTGCAAGAGCTCGTCGCTCGATTGAAGGAACTTCGTCCCGATGTGGAGTGGAATGTCTCATTCACTTCCTGTATGCGCTTTTGTCCCGATAAAAGAATGTCCCTGGTGATTAAAAATCAGATGGGTATGTCGACTGGGAACTCAGTTGATGTAGTAGCTGAAGATATTATTTCTCGCGCACTATCTTGAATTAAAATCTGCAACTGAAAGTTTAGATCTCGCTTCGCAAAAATAAGGGAAAGAATTTTCTTTCCCTTCTAATTCAAAGATTTAAATCTCTAATCGCGTAACCTATAAATTCTTTGTTAGTGCTTTCCAGAAAACCTCGAAGTCTTCGACGAAAGGCATGTGGCCTAGGCCTTTGAGTTCTACGAGTTTTGCTTTTGGAATCATCTTAGTTACCTGACGGCTGATGATGGGGTAATTGCCCATTTTCTTTTTCATGTCTTCAGAAGCCCACGCTTTGCCGACGGCGGTGCGATCGCGGTCGCCAATGATCAATACGGTCGGAACTTTGATGTTTTTGAATTCATAGAATACGGGTTGTGTGAAAACCATGTCTGAAGTTAAAGCGGCATTCCAAGCAATCAGTGGATAGTCTGGGCCTTGCAACCAGCCAGTAGGGATCTCTAACCACTTATCGTATTCTGGCTTCCATTTGCCGTCATAATAACTATCAAGCTGGTATTGCTTAATCTTTTCTGGCGTTGTCGCTAATTCAGATTTGTAAGACTCATCGATATTTCTATACGACGTCATGGTCTTCCAATCTTCTAAACCAATCGGATTCACTAAAAATAATTTCGTTACTTTTTCGGGATACATCAAAGCGAAACGAGAAGCGACCATTCCACCCATGGAGTGTCCTAGCAGATGAAACTTTTGAACATTTAAGCTTGCTAGCAAATTAGAAGTATTTTGAGCCAGAGTTTGAAAGCTATATTGATACTTCTGCGGCTTTGATGATTTTCCAAAACCGATTTGATCAGGAACGATTACGCGATAGCCTTCTTGATTCAAGCCTAAGATCACTTGTTCAAAGTAAGCTCCAGGGAAGTTCTTGCCATGAAGTAGGACAATGACTTTATCGCTAGGACGACCGGCTGGAATATCCATGTAAGCCATTTTCAAATCTTGCTCTTGGGATTTTAAAGAATAGTACTGCACCGGAAATGGGTATTGATAAGTTGAAAGTTCTGCGTTGAAACCCTTAGACGTCGTTGTTTCCGAGGCATTGTCTTTTACTGTTTTTCCCGCGCACGCAGTGAGTGCTAATAAACCTAAAGCGACAGTCCATTTTTTCATTCACGTTCTCCTATTTCTGAGGTGCCGATGGAGTTGCTGTTGGAGTGGAGTTTATAGCGGGAGCTGGCGCTTGTTGAGTATTTGTGTTTTGACCTTGCGCAGGTGCGACGTTTTGTTGCTGTGCTTGCGCAGGATTTGTATCGGGGGCCGCAGTTTGTGTCGGAGCCGCACTCGGTGCTGGAGCTGCTGGCGGTGGAGTTGGAACTTCCAGCGGAGTAATTTTGTTTAGGTTGTCCATCGTATAAGTGCGACCGACTTCAAAGATTTTATTTTTTGATTTAATATCGAAAAGGCTCGCTTGAATAATGATCCCAGGATTTTCCTCATCTGGCAGATCCATGAACTCCATCTCTAGAAATGCCGTGCCCTCTTTCACTCTTTGAATGTGAGGACGCTGTTTGCCGAGAATGGCCTTGGCAAGCTCAGAGTTCATGCGGATTTCTACGGTCGCAATTGAGTTCCACTGCGCAGGAAGCTGTTGTGCTTGCGCGAGGGCATGAAAATCATCGTTGATCATTTGAGCCAGTTGTTGCGCGGGAGTCAGTTGAACGCAGGCTTGCTCCTTCTTTTCTTTTTTGCCGACTGCAAGAAGACCACCGTCATCTTGTTGAAGGGTGATGTAAGCTAGAACTCCTGCCGCAGCGATAATTAAAACGCCCAAAATTTTGTAAAGCATGGTGCACCTCGCTTGAATATTATTGGAAAGTTTTGAGGCAGCCTCAAAGCCTTTCGCCTCAGAGCCCAAAATCGCTTCTTCGGACTAGGTCTCTTGAAAGAGATAAGTCTTCGAAATTTCACGGCAAAAAAGTGTCCTTCGCGGGCTCTTGTCTAAGACTTCGACAACCAGGAAGGGCCACTGTGTAAAAGAGATAAAGGTATAAATCGAGTAAAATCAAACACTTAGGCCGCGCTGCTTTTTCTGGCATCAGGCTTGGAAGTAATTGAGTGAGAGAGGTGTCTATGAATACGCTCACTAGAATGGCAGCATTGTCCTTTTTGGTAGGACTTTATGTGGGATGTTCCCCAGTGAAGTTCTCGTTGGATGACAGTAAATGTAAAGATAGCGGCTGCGTGGTCGTTGATGGAAAGTATTCTTTCGAATACTCAGCAACAGCAGGCTATGGCAAAGTCGACATTCTAATAGTGAACGACAACTCTGCTTCGATGTCGTTTGAACAAGCTCGTCTTGCTCCTCGTTTCCAAAACTTCATCGCGGATCTTGATAGTAAAAAAATCGATTACCGAATCGCGATGACGACAACAGATGTTGCTGGATCAGGAGCAGGTTCTCTGATTCCATTTAAGTCAGGCGTAAATTACATCACTAATCAAATGAGCGATCGCTACACATTATTCTACTCGACGATTCAAAGACCAGAAACTTTGGCGTGTGAGAAGTTTATCGCAAACTGGATCCGTAATAATGGTGGTAACAGAGAGTCTATCAACTCTTCAGCTTACTCTTCTGCTTATGCTCAGAACTGTCCATCAGGTGACGAGCGTGGCGTTTATGCAGCGAACTTGGTGGTGAATAACAATCCTTCTAGCTTTATCCGTTCGGACGCTCACTTGGCTGTGATTTTCTTGGCCGATGAAGATGAAAGAAGTGGTCTTTATGGAAACCAAGGTTACTACTTGGATCAAATGGATCAACCGTCTTACTTGATCTCGAATGTGAAAAGCAAATTGGGTGAAGATAAGTACAACTCTTTGAGTGTGCACGCGATTGTTGTTAAAGATAATGCCTGCTTGAATCAACAGAACAGTCAGACTTTGGATGGCTACTCTGTAACAACGGGTATGGTAACAGGTAGCATTGGTAACGTTTACTTGGCTTTCACAAATCAAGGCTGGGGTAATGCGGCTGATATCTGTTCTTCGGATTATACGACTCAGCTTGGTCAAATTCGCACGAAGATCACAGAGCGTATCAAAGATATCGTGTTGAACTGTTCTAATCCTACAGACCTTGTGGTGACGGTGTCTGGTTCGCCGGTGTCTCACTACATGGATGGAAAGACATTGAAGTTCAACCAATATCTGACCCCAGGTACAAGCGTAAGCTTGTCTTATAAGTGTGAGTCTTTGCAGTAAGATTTAAGTTAAATCTGAATAAGGTTTTTAAAAAAAGGATTCTATAATGGAGTCCTTTTTCTTTTATTGGTAAGAGCTTATGTGCAGTCTCGCGATGAGACGTGAACTGATGTGATTAATTATATATGTGTTGCAAACTAGAACGGTGGAAATAGGCCGTGCGGTAATTGTGCGGCTGAATCAGATTTATTTTCGCTAATGCTTTAGTCCTGGATTGTGTTTCCGATACATCTAAACATATGGGCATGTTAGACAGATACAAAAAAAAGGGCGGCTTTTATCAATTATTACAATTGTTGGAGACATCACCAGCGACAAAGCGGGAACAGTTTCTTACATTGATTGCGGGGGAGAGTCCTGCGTGGGAAGAGGCACTTCGTAAGCGCATTCTGACTATTACGCGCGTCTATTCTTGGGATGGTCAATACTTGGTCGAGATCTTTTCTCGTGTGCAGCCATTGACGTTGGCGAATGCAATGCACGGAAATCCTCCAGAGCAAGTTGAGCAACTACTGGGTTGTTTGCCGCCGATTTCAAAACGCAAAATCACGGATCTTATGGCCGAGTCGAACCCAACTCCCGCAGAGAAATCGACGTGCATTTCAAAAATGCTGTCTGATGTGCGTGGATTTGTTTCTCAAGGTATTATCCGTCTTGAAAAGGTAGATCCCGAGCTTCATATTCCTGAAAATATTGAAGAGATGTTGAGTGTGAATGCTTTCGCTGTCCCAACATATGAAGTGGATGTGGCGAAGAAAGATGCGAAGCCTAATATCGTTGGTGAGTCTTCAGAACCTGCTTCCCAAGAGGTGGAGTTCTTAAAACGTAAGATGAATCAGTTGGCTTCAGAAGTGAATGCTTTGAAGCACGAGAACTCTGTTCTTAAAGACAAGTTGGCGCAGATTAAGAAGATCGCTTAGTTTACAGAGTTAAAAGAAAAAATAAAAAAGGTGGAGTTTAATACTTCACCTTTTTCATTTCTATCCATCGCACCAGATTTCCATTGATTCGTCATCATCACAAACTCAAAGTCACGAACCGGGACGACTGGTTTCGTGAATCCTTCTTTCTTCAATCGCAATTTTCTATATGGGCCACCATCATTCTGTCTTGATGGCTGGTCCGGAGAAGTCGTTTTGGAATGTGAGTCGTTGCGATTTCAACCTCTTAGTTCGGACATAGGTAGCTCCTCGAAAAGACGCGAAAAATGTATCGCAACGAAACGAAGTTCGGCGAGTTTCCAGCGAAAAGTCCCTAATTTTGTAAAGAGTTTTGACGAAATTAGTTTTCTCTAAACCCCGACGAAACCCTAGTCGATAGGCCTCATGAAGTACGTGAGGTAAAAAATGTCAGCTAAGATTTTCAGCATGTGTGTTGGAACGTTTTTGTCAGTAACTGCGATCGCTCAGGCGCAATCCGTCGGAAAAGCGGGAGTCGATTCTGAAACTCTTTTTTATCAAGAACTAGCCAAAGAATCAGGTGAGGATGTTCCCAAGGTTCAAGGTCTTATGGATGAAGTCCCAGATGGACTTAGTACAAAAGATATCAGCCCTGGATGTGATCCGCGTCGCTTTGAAGATAGTGTCGTTGGTAAGAAACTAACAACAGCCCAATACTACGCTACGGTAAATAAATATTTTAAGAACTGCTCTGCAGAGCTCACTCGTCGTTCGACGTTAGGTATCTTGGGACTTTTGAAGTATTCAAGTTATATCTATCCAATGTTCACACATCCACAAATCAAGCAAGTTGTGATTAAACTTGCTGATGGTACAAAGGTGCCAGCGATTCTAGCGATGAAGAATGATCCGCGTCCACGACCCTTAGTGATCGTACGCTGTGGTGTGTTCTGTTCTGCAGTCCAATCAGCTTCGATCAAAGCTTACACTATGATGTTATTTGACCAAAGCCCGTTCAATCTTCTGTTCTTAGCGAATCAGACGGGAATGGACTATATCTACAATAACAAGCGCGTGACTTTAGGTGGCTGGTCGGAAGGTTACGAATCTTTGGAAGTTGGCAAGTGGATGCTGGAGAAATGGGAACACAAAGACCGTATCTCGAGTGTTCATTTAATGGGTATTAGCTTGGGTGGAAACGCGGCGGTTCTGGGTGCGGCTTTCAACGACAAATATCCTCTGGCTAATGGGAAAAAAGTTTTTAACTCTGTCACATCTATCTGTGGCGTCGTGAGTCTTCGTCCCACTTTAGATAAGCTTTATGGAGGTCAAATCGTCGGTCGCATCTTTACGAAGATGACGAAAGACCACTTCAGAGAAGCGCGCGAATACGTGAAAGACGTCCCGGATCTTATTACCGACGAAAATATTCCGGGCAGTCGCAGAAACATGCCGGATTATATCGGTTTGTTGGCCTCTGAATCTTTAAAACGTCGTGGTATCGCCAGTACTCCTGAATCCTACTTCAAAAGTAATAACTTCTGGAATTGGAAAGACGAAGTGAAGACGCCACTGATGTTATGGGCTTCTCGCGATGATATGGTCGTGAGTAACAAGATCAACACCGAAGTCGTCGAGTATAGCGATCAATATGAAAACTCTCCGATCGTGGGTACGTTGAACTTGAACTATGGAAATCACTGCGGCTTTTCTTCTGCATACGGCATGGCGGCTTCTGCGGCCGTATTAAGAACTTTCGTTCTGAATCACAGCCCCGAGTTCGTAGAGTCTTACAACCAAAAACAAGAACTTCCTTGGACATTTGGTTTTAAGAAAATCGGCACGACTCAAGAGCACGTGGGACAAAGCTTCACTTTCTACTCTCAATCAGAAGAGGTGAAGGTGACCTTCCGTTTGTTCAACTGGAATGGCGCTGACAGTTGTTCTACGTCGGGTCCGTGGAATGCTTCAGGCGCTTGTGTGCAAAAGCGTGAATACTGGATTCCGATTTCAAGTCTGAAAGCCTTAGGGGCTCGTGTTCCTCGCACTGATGCCGAAGCGCAAGCAATGACACGTGAATTTAATACGAAAGTAGAATTCCGTATCAAGGGCCATCCATTAAGTGGTACTAGTAGCAGTGATTTTTACATGACTTGGAGAAGCCATTTCGAATGAGGAAGATCCTCGTAACAGGGTTTGAGCCCTTTTTAAATGAAAAGATAAATCCCAGCAAAATCCTTCTTGATTGGCTCAAGAGGGATTTTGCTCATCAAGCTGAAACGCTGCTATTGCCCGTGTCATTCACTGAAGCACATAAGCACGTCAAAAGTTATCTGCAGCAGAACACCTATGACGTCATTCTTATGCTCGGGCAAGCAGGGGGCCGAAATAAAGTCTCCTTAGAGCGAGTGGCATTAAACTGGATCGAGACCGAACATCCTGATGAAGATGGATATAAGCCTTCACGGGGAGTGATTGAAGAAGGTGCTGCCAGCGCTCTATTTACGTCAGCGCCTGTTACTACTTGGAAAGAGGTTTTGATTCAAAAGGATCTTCCCGTAGAAATTTCCTTAAGTGCGGGTGGCTATGTTTGCAACTACACCTACTATCAAGTTCTGCAGTGGCTTAAAACGAACGGAAAAGCCTCTGCCGCGTGTTTTATTCATGTGCCGTATCTCAAAGAGCAAGTGGTCGACAAAGCCGCAGGAACGCCGTATATGGAGCTAGAGACCATGAAGGCGGTTTTAATTGAAATCCTTTCGCAAGTGGCCGCAATTTCAAAATGAGAAAAATAAAAATGAACCTTCTGAACGCTTGTTTCGTCTAAGGAAGCAAAGAGGAGGAACAATGAAATTGAATCAATTTCTTGCATCCATCGTGGTCCTATCTGTTATTTCCGGCCCGGCCTTAGCCCGTGGTCCTGGACGCGACGGCGGCCGCCACAAGGATGAAATTGTCCCAATGGAAAAGCACTTTAATCCAGAGAAGATGAAAGAGCTGGGACTGAGTGAAGAGCAATCCGCAAAACTCAAAGCCATCCGTGAAGCTAAACAGGCGGAGTCCGAAAAGCTGCGTGCTGAAGCGAAAGAGGCGCGCCATAAATTCAAACAATCAATTCGTTCCAACGCTTCTCGTGAAGAAGTTCGACAAGCGTTCCAAGCTATGATTGATAAAAAAGAACAGCTGGGGAAGCTTCGCTTAGAAAGCATTTTGGACGCTCGTGATGTTTTAACAGATGAACAAAAGGCGAAACTTTTTAGCCAGGGAAAATAAATCGACGTGAGCGCTAAAACTGCAGAGTCATTTCATAAACTTTATGAAGTCCATGCCACGAAAGTGCGTGGTCTTCTTTTTCGTTTAGCGGGAGAAGGTCCTTTGAAGGATCTCACGCAAGAAACGTTTATGAAGGCCTGGGAGTATCGAGATAAGTTTCGTGGCGAAAGTGAAGCTTCGACCTGGATCTTTCGAATCGCCTATAACTGTGCCGTCGATTATCTTCGTAAGAATAAAAAATTAGAAGAGCTTCCAATCATCGAAGTGGAAAACTCTTTAGAGTCTGATCTTTCCAACCGTCAACTGGTGGATCTTATGCTTTCCTCTTTGAGCATTGAGAATCGCGCCGTTGTCGTTTTGTTTTATCTGGAGGATCAGAGCATTAAAGAAATATCTGAAGCGCTCAGTATTCCGGAAGGTACGGTGAAGTCGCGCTTGAGTCAGGCGCGCACGAGGATGACTGAACTCATGGCCAGAAAAGGAGTGCAAGTATGAATGATAAATCTTTAAAGGACTTTTTAAAGGCTCACGCCAGTAAAGCTCCCGAAGCGGATTATGCGGAGTCATCTCGCATCTGGGCTCATATTCAGGCAGAAAGACCGCGACGTATTGCGTGGATCTTATTTCCTACTTTGATGACATCTTTAGTAGCTGTGGTGTTCCTGCGATTTGAAACAGCGCCTTCGCAAATGAATGAAGAAGAAGTCTATCTTCAGCAGGAGTGGGCCGAGATGCAAAGTGAAGTCGATTCGGAAATAGATCAAGAATTTGTCACGGTATTTGAAAAATAAAAAAGACCTGACTTTATTAAGCCAGATCTTTTTTATCGTCAGCTATCAAAGATTATTCAATCGTTGATAAAGCCTCACGAAGTTTCGCCTCATCTTTGACCCCAATAAAGATCAATTCGGCGCGACGATCCGAATCTTGCATGCCGGTAGAATCGGCAGTTCCTTTACCGACAGCGGCGACATCGACATCATCTAAACCATTTTGTTGTAAGATGGAACGAACCTGTTCGGCACGTTGTTCAGACAGTTGTTGGTTGAATTGTTCACTTCCTGTAGAATCGGCGTATCCGTGGATTTCAACTCGATCATAGAGGTCTTTATTTTCCTCGAGGACACCGGCGATGCTAGCCAGTTTCTCTTTATCTTCGGGAGAGACCGTGGCTTTAGCTGTCGGGAACTCGATATTGGATTCATCTTCAACTAAGGCTGTTAAGCCAACGGCTCCCAGGGCGGCAGCGGGTTCAACATCCGCGACAGGACGAGCAGGTTCGACAACCTCTTCAACGATAGTTTCTTCAGTCTCGACAGGATTTTCTGTTGTTCTGACCGAAGTTCTGTACGCCGAAGGGTTCCAACCGATTTGCAAATCAATCAAATACATGTAGACGTTATTATCTACAGTATTTGTCATCGCCATCGCGCGGGCTCCTAAGCGGGCTAACCAACTTGGTGAAAGATTGAATTCTTTCAAAGCTTGCAAGCCAACGAAGTGCGCGTCCCCTTGATCGGCGCCTAAGTCCTGACCTTGTTCATAAAATTGGTTGCCTACGACACCGGCTTGCCAACGTGTACTATCCCAGCGATAGCGAGCCGCAAATTCCAACGCGCCACCTGTCATGGCTGTGTCTTCATTGTCACCAGCTTGTGAGAATTGTTGGTTGTTCACCCCGTAACCTAGGTCAAAAACCACGGGGGCCTGTAGGTACCAGGAACCTAATAATTTGAGTGTTGCGGGTGTTCCTTCCGCGGAACCATCTTCGTCATATCCAGTGTAACCACCACCTAGCCCAATGAAGGGTAAGAGGCCTCGGGGAGCTGTTTCAGCTTCTTCTCGAGTGAACTCCATCGTACTGGATGTTGACTCTTGGTCTGCTTGATTCGCGTAAGAAAAGGAACCAACGCATAGTATTGCAGTGAGGATCAGTGTTTTCATGGTAGTCTCCTTTTTTGTCAGCTTTAGTATTTACCTCTCATGCACAGAATCAAATTTTCACAGGCCTAAAGAATGTAGGTTTGTCGAGATAAATGACGCAGACTAGGCATCTGTCCCAAAAAGAAGTTACCGCGGCGTAATTCGATCCTGGTCTTAATCTGAAACGTCTTGGGATCGTCATGGCGCATAGAATTTGACCTTGTCGGTTGCCCTGCTACAGTGAAGAAGCAGAACTCGTGGAGGATGTATGCGTAAGTTACTTCTAGTATGTGCAGTGTTCGCTGTTGCAGCCTGTTCATCAAAACACAAAGCAAAAGACATTGATACGACCGTAGGTATGTCAGCACCCGTGCGTGGTGATTCCGTCGTCGGCGTGAAAGACGGAGATATGGTGTACCAACGCAAAGTCGTCATGAGCGAAGAGCTTCGCCGTCTAGAGTTAGATGTGTACGATTTAGAAGCGAAGGTCCTGGGTGGCCCTCGATACCTAGACAATCGTGGCCTTTACGGAGTTTTGCGCGATTGCAGAGTTTCGCTTGGCAGTGTGGAAAACAGTGGGGATGGCAAAGTACGTTGGACGGAATCAAGACAGTATGTTACTCCGGATGATGATTTTTCATCCATCGGTGTGGAAGATAAAAAACGTATCGTCGGAGTTTCTGAGGAGTATTTAAAAGACCGTTTGGCGCGCTTTAAAGACTACAAAAACACTTTAGAAAAGCGTCAGGACGAGTACGAAACAAAAGTGAAAGTCTGTGAATTGGAGCTGGCAGCGCAAAAGAAAAAAGGTAAAGCCTCAGCTGCTAACAACGAATAATTATTCAAAAGTGATTTCTTTTTCCCAGGGAGGAAGCTTCTTGGGAAGAAGAAGGTTGGGACTTCCAGTCCAAAAAAATGATCTAAAATAGTGTGACATCGTCGCACGCAGTTCTTCTCTGGATTTTTTATTTTCTTTGGTCCAAGCAAAGCGCGCGAAATTTTCTTTTTCAGTTTCGAAGTTACCTAAGTAAAACATAGCGTCCATTCCGTGAACCGCGCCGAAAACTTCCTTCCAAGGGGAAGGGGTCTGCTTCCATTTAAAAGTGTATTTATAGACGTTGTCCTGATGAGTGCGCATAAGATGCGAAAGAGCGTCTGTGGTTTGAGACATTGCAAGACTTCCTGACGCCGTTGTTGCACGATAAGTGTTGGCGTCAACCTTGATTAAATCATGCACTGAAAGATCCGCCGGCGAGTTTTGAATCAGATTCCAAAGTTCCGTGGCAGAAGGCTTTAAGAAGTAGCTGCCAATAAGATAGGTGGCTTCATCGTCCGTAGAACCTATTATTAAAGGAACCTGGTGGTACTTTCCTAAAACGGTCTCTTGGAGGCCCACCGGAAAAACAAAATCGTCCACGAAATGTTGAAGAGGGACCGAATAATGTTGAGCACGAATGATTTCGTCTGTGCTCAAAGAAGACATAAATTTTCGGAGCCATTCACGGCTTCTAGTTTTCAGGAAGTCAGCGGCTTCGTCTTTGGAATCGACAAGTCCTCTATTCAGGATCAGAGTTTCCAAAAAATCTGTGGCGCGGGACTCAGCAAGCTTCCGAGGATAAATATTCGGGAGACCTGCAGAGCACACCGCTTTATGAAATAGATTCTTTGCAAGGGGCGTTTGCAAAAGTCCCCAGACATTCATACACCCAGCGGATTGACCCATAATGGTTACGTTATTGATATCGCCGTCAAAGTGTTCAATATTTTTTTGCACCCAGGTTAAAGCACTGACTAAATCCAAGGTTGTGAAATTTCCGGACCGGTCCCATTTATTTCCATCTAAATAGTGAGAAGATATTGCCCCCAGAAGTCCTAAACGATAATTGACGCTAACGAATACGACATGAGCGCTCGCGGCTAAATAGGATCCATCATACAGAGGGTCCGATGCTGTTCCTTTAAAGTTAGACCCACCGTGAATCCAAAAAACGACGGGGAGTTTTTCTTTGGAAGCTTTCGGTTTCCATACATTAAGGTAAAGACAATCTTCGTTCCCTACGGGAACTCCGAATTGTGAAGAAGGAACATTTGAAAAGTAGTTGCCGATCTGAGGACAGACGGAGGGAAGCTCCTTGGCCTTTAAATTTGCCTTCCACGCCCTCACGGCCCGAGGTGCTTTCCAACGAAGATGGCCCACGGGTGGGGAGGCATAAGGAATTCCTAGAAATGCTTCGGTATCATAGGCCCCGAAAGTCCCTTCAAGTTGGCCTGTGCTAATTTGCAATCGGGGAGAAGCGATTGTTTGGAGTCCTATCATCATTGTGGAAAGCACAAATAAAAAAAGCTTCATAGTCTTTTAATACTTTGAAGCTTTCTAACGATAAAGTTTAATAACTGTAAGAAACTTACTTACCACTCTAGGTGTGTAAGCATCTACAATCGCGCCCACATTAGGATGCGTTTGAACGGATAGAAAAAAGGTTTGTCATCAGGAAGTTCGTGAAAAAGGCGCTCTTTGTATTCTTCCGTAAAATCGGAAAAATCATCTGCAGAGAGTCTGCTTTGGAAGTAAGTGAGCAGGCTTCCTTTCACCCAACTGATGACATCTTCACGTGAGTTCATAACGTGGGCATAAACTCGTTGAAGGACTTTCTGCTCTTTAAAGCCCAATCTAAAAAGAAGGGTCGCGTAAGCTTCGGGAGTCAACATGGTCAGATGTTGTTTGTAGGATTCCCCTTGCAAAAGTTTTAACCACTTTTCTTCTTCGCTCATGCGGACGGCAAGAATATGTGTCGGATAGTCGTGATTCATTGGCATTTGAACGGCGAGCTGTCCCTGAGGTTGCAAAGAATCTTTGAGCTCTTTGTAAAGGGCCGGATGATTCTCACACCATTGAATTGCCGCGTTTGAAAATATCAAATCAAACTTTCCGTGTTGCCCGATGTTTTCAATGGATTCTTTTTTAAAATGCAAACCTTCGACAGAAATATTTTTCGCCTTTTCTAGCATCGCATCTGAAGTATCAAAACCCAAAGTTTCTTGAGCATGCATCGTCCGATGTAGAGTTTCGGTCAAATCCCCGGCGCCGCAGCCGAGGTCCACCACGCGTCGTAGGGAAGTTTTACTGTCCACCATTTCCATCAGATCGAAGAAGGGCTGAGAACGTTCGTTAACGAATTTATGATATTGCTGGGGATTCCAAGTATCTTTACTCATAGACAATGTCCTTGGTTTCAGTGATACTTCCATCATGCCTCATATTCGCATGCGCGCAATTAAAACCGAAGTTGTAAGCCAAATGAGTTTTGAACTGCCAAAAATCTTGGCGGCAGAGATGAGTACCTCTGAAGATAATTTCACTTTCGAAGCTGTTGCGACTCAATTTTTCAATATGGGAAAAGCCGACGCTTCTTATCCCTTTATCGAAGTTCTGTGGTTCGCGCGTTCACAAGAAGTGCAGAATCGCTGTGCCGAAATTATTACTACAAAAGTAAAAGAAGCGATGAAGTGTGACGATGTCGTCGTTGTGTTTCAAGTTTTGGAAAAAACAGCGTATTACGAAAATGGAAAACATTTCTAAGGTTCTTTGATCCAAGGTTGAGGACGGCGCAGTCCTTCGTATTCTTGTGTTGGCCAGCGCTCGTCAACAGTAAGGATTTCTAGACCTTTATCGTTTACTAATATCGTATCTTCAATTTTTGCTCCTGGCAGTGTTGGGTTCCACGCGACCGCGCAAGAATCAAATATGCGAAAGTCTTCTGGCGACTCGGGGCGCGCCACGTGTTCCCGGGAAAGATACCCTGTGAGCCCTCCTTGATGATGGCGATGAACCTCTTCCGGATATCCGCGCTGAGTGTAACTACTCTTTAAAACTTGATACAAAGAACTCATACTTGGTTTTTTCAGACACGCTTTTAAGACGGCGTTTTCGACTTCCATCACATGTTGATGATGCCGCTTTTCTTCGTCTTTCAGTTTGCGAAAGTAAACGAAGCGGGTGAGATTTGCATAAAGCCCTCCTTGGCGGGCGCAGAACACCATCATGGCGGCGTCACCGATTTTTTCTTCAGTCGCGATAGGATGGCGATAAATCTGCATGCGTCGATGACTGCCCACCATGACCAATGTGGGATCGATTCCTCGGCGAAGTAAAGAACGCGCTCCTTCAGAAGCGACGTCAAACTCAGTCCACTCAGGTGTCGCAAAAGAAAGCGCTTCCGTCATGGCTTCTGCGGCGTCTTTTCCTAGTTTCCGATAACGTTCTACCTCGTCATCACCTAAGGTCATTTTTGCCTTGTGAAAGTCAAAGTGCAGCGGAAGTTCTCGACTGGAGGGGCGATCCGAAGCACATCGCGAAATCTTTAAGTGTTGATGAACGAAGTCTTGGGAGGAGTTGATATTTTCCCAAGGAAATGCCAATAGTGCGAAAATCGGTGGCACTTCCTCATTGAGAAGCCTTTCGCGCTCAATAGCATCGGTAAGAACCCAGGCTTTTTCTTGTGTTATAAGAACTTCAGCGACACCGACTTCGGAAGTATAGATGACGACGCTATTTCCGCCACCGGTGACCCAGCTAAACCAGTCTACACCTTTTAGTAAGACGGCCTCTAAGTCATGAGCCTTCATGAGCTCGCGCACAATGTCGATTTTTCTGACCGCCTCACTCATAGAGTTAGGATCGGCCAGCCCGTCCGCACAAACAAGTTATTGGAATACCGGCTGCAATAACACAGTTCGACGGAAGCGATCTAAATAGCTATGACCTTGATACTTCCCAATCTCGGGACCCCAAAATTCACTTTGTTTTTGGTGCCTAAAGGTCGGGTGACTGAGCTCTAGCATGTTGGATATATTTGTTGTCACCCAAATTTTTTCGTCTTTTGTTAACTTACGAAGCTGTCCTATGTACTCGGCTTTTCGTCCAATTAAATGATCTAGAACATAGATCAGATCTTTTGCTTGGTCACTCAAAGGGTAAGGTTTTCCAAACGGTGTGGTGCCTTTTTTAATTCCATAAGACAATTTGTAGGCACGATCTTTAACTTGCGATCGAGCGTCCGAAACAGAGTTTTCATAGTGGTCGTGGAAACGCCCTCCACCGGGTAAAAGATATTCGAGATTATTGATATTAGAAGCGGCTGTCAGGATGTCATGAATAGCTTCTTTTGATATTTGCCAGCGCATGGTGCCTTCGATCTCAGGATATGCTCCGAGCTCATCGGGCATCACAAAGCGGATATATCTATTAGATCCTGAACGAGAGTTAAAAAACTTTTTGAAATCGTTTTCAAACTCTTTACGAGTGCAGTAATTATCAAACATCGAAAGTGTGATCATCACTTCCATTTCAGAAAAAGTTTTACTACCGGCACCTACAACACCTTCAAAAGCTAGATTCACATATTTTCCTTCACCCCAAAATTCACCGACGAAGTTAACGGCAGGCTCCGCCAGTCCGCCTTTGACTTTGTCGTTCCAGATGCGACTTAAAGATCGATCATAGGTGTCAGTTTTGTGAGCGACATAAAGTTTTTGACCATTGACCGTCAACTCGCTGACGCCAGAGTTTCTTCCACGATTCCAAACGAAGAAGGCAAAGTGGGAGTTTTTATTTCTTGCGGACTCCGTCCATTCGTGTGGTTTCACGAGGCGAGCCAGAGTGCTAAAGTCATTATCTATGAGAGCTGAATCGAAGGACTCTTGCAATTGTGCTTGTCCCAAAGGGTCTTCATTAAGAGTGTCTACGCGATAGATTTTATATGTGCGCTGAACTTTTTCAGCTCGAAAATTCGCTGCTAAACGCACGTAGGTGCGAACGTCCAGACCGGTTTGGAAAGAGGCGACGTCGACATAGTCTGTTGAAATTTCGAATAATGTGGGGTGCGGCTTTGCGAAGTACAGAGTCTTCACCGAGGCATAGCTCAATCCTAAAAGGGCGGCTTCAATTTGAATATCTTCGATGACCTTTAATTTAGTTTTTCCCACTGAAGCCCCGATAGAGTGGGTGACTTGCAGTTGCTCACCGATTCCCAGGGAACGACGAATGTCTAAAATACTAAAGGGATTTAACAAGGCAAAGAAACGGCTCGTTCCCACCTCTTTCATCGTCGAAACACTATGCATGTATTCAAAGGTGTAGGTGTAATACAAACCTACGGGGGTCGTGATTCTGTCTGAAACCAGGCCAATAGGGATGCTGATGCTGAGTTTGTCTTTAAGAAGATAGCGTTTTTGCCCAGGTCCAAGTTCGGGATTTACACTGACACTTCGAGAAGCATCATAACCGATATCGCCATGAACAGTGGCGTGACCTAAATCGATGGTGAAGTTTCCCGCGTTTTCATAAGTCGCCGGATTAAAAATTTGGAGAAAGCGGTTTTGAAGATAGTTGATTGTATAGACGACTCCAGCCTGCAGGGGCGTGAAACGATTTCCTAAAATCGGAAGAGTGTTTTCTGGATATTCTTGTGCGCCTTCTTTAAGAAAGCCCTTTTCACTAATGTATTCTGGATAGCTTGCCGCCAAAGATTCTTTTGAAAGTACAGGATGAAGGGAATAACCTTCCTGATCTAAGTTAAAATCAGTCATCATTTTATTCAGGCGAGATTTAAACTTTTCGGCGTAAAGTTTCGCAGCGGGTTCCGGGAAACCCGAAGTCGCCATAATAGCATCAATCTGTGCGGTGCTGATGCGAGCCAAGCGACGGGCTAACCATTTCACATCGCTATAAGTGGTGTCTTTCCATGTGCGAGAATTAAATACAGAGAACCAGAATAAACGAACCTGTCCATCGCTCCGTTTCGTGAATTCCCAGGTAAATTCATTCACGGCTCCTACATTCCCTAACATCGCAGGAAGCCCTAGGGCAGAGCTTGTATCAGAAATGAAGAAAATAGGAAGCCAGCCTCGCGCTTCATCTTTAACGGCGTCGACACGAGCCTGATACTCAAACTGGTCTTGTAAAGAAATCAAGGCATTATAAAGTACCATCGCGCGATATTCGCGGCGATTGCGAAGGCCATTGTCTCCCATGCGGAAAGGACCCATTCGACGGTACTCTTCTTTATCGGGATAAGCCTCTAAGGTCACGTTTTTCAGAATGACTGCGTTTTCACCGACGATCCGCTCAACGTGAGTGATGGCGCTTCCCATTTCTGTTCCGTGGACACGCTTCCACTGAGTCACCAATTCTTCAAAACTAACATCACCCAGTTCCAACTTGATATGGCGGCGGAAAGTGGTGGGGTTGGCTGGATAACCAATGATTCGCGCAAGATGATTTACGACCGAAGCATTGTAAGCTTCAAATCCGACACGCAAGGTGACGTCTTTCTTTTTAGGCTTTCCTTTTTTGTTCAGTTCATTTTCATCAAACCAGTGCGTTTTAAATTTAATCGTTCCATTCCCCATTCTTTCATAGTGAAAAACGGGAAGTTCAACATCAGGGGCCGGGAAGAACTTTTTATTCCAATACACTTCGGCGTACGGATCGTAAGCTTCAACCTCATTATCAGTCCAGATCGGTGAAGAGGGCGGGTTTAATAAGCTGATGTCTCCGCCGGATGCTTTGAATTTCGCTAACGCCGTCTGTGTGGCGAACTGACCGTTGAGAAGCAAATTACTGGCTTGAGTCTGGCCCTGCTCATTCACGGGAAATTCAAAAAAGTTTTCGATTAAGTTTTTTGCGCGATCGATGGCATCTGTAAATAGCGTTTTAGGGTAAGGTGTGTATCCTGCTCCGATAAACAGAAGAATGAGTTCGACCTTCTCATGAATTTGAAGGGGCGTCATCTGAGGATAGCGGTTTTTAAGATCTTGAGTGTGCTCGATCGCAAAAATCAGCGGAGCAATGGTTTCTGCTTCTTCTGTTTGGGCTTCAAGACCTTCTTTCTCTGCCCTGTCATTTTCATAGCCATGCACCAAGATAAGGTTGGCTTTACGATTCATTTTCGCCGAATCCATTAAAAGAGATTTTTGAAATTCTAGGAACTGCAATAAGCTATTCAGTTTTACGGAACTGATTTTTCCGTCTTCGTAAAAATATTTACGGCGGTACTTGTTGAGAACGGGATCGTGTCCTTGTTCAATAATTCCTTCAGATGGGGAATAGGGGCTCCCGGCATAGGCGGGGAATGCGGAAATCGCGACTAAGACACAGAGGATCGATTTTACGAACGTCATATCAATTACCTTATGGAAAGTGAAAGACGACGTCTTAGTGGTTGTTTATGTAGAATGCCAGTTGCGAAAAGATCAGGTTTGTTACTAGAACGAAATACTGTTCTTAAAGAGACTCAGGCTTGAATAATTTGCGACGAGTGACGTTGCGTCCAGATAATATAAAAACACCATCTCCAGTATAGTGAAAAGTTTTTGGGTATTTTGGAGGCTTCGCCGCAGGGGCTTTTACCACTTCATACCTCTCCTTTAAAGCTTCTTGATTTCGTCATAGCCTCTTCCCGTAAATTCGATCAGGCAAAAGCCGTGGCCGAAAGGATCTGAAAACGTGGCGAGCTTGCCATAGGGTTCGATACGAATGTCGGTTTCTAATTTTGCACCGGCACTCAACACTTGTTTTTTGCTTTCAGCTATTGATGAAACGACAAAGTCCAAGTGAACCGGACTCCAGTGTCGAGAATAATTCCGCCCCGCCATGGCTCCGGGGTAAGGAAGGGTTCCTGTCTCGTTTTCTAAAAGAAAAAGGGAGAAGGAACTGCCGATAAGTTCAATAAATTTAGAGTCGAAGCGACGGCCTATTTTAAATCCCAAAGCTTCCGTATAAAACTTCACGGCCCGTTCTGAGTTGTCGACGTCGATATTTATTAATATATCTTGTAACATTCTTCACTCCCGTAGCTATGTATTCTAGGGAGTGAAGATGCGGAACCCAAGTTACTACTTCGAAACGATGAACAGCGCGTTTATTCGCAGATCAGAGCTTCTGTTTGACGAACACTTAAAACTGGGTTTTCAAGTTTTGCCGTGATTTCAGTGTCGACAAAATTCATATCGAAACTTTGACCAACATAGCGAGTGTACGAATCAACCAGAACACCTTGGTCTGTAGCTTTTACTTCGCCATTTACGAAAATCACTAGATCAATAATGTCTGTGTTTTCTTGAGGAATTCCGTAAATGAGTAAAGCAGAGTCGGCCGTAGGAAGGCTTCTGCATGTGAAAAGCGTCGAGCTATCCGCCAAAGCAGACTGTGCAAATAGCGCCATCAAAATTGCGGGGATCATTGTTTTTAGTTTCATGTGATTTCCTTTCATGAAGGGTTGTTGTTTTGTTGTGAACCCTTCATACGACAGCTTCTGCAAAGGCTCCAGAAATCCTGACACAAACTGTGTCAGTCACCGCCACGTGTACAATTTAGAATAGCTAGGTCCAAAATGAAACTTTGACCAACAAAAGTAGTTCCATCTTCGCTGATATGACCTGAATCTTGGTGAAGAAGTTGCCCTTGCCAAAAAACCAGAACTTGGACTTCTGAGGGTGCGTTGTCTAATCCAATAATGGTCAATGCCTTATTTTTATCTATACATTTGAAAAGCATAGATTGGTCACCGCCACCTTCTTTAAAGCGATGAATGCGGGCAAGGGCCGAAGAGGAGGCAGCAAAAATAAGAGCCGCTAAAGTGATTTGACGTAGAACCATAAAATTCAACCTTTCAATTTAGTGAGTGGAAAAAAACTGATTTGAATCTGAAAAACTTCTTTGCTTTTTTTAGGTTTAAATTCGCGGGCGAAGGCCCGTCTAAATTCCGTAATTCTCTGTGCCGCCTGAGGCAGATCTTCGGGATCGAAACAAAATGTGGCCGAGGTGTGATTGCGTCGATCCAGCGGCACTTCTTGCACGGTCTTTTTTGAAAGCTCTAAAAGTTGACACTGGTAAGTCCTAGCTGCATCGGAAGTTTGCCTAGGAGTCAGATGGGTCAATTCACCGTTGTCCGAGGTGTCGAGCCACTGTCCTTGCGAAGTTTTCTTTAGAAGCTGAAGATTAAAAAGTCGCTCAACGGCAATATTGGCCTCTGTGCGCGTGATACCCAAGCGTTGGGCGATCCAGGCAATGTTAGGTTGAAAACCGTCGACATGAGTTAACTCCAAAATGGCATAGTGGTACCAATCCGCAATAGCCGCAAAGGTATCCAGGGTGAGGTTTTTCGGTTCGCGTTCCTCGGGAAAATCTTCGCTGGGAAGGCGACGAATTTGTTCGGTGTTAAGCCCTAAGGCGGCACCCAGACGAAGTTTCATTTTGGCGGTGATAGGGCGTTTGCCGTTAATCATTTGAGAGAGCGAAGAAGGCTCTACGTTCAGGGATCTGGCAAACGATCTTAATGAGTAGCTGGGATTCAGTCGACATCTCTCTGTCAGTTCGGCCTGTAAAAGCTGACGGAAATTTGCGGCGACGATTTTTTTACGCTTTACTTTGAGAGTTTCCATAGCCGCACGGTTTATCATTCCAATAGAAAAACCTCCATTTTTTTGAAACAGAGTGTGTCAGCTTTTGCCACGGTAAAGATGGTAATTCCCTAAATTTAATCTAGGGAGCGTGGAAAAGCCCCGGATGGGGCTTTAGCGACACACATGTCCTTCATACTCATTGTTGCCAAGAAAGCAGCTGCAAGGCTGACCGAAGCGGTCGTAATATCCCATATCGCAATATGTGCCCCCACGTCGGATGCAGCAGTAACGTGACGTCGACTGAATGTCGGCCTCTGTGTTTGAGCCCTCGGAAGACATAACGACGGGTTGAGTGGTGACAGGAAGGCTAAACAAAGATCTTTCCTGCGCACTGGCGATCGCGGATACGAACAAAAGACTGCTTATTAAAAGCATTTTCATGAAAGTTCCTCCTTGAATATTTCGTATTATTCTTCAAAGCGCCATTACCAACAGCAATATGTAAAATGTGAAATAGCTCCGCGAAATTCCGAAGTGTGACCTAACAGAGCCGACCCTTTACGGCACTGAAAACGCTCTGGTCAGACCAGCTCCAATAGGTTTCTTTATAAGTGGCACAGGAATTGGAATCTTGGACCCTTCGGAGTTACTCATGAAAAAATTGATTTTGTCTGTTTTGGTAGCGGTTCTTTCCTTTCAAAATATCGCCTGGGCACAGAATGCGGATTCTGCCTGTGACACTCGCACGCTAGCGATAAAGGCGAAAATATATCGTCAGCAGGCTAAAGACCTTCGCACTCTTTCAGAAGACTTTAAAGACATGCACTTAAGTGCTACTCGCGATAACGAGCGTTCGATGGCCATTCTGGGAGTCAGTGCGGGACTTCTTTTTATCGCCGAGTTTATGCTCGTTTCTGAAGGAGCTGCCGTTGTGACATCCACGCGCGGAGTGATTGGAAAGCTCGCTTACAAACGGGCCGCTGCTTCAGAAATTATCGCGGAAAGAGCCGGCTCGATGGTGACCAGTGAGTTCTTATCCGTATTTCCTGTGATGGCAAGCACTGTAGTGACTTCGCCTCATCTGGCGAGCTTAGGGGCTAGCATGGTGATCTCATCTCAAGTTCCTGAGTTATCTGAAGATCAAAGTATTCGTCAAAAGCAGATTTTAGATTATACAGAGAAGCTTTTGCTTTCAGCGATGAACGACCGAAGAGAACAGCAGGCGCAAATTCTGAGTGATGCCCCTCATTCTTTTTTGGATGGACTAAGCCTGGGCGCCTTAGATCGTAAGTGGACTTATCGCATGTATGAGAACTCTGTTGCCATGGCTGAGATCACAGAAAAACTAGCGCGACTTAAATCCGACGAACTTGTTCAGTGTTCATCAAAATAAAACGAGCGTGGGTTATTCCCACGCCGCTCTTGTGATATCAAACCCGTAGTCGTTGACGCTGCCATCAGATGAAAAAACGATTTTTACGTAATCTCCTTCGACGGGGAGAGAGTATTCTCCGTCATTTCTGCCAAAGATTTCAGTGACTTTAGTGCCCGCCCGATCAAAGAGTTCCACCTTATCGAGATCCACTTCGGTTTTAAATTTTGAAAAGAAGAGGGCGATGCGCTTCGCGCCCGGGATTGTAACTTCAAATTCTTGCCGGGTGTTGTTGGCGTAAGGGTGTGCGGTAGAAATACTTAATGTCTGTCTATTCCACGATCTAGGATCATCGGGATCTGGATTCATCACTGAATTTTGCAAAGCTGCGGGCGCATACACCAAGCCTCGGCGAATGCGGGCTCCGCCTAAAAGATTTTTGGTGGTGCTCATAATACGACTTCGGATTGATGTGTTTTTAAGTGCGGGATTTTTACTCCATAAAAGAACCGCGATCCCCGAGACGTGGGGTACGGCCATCGACGTACCTGAGAGGATCGTGTAGCCTCCGTACAGATCGGTTGAAAGAATGTTTTCTCCCGGAGCAGCCACGTCCACTGTGTAACGGCCAAAATTTGAAAAATCTGAGAGTCGACCTCGATTGTTCATCGAACCTACGGCAATCACATTTGGTACTGCGTAATTTGCGGGGTATTCTGGAGTCTCATCGTTGTCAGATGAATCATTTCCAGCTGAAGCGACGAAGACCCCGCCGGCTTCGTGAGTCATTTTGATAGCTTGTTTTAAATTCTCAGAATAACCTCCGCCACCCCAAGAATTTGAATAAATGCGCGCCCCCATTTTTCGGGCATAGTGGATGGCTTTAATGGCGCTATCTAGATAACCATTGCCATTTTCATTTAAAAATTTAACGGGGAGAATACGAACATGCCAGGCCGTTCCTGCGACACCTTGTCCATTAAAGGATTGGGCTCCTAGTGTTCCAGAAACATGTGTTCCATGCCCGTAGTCATCAGCCGGATCTCCTGTTGGCTTTGCGCTATCGACAAAGTTAGCTCCGAAAATATCATCGATGATTCCGTTACCGTCATCGTCGACGCCAGCCGTCCCTTTTTGTTCTGCTTCATTGATCCAAAGGTTGCCTTGTAAGTCAGGATGGTAGTAGTCCACTCCTGAATCCACAACAGCGACAACGATCTCTTTTGATCCCGTTGTCAAATCCCAAGCTTTTAAGGCGCCAATATCCATGCCGCGAATTCCTGGTGTTAGATCCGCATCGCTCTGACCATAGTTATAAAATCCCCACTGTTGTGGGAACATCGGGTCATTGGGAGTTCGATGTGCGGTGTATTTGTAATTGGGTTCCGCAATCTCCACGAGATCATTCTGGGAAAGAATTTTTAAAGCGGCGTCGCGTTTCTCAAAACTCGCTCTTTTTAGAACGACAATGTTTTGCTCAGGGATCGTAGCCTTGATCGCGGACCCCAAGCTTTGCGCCAAACTCGGCAAGGAAGAGACTTGAACGGTCACATTGTTTTTGATTTTGACAACAAATTCGCCGGGGGCTGATTCAATCTCGTGTGCGAATGAAAACGTGGGCCAGCAAAGCACCAGCCAAAGAATGTATTTCATAAGAGCTTCCTTTTTTAAAAATGGTAGCTCTTATAAAAATGAGAGGTAAAAGAATTTACCAATGACGTTAAAGATCAGGAGTTATTTTTGAAAGCGCAAAAGAGCCGTTTTTGTATCTTCATTGATTTGGCGCAATTTAAATTCCATTTTGGGGAACACCAAGCCTCCACCAACGCCGACTTTGATTGCGACGTGAAAAACATCGTGCTTTCTATTTTTTGCCGGAAGCCACGAGCCTTCAAGGCCCAGAAGGGCATCTGCCACAAGACCAACACCTCGGCCGTATACTCCGCCATGCAGTTCATCAACATTCACGCCACTTGGAATAAAAGTGAACATCCACTTATAGGCGATTTCAAACTTAAAGCCTCCATTGTGAAAGTCACAAATAAAGAGCTCTTTCATGTCAATCAACTCATTTGTTTTCGGATCCCGAATCGTGGCATCAAAATACCAAGTGTCGTGATCTAACAAAAAGGCCCAGTTCATTCCGGCAGAATAAAGATATCCTTGAATCGGGATTTTTTGTTCTGGTTTGACACCCAATTGTTGCTGCAATGTTTGGATGAGCGCGCTGATTTGCTCGGGGTTCAGGTCCGTGTTCTTTGCCAATGACTCGGTCAATTTTTCTTTTGAAATTCCAGTATCGTTGTCAAAACTTGCGGCATAGACGGATTTCATTTGTACAAAGAAACAGAATAAAACCGATATGCAGGCCCACAGAATTCTTTGAGTCATAATCACCTCTGCCTAAATCCTAACTGCACTCTCGGTAAAAGCCAAAGATTCTTATTCGGCACGGGTGTGAAAACACAACTCATCTTCCTGAAGTTTCAAGGTTAATTTTAGGTTAAGAGGAGAATTTCAACGTGAACTTAAAACAACGGTTTTCAAATTTTGTTGATCAAATGGGAAAGCATGAGGTCTTTATTCTGTCGGCTTCGATTGCTTATACGACGGGCTTGGCACTGGCTCCGTTCGTGCTGATCCTCTTATCGCTGGCAGCGCTTTTTGGTGATCAAACTCGTGAAAAAATCTTTACGGGATTTTCTGATGTTGTCGGCAAACAAGCGAGCGGTTCGATTCAAATGATTGTTGAAAATGCAGAACGCAATCCTACCGGAACGGGGATTTCTGGTGTCATCGGATTTATTGTGCTTTTAATTTCAGCTTCCGCCATTTTTTCGCAACTTCGTTATGCTCTGGATAAAATCAACGAACACAAAGCCGGCGAAAAAGAGCAAGGCATTATGGGTTTTGTGAAAGATCGTTTTTTCTCTATGGGATTGTTGCTGGGTTTCGTGTTTTTAGCGATTGCTTCAATGCTTCTGACAACTGTATTGACTGTAGCTTTTCCTGAACAGCAGGGGTGGATCTGGCAAACTGTGGCTTTCGTTGTAAGCTTCGTGGTTTTCAGCTTTCTTTTTACCGCGATCTACCGTTTTGTGCCTTCCGACAGAATGGTATGGAAAAGGTGTGCGATTGCCGGGGTCACCAGCGCGATTTTTTTCGTAATCGGAAAGACCCTCATAGGTCTTTATCTGGGAACGGCAGGCCTTGAAAAGTCCTATGGCGCTGCGGGTTCCATCGTCGTGTTTTTAGCTTGGGTTTATTATACCGCTTTAACATTGCTGGTTAGCTATGAGTTCGCCAACTGGATGATTTTAGGGGCAACCCCGGTCTTAGCTAAAGATCAAGAAGCGCCTAAGAAAGAAAAGACGCCACCGCCACCGCGCACTCGTCCTCGCAGTCCTGATCTCAGTATGTAAGCTTCTTAGACAGTTCTGCATTTTCTACATCGGGTTCGGGCCGCCGTGGGAATAGGGTCTTAAGTTTGCTAAAACGACAGCAATGACATGGCGTCCTTGGAGCTATTTTCTATTTCTGTTTTTCCTATCCTTTAGCGCTGGCGCTTCAAACTCTTTCATTGACCCAGAAAATCTTCGACTTAAAAAAATAATTTCTTACGGTGGGGCGAACTATCTTACTGGCAAAAACATCAAAGTCGCCGTCATTGATTCGGGAGTTTCGTTGCCTGAATCCTATGATGCCCAAATACTTCCGGGCTGGGATGCCTTTGACAATGATACGACCTTTGAAGATTCCGATGGGCATGGGACTGCGGTAGCGGGAATAATTCTGTCTTTAGCTCCGCAGGCGCAAATCATGTCTGTGCGAGCGTTCAATCAAGGAATGGGTTCTATCGCTGCCGCTATTGAGGGATTTAAGTTTGCTGTGGATCAAGGCGTTTTTATTGTGAATTGCTCCTTTTCCCTGAGCGAAGATATTCTGCGACAGATGCGGGCTTCGGTGGGCCCTGAGCGCTTTAAACGAACTCTGTTGATTTGGTCTTCAGGCAATCAGTCATGGCAGCTTCCTGATTTCGAAGAGTCTTGGCCCAATGTTATTGTTGTAGGAGCAACGAATCTGAATCCACCGATCTCTCGCGTTTTTTACTCTAACACGGGCTCCGTTGTTGATGTCTTAGCGCCTGCCGGGGACCCCGGGGATGGCCTGACGACATGGACTCCTCAAGGCGACTACCGAACATTCAATGGAACTTCCGGGGCAGCTCCCGTCGTGGCGGGGCTTGCGGTTTTGTATAAAGAGCAAAACGCCGGGGCTTCACCCGCGGCTATCAAGCGCGCCATTGTCGAATCTTCTTGTAGGGGAGTTGTAAACTCCGCACGTCTGCTTAGCATTTCTGAAGCTTGCCCGGCATTGTGATCGTCAACACCAGCCTGCGATAAATCACCTATATAAAGCCAAAAATCCCCCGTAAATTTAAATAAAGGGGAGGTTTCGATGAGAGCGCAAGCCGCAAAATCTATAGTCAGAAAAGAGAAGGCCCACGTCGCCGGCAGAAAGGCCGCTAAAAAAAGATTGTCGGATGTTCCAGGAGCGAAGTTAAAAAAGATTCTAAAAACCGAGGCCGACACGATGATTGAGCCCGCCAAAAGAGCGGCTCCGAAAAGCACTCAAGGTCAAAATCGTCGCCGTAAAAAAGGCACTACTCAAAATCCAGAGCGAAGTGAAGAACGACGTCAAAGCCGGATGAAGCACTGATGATCGAGGTTCAACTTCTTAAAGCTGTCGAATTTGCCGCCGAGGCGCATGTGGGACACAAGCGCAAATCAAGTGATGAACCTTATATAAATCATTTGATTCGTGTTGCTCATCAAGCAGCGAAGGCCGGTCTGTCATTAGAGGCAGTCGAAGCCTCTTTACTTCACGACATTCTTGAAGATACCAGTGTTACCGCGGAAGACCTGGAACAGGCGTTTAGCAAACGGGTGGTAGACCTGGTAGAGCTCATGACTCAGTGGTGGCCCGACGATGCCCCCCAAAATTTGAAACGCACGGAAATTCCAAAGTACTATGCAGCGATATTAAAAGATCCTGAAGCCATTGCGATCAAACTTTTGGATCGGGCAGACAACTTGCGAGAGATGGCTAGAACAATCGATATTGTACCAAGGTGGGCGCAACGATATCTCAAAAAATCAGAGATGGAGATGGAGGAGCTGTTAAATCAATCCCAACATCTCTTCGCGGTCGAGGACTGCCGGCGCGCACTTGAAGAGTTGCGCCGGGCTCTTATGAAACATAAGCCTTCTAGGTCACTGGATGTTTAGCGGGAACTGGAAATTTAAGCCGATAAATGTTTGAAAGTTGGGAACTCCGTCACCTTCATGCGCCACCGTCCATTGAGGTTCCGCGAAAAGATTCATATTAATTCCACCTTCAAGTTTCCAGATTTTGCCACCCCCAACACCGACCGGAATATAATAGTCACCTGTTTCAAAATTGAAGAACCAAATTCCTGTCGAGCGGGCATAAAATCCTGCGGGAAGGTTGTACATGATCAAAGGTTGAAAGGTTGTGATGTTTTGAGTGGGCCGGTCTTCATCACCTGCTATGTCGTGTTGATATGTTAGCAGGGCTCCGACAAGTCCCCAGGGTTTTGGACTGATCGCCGTTCCCGAAAATCCAATTTGCCATTTTCCTGCTCCCGTTTCATCTTCACTCGCCGTCGGAAAAACGAAGTAGGGGCCGATTCCAAGTTGCACGTTCCCTATAGGTCGAAGCAAAAATATATCGAATATATTTAGATCACCAACGCCAGTGATTTGGTCGCCGTCAATTCCCGGGACACTAAGATAAGGAAGAGACACTCTGGTCAATTGGGGCAATCCGCCTATTTTTTGCGGAGTCGAGCCCCTCAGGAAAAACGTGTTTGAAGTTTCGTCGGTTCCGAATATTGATGAAGCTATGTAATCGTGAAAGTTCAATCCGACAGAAGGTGTTAAGGGGTTGTTAGACTTGTTCATCTCATCGTCTGAAACTTCGGAAAAAGCACGGGGAGCAAATAGAATCATCATCACGAAGAAAATCGACTGCAGTTTCATCAAAAACTCCTTTTAAAAATGATACGGATTTTGTTTACGACAAACGAACCGTATTAATGAGCATTGAAGAAAAACAGGCGTATGTTGAAATCGCAGTATTTTAATCAAACAAGTTGGACTCAAAGTGACCATTTGCACTAGCATCTGTGCAAATTTTGTGTGGGAGTTTAATAATCGAGATCGAGATCAGATCGATTAATAAGAGACAATAACATATAAAGAAAAGAAGGGCGCGTAGAGCTCCCTTCTTACTGTTTTAAAATGACTATTTCAAAATTAAAGTCGGTTGGGCGCCGTCTGGTGTTGTTAAAATAAAGAAGTCATACTGACCTGTGCTTACAGGAATTGACAAAAGGAATTTCTGTTCTGCCTCTAATAAAGCCTGTGTAGCAAATTGCAGTTGAGCTCTGTAAGTATAGGCGTTCAGCTTCCAAAGTCTTGGTTCAGACGCAATAGCAGAGCCTTCACTAACCTGAGTCAGGCTTGGAGCATAGAATGTGTTGTAGTCTTTAGGAACGCCTTGTCCGTTCAGGCAGTCAGCCTCAACGATGGATATAATGACTTTTGTAATTTGAGGCCCGCGAATAACCGCTTCAACTGTTGGCAAAATCACTTCTTTACGGTCACCTTGAGAACAGTAGTGTTTTACCTCAGGTGGTGCATCTAAAGAAACAGAGCGAGCTTCGCTGACACAAGTACCTAGTAAAAGAACAAGAGATAAGATGGAACGCATTTTAATCCTCCTAAATTTGGATAGGCTCTCATAAAACGGTTTTTGGTATGTCATAAAGATAAAAACACTTATCTACAAAAATCTTGCGGATCTTTCGTACCCGAATTGTTTAAACATGATGAATTTGAAACGGAAAGAAGCTTGATTAATGGATGTTCCGGAGCATCCCGCGAATTAAACTGCGATTGGCGTTGACGGAAGGAACTACGAATCGCAAGCTTAAAGAGATTCGTTTTAAGGAGGCTTCATGAAAAACATTTTGCTCGCCAGCGCAGTCCTGTTTTCAGCTCACTTCGCAAATGCAAAAACTTTGGATCTTCTTTGTAAAAACAGGGAACATCTTGCTCAAATTAGTTTTGATGCAGAGATCATTCACATGGCCTGCCGTAACGAGGCTCATCCGCATCCGGCGATCTCTTACTCCTTGAACCTTGGAGACGCTGTGACCTGGTCTCCGGTTCGCACTGTCTTGTTGTGTTCTGAACCTTTGCAAAAGACGATGATGACGTTCCACCGCAGCCCGGAAGAGTCTATTTACGTGGAAGTTGAGCATGGACTTAAAAGAGCGACAGCTTCATTAAAAGTTCAAGGTCAGCACTACAACATGGAATGCATCTCGACCCTTTAAAATTTTTCCACGTTACAGGGACTTCCGAAAGTCCCTGTATTTCTTTATAGCTGTTTTTCGCGAAGACGTTTAATCTTTCTAAACAACACTGACTAGACTTCATGAGTTTGTGATGCATTCTTTATCACTTCGCTGTATCTCTTCTTTATGCGGTATGTACGTTCTATCTTTTTGTGTTTCGTGGGGCTGGTCTGTTCTGTGGTTTCAAAGGCCGAATCCATCTCCTTAGTCGCGACGACAGGTTATAAAGATGTTGAGGCTTATAAAGAGGCCGTGGAGTTTGTTGCTGATTCCATCCAAAGCGTGGGAATCACCGTCAAGCTCATAGAGCTTCCCAGAAAGCGCAATGCTGCTGAAGTGAATAATGGAACTTTTGACGCTTTACCTATTCGCGGACTAGAAGATGCCCAAGAATTTCCCAACGTCATTACCTCAAGTATACCTGTTGCCTTCACCAATTTTCGAATGATGTGGCTTAAAGACAAAACCGTGAACGGTTCGGAGATTCATAAATACTCTGGGGCGATCGTGTTAAACAATGCCACTCTTCAGGCAAGAGTTAAAAAAGTCGGACTTAAGGTCACAGAGGTGAACGTTGGGTACGCTGAACTTTTAAAGCTCTTGAATTCTAAAAGGGTTGATTACGTCATCATGCCTGAAGAGATTATTGAAAGCCTCAAGGCGGCAAGTCCAAAGCTCGCTGAAGGTGTGCAAGTCAGTGAGAGCATTTTTGTGCGCACCCCTCTTTATTTTACGATGCACAAAAAACACAAGGATCTGATGGTGAAGATTGAAGAAGGTCTTCGCAAATCTTTAAAAGGGGATTTATCAAAGTACCCCTTCATACGGCATTCTTTGAATGTAAAGTTAGAGAAAGAATAATCTGCGTCGTCTAGCGAAACAAGGACGTCGTTAGACGTCCTTGTTTTTATTAATCAAAGAGTTCTTCAAAGAAAGATTTTCTTCGTTTATAAGGTTTGTGACCGTAACCAGGGTTTGCATTTGGCATGAAAGCCTCTTGTGAAGGCTGTGCACGTTTTTCTTCTTCTTCTTGGGATCTATCTAGAATTTTATCAAGCTCGCCTTTATCTAACCAGATACCACGGCATTCAGGACAGTAATCGATTTCCACACCTTTTCTTTCACTCATGACCAGATCTTTATCTTTACAGTGAGGGCATTTCATAACGGACCTCCTTTTCTTTCGATCAGGTTACCAAAATGCAGTTCATTCAGATAATAGATAATTAATAAGAAAATCTTCGTTTAAATGAATAAGATCGTTGTTATTGTCCTAAGGTGACTTCATTCAGATGACATTAGAGGGTGCAAGGAATATAGGAATGCCCATAGTTTAGACACTGCATTTAATATTCGCGTACCATTTTTATCTGCTCGACGAAAAGACGCGCCTTTCTTGCGATTCCTGTATACATTGCGGGGATGAATAATTTCTCAGAATTCGGTCTATTACCTTCTCTTTTAAAAACTCTTAAAACGCAGCGTATTTTTACGCCGACAGAAATTCAGCGCATGGCCATTCCCTTGCTCATGTCGGGTCAATCCGTTGTCGGTGTTTCTGAAACTGGCAGTGGTAAGACACTGACCTATGCTCTGCCACTTTTAAACATGCTTAAAAAATTGGAAGAGGACGGGGAGCCAGTGAAGGCTGAGGCAGCTCCGCGCGCGCTGGTGATGGTGCCGTCTCGCGACCTCGGCGAACAGGTGGCCAAGGTCTTTAAGACTTTTACTCATGAAACCCGTCTGCGTGTGCGTCCGGCTTTAGGCGGGATGAGCATGGAACAAACGATTCGCAACATTAGCGGCTCTTTTGAGATTTTGTTAGCCACCCCGGGACGCTTGATTCAACTGCTGAATAAAAAGCTGATTGATTTATCGGACGTGCGTGTTTTGGTTTTTGATGAAGCGGATCAGATGTTGGATAAAGGATTTTTGACGGATTCGAACTATATCGTGGATACCTGTCCTCAGGATATTCCATTAGCACTTTTTTCCGCGACAGTTTCCAAGAATGTTGAAGAGATGATGAACTCGCTTTTTGCTAAGGCGGAGGTCATTCGTAGTGGTGGTAGCGGTAAAACCGCAAAAACTCTGACGACAAAGAATGAAACCGTGATTGATGGCCTTCGTTGGCCTATCTTTGAAAAGCTTTTAAAGAAGAAAATCGAAGGTGGAACCATTGTCTTTGCGAACACACGTGAGCAATGCGACAAGATCGCCAAAGAAATGACGGATAAAGGCTACAAGTGCCTTCTTTATCGCGGTGAAATGGATAAAAACGAACGTCGAACAAATCTTAAAAAATTTCGCAGCGGAGAAGTCGACCTGTTGATTTCGACAGACTTAGCGGCTCGCGGTTTAGATGTACAACACGTCGGCCGAGTTATTAACTATCATCTTCCGCAACAACTGGATAACTATCTTCACAGAGCGGGACGCACAGCACGCGCCGGTCGTGAAGGCTTGGTCGTCAATCTTGTCACTGAGCGCGACCTCCCATTGATCGCGAAAATCGAAGGCAAAGGCCAAACGGCGAAAGAATTGAAATCTCGCTTTAAGGACAAAGACGGCAAACGCCTACACGTGAAGCGCGATGAGAAAGCCGTGAAGAAGAAATAGAGGATAGAAACTCTCCGCACTTTTGATCGAAGAGTCGAATTCAATCTCTCCGAAATGAAAAAAGCCTTTTGAAGCGAACCACGGTTGTGACCACTATCAAAAGGCTTTCGAAGCTCTGTGTAAAGCCGGTTCCCTAAGCTTTTAAATAAAATTCGTGGGGAGTGGGTTTGTATCCAAACTCAAACCAAACCAGGCCATGTTCTTTTTCCCAAGCTTCAACTGTCGCAAGGTACTCTTTTGGCCAAAGTCCTTTCAAAATTGCTGTTTGCTTGTACTGAAGCCACCCATTCACCGAATGAGCCTTTGAGTAGACGCTCTTGCAAGTTGAAAGTAATAATTTTCTAAGCTCAGTGTTCTCCACCTCTTCAAGAACTGAAAACTCAGGCGCATTTTCATTTTTAGCGATCGCTCTTTGAATCCTGTTCGCTTCAAGAATTGAAACTCCTGTCGTTCTTGCAAGAATTTTAAGCCAGTCCTCACGGAATATTAATAAGCCCTTGGTGTCCTTCAGTTCCGGTAAAGAGCTGGGACAATCGCTCGCCCTTCGCTGTGGGTAAGCAAAGAACTCCTCGCGCATTCCCAGCGACATTAAACAGTCTTGAACCATATAATCCATAGGGCTTTCAAAGCTATTTACTTTAAAGAACTCTTCAAGCTCCTCATTCTTCCATCGAGATTTTTCACGCCATTCAACAGAACTATTCTGATGTGCGTGGAAATTAGGATTCCAGTCGAGCCAGAAAAGACCTCGCGTACCATTTTTAGGGGCTTGTAAAATCATCGGGTCATAGTCGGAAAAGGAATTAAACTCCACTTTGCCGATTTGTTTTTCAAGGGATTTAAAAATATCTAAAAGGGGACTTCGAAAGGCGATGACCTCGACGCCAGTTTTTTGCGTGAGTTCATCACACATCCGACCAATTTCTTCATGACGAGAATACTCGACATCCAGCCAAACAAATTTAGTGGCACTAAAAAGCTCGGGCAATAACCCATAGTCCATAGGATTTCTTTTTGAATAACCTTCGGCAAATAAAACTAAACTGCCTGCCGAATTTCCGCGCCCAGGGCCTAAAAGAATATTTTCTTTTTTTGCGTATTCGATAATCTCGCGAATGCCAGCAATAACTTGCTTTTTCTCATGGGAATAAAGCGAGATCTCTTCACGCACTTGTAAAAGAGCATGCTCATCAACAACGCCTTTTCTTTTTAGATTGTTCTCGCTGATTTCTAGGATGTTCTCCATAACTTGAGTCCTCTCTGTCTCTGACAATTCCTTGTCTTGGTTTAAAGAGGTCAAAATGGATTCCAGGCTTTTTATCTGTTGCTGCATTTGGGCGGCACTTTTGCGACTCTCATAAAGACGCGCTTCTAGGAGTTCTTGCAGTGATTGCTCGTTAGTTTCGCGCAACAATGTCTTAATTTGCTCAAGCGTAAAACCAAGATGTTTGTAGTGCACAATGCGTTTCGCCGCCGAGACTTGCTCGGTCGTATACACGCGATAACGGCTTTCACTCCGAGTATGCGGAGATAAAATCCCCTTTTCTTCATAGAGGCGCAAAGCTTTAACCGAAAGCCCTGTGAGTTCGCCAAATTCGCTGATAGTAAGCCAGTTCTTCATCATGAACCTCTGATACTAAGGCTCAAGTCCGCCCCAAGGGCAGAGTAAAGTAAAAAAAAAGGGCGGATAGAACGGGATGGGGCTCGCGCCGTCGTGGCGCTCGGTCCTTCGGACTGCCTTCGGCACCCTCGCGCTAGCATCCTGCTAGGGCGATCGAAGCAACTAAGACCTTCAAAAGAACAAAACCAAATGGGCCCCAGCGCCATAGCGATGGGGTTCAGCAACATTTTTTTAAATTATGGTGAGATGAGAGAATCGAACGAACAGCCGCGCTGTTTAAAAAAATGGTCGGGGAGATAGGATGGGGCTCGCGCCGTCGTGGCGCTCGGTCCTGCGGACTGCCTCCGGCACCCTCAAAATAGCATCCTGCTATTTTGATCGAACCTACGACAGCTTGACCGATAAATTCGAAGCCTATCGCTTCCAGATCACAAAAACAAAAAAGCCGACTGGCATCTTTGATGCCACTCGGCTTTTTTGAAAAAGTTGGTCGGGGAGATAGGATTCGAACCTACGACCCTCTGGTCCCAAACCAGATGCGCTACCAGACTGCGCTACTCCCCGACGAGGAGTGGACAATAAATAATTATTGGCCCTGTTGTCAAATCACTAGATAGTAACGCACGACATTGCTATTCTTTTTTTCATGGAAAACTTCATAAACTCGCTTCCCAAACCTGTTCTCGCATTTTTAGCCATATTAATAGGCATCGGCGTCTTCATGCTGGTCAGCCCGCCGCACACGGTTTGTGATTCCCAGCAGACGACTTTTCAAGAGTTGCAGAAGGGGAATATCTTCCCAACAGAGATTAAGAAGAACAAAATTCCTCCTACAATTGTTCGCGCTAAAGAGGCTTGTCAGCTCGGAAACAGCGCGGGTTCCTGCTATGAGTACTTCATGGTGCTGAAAAATGTGGCAGATGGTATCGGGAAGGCTTCTAGCGAATGCACGACGCAGTTATTTAACGTGACCGAAGTGCGCTCGGCGATGAATGACGGGATTGAGTTGATGGCGCGTTTGGCCTGGGGGATTAAGCCGCCCGAGCCAGGGATTGAAAGATTTGGTTGGATGCAAGAAGCCGACATCGCGATCTTCTGCCGTCTGAAGAACATCTACATTCGCGCCAACGGCGAAGAAGCGTGGGTGAATTTGCGTAAAAAAATATATGAAAAACTGCCGGGGGAGGAAGTGCCTCCACCGACAGATCCTACTCAGGTAGCGGTCGAACCTCGTAAGGCGACGCTGATGTTGAATGAGCAGGATATTTTCAATCGAAGTTTGTTCTCGGTTCGTTGCGAAGCTTTCTAGAGAGAATACACCTCCAAAGATTTCCACTGCGGCTTGCGGTTGCGATACTCAAGCCGTCCGTACAAAGCGAATGTTTCGTCATTGCGATTTTGAACCAGGAAGTTCAAAGCCTGCAGGCGAGAGATGTTCCATTCCGCAGGGTTCAGGCCGAAGTTTTTAAGCTGATTGCGAAGAAGTTCTAAAGTCATTTCGTTTTTCATAAAGGGTTCCTTTTTAAAGTGTGTTGTTGTTCGATGAACCCTTTGTGCAAGGCGAAAGCCGGATGCATGCAGCCTATAGCTGCGGTATATTTGAATTGAGCTGCTCCTTGTCTTGAGTTGTCTAGCCTCGTGGACTACCTTCTTGGACATGAGACGAAATGTTTTTTCCAAATATTTATTAGCGCAAGCGATCGTGATCGCCTTGGTGATGATTATCTTTAGAGTGATAGCGGACCGTCAGGTGGCGGCTACGGTCGCGGGATTTTTATTTGTTCTATTGCCTCTGGTCCTGATGGTTCTTGAATATCGTCGGGCCAAGTTCGCGCATCCCATCTGGTTTGCGGCGGTTTTGCAGTTCTGGATTCTTTTTGCCTTACCGATTTTAGGAATTCGCCTTCTAAATTGGGGAGTGCCATTTGATCAGCTATCGGCCTTTGGGGTGCCGGGACCGGTGTTGCATCAGTTCTCAAGTAAAAGTTACATGGTCATGATGATAGTGACGCTCTTCATATCCTGGAAACGTCCCCAGAAGGGTTGATCCTTCGTTGCTTGGGCGGGCGGCTTGTGCGGCCTACCTCCAGTAGGCCTCCGCGCCTTCCTCGGTCGCGCCTTGGCTGAACCCCTCTGGGAACGTTTCGGGTGGCGCGTAGGGTTGATGGGGAAGAAGAGGGGAGTTTTTGGGCATAAAAAAAGCCGGTCTTGGACCGGCTTTTTTTGTTTTCCCAACAGGAAATCTATAATTTCAGCAGTTTATTCGGGATTAGATCTCGAAAGGAACTGGAGAGATTGCTTCAGCTCTGTGGAAAGTATCGTAAGCGTCTGAACCAGAAGGCAATAGAGCTAGGTTACGAGCTTTTTTAACTGCAGCAGCCACTTTCTTTTGTTGAGCTACTGATAGTTTAGAGATGCGAGATGGAGTGATTTTACCACCGTCACCGATGAAACGAGTCAAAGATGCTGGATCTTTGTAATCGAATACGTGGTCGCCGGAGAATTCTTGACGGTATTTGCTACGAGTTGTCTTTTTCATTACTATCCTCTTTTTAGATTTCCTATTGGTTAGCGAGTTAATGTGTGTACAAGAAAAAAGAGTTGCCATCAAGTGTCTTTTTACTTTATATGGTTACTTCTTGTTTGCGGCGCCCCTATTTAATTTGAAGGATGGCGTTGACCCAGACTTGTAGCCAGACTGTATTAGAGGAGCTTCGTATGAGCAAATGTGAAATTACTGGAAAAGGCCCTGTTGTAAAAAACTTGGTGTCTCACTCCAACATTAAAACTAAATCAACAGCTCAACCAAATGTTCAAAAAAAACGCATCTTTAGCCGTGTTTTGAACCAAATGGTGAGATTGCAAATCGCAACTAGCGCGATCCGTGACATGGAGCACATGGGCGGTTTCGACAACTTTATTCTTAATTCTGACGACGCTAAGCTTTCTAAAAGAGCTATGGCTGTTAAATTGAGAATCAAAAAGAAAATCTCTACTAAGAAGTAATTAAGAGGCCGCAGATGAAATTGAAAATCAAAAAAGGCGCAACTGTACAAGTTATCACTGGATCTGACAAAGGTAAGAAGGGTTCAGTAATGGCTGTTGACGTTAAAAACATGAAAATCCAAGTTCAAGGTGTGAAAGTACAAACACACTATGACAAAAAAGACGGTCTTTTGAAAAAAGAAGGCTTCATCGACTACTCAAATGTGAAGTTGGTAGAAGCTGCTACTAAAGAGAAAAAGACTTCTAAAAAAGCTACTAAGTCTAAATCAGCTTAGTCATCTCTGAAGGTGCTGTCGTCCTGACAGCACCCTGGCTTTGCCTGGCGGCAAAGTTTTCCTAAGACAAAGTCTAAATTTGGTCCTTACAGCGATCTCTTCGTTTTAGTCTCCTATATAGCTGCGTAAAATCAAAGTTGGGTTTAGAAGTTTGTATTTCAACTGAACTTTGAAATAGAGGAGAGCAGCTTGAACAGGGACCAAATCTCAGCACTAAAAAGCAAAGTAGCACTGTTCTCGGCGACGACGACGGTGTTTTTTTTCGCGTCGTTAGCAGCCGCGGATCTTGGCGACTCTTTGGTGTTGTGCAAGAACAATAAGACCGTTCGTACCTTGCGTGTTGAAATGGGCGCAGACTCAAAATGCCGCGCGATTTACACGAAACAAGGTGTGGATGAAACCATTGGCTCTGGCCTCAATCCAAACTCTTGCGTTGAATTCGTATCGAATGTTCGCAAAAATCTAGAAGAAGCAAAGTGGAATTGCCGTGAAGTTAAAGAAGCACGCACTTCCAATGTTCTTATAGATTCTGCGGAGTAAAAAAATGAGTTCTTCCTCTGAGTTGGTGGTCGCAGCAGTGCAAATGACATCGATTGACGATGTCGACGCCAACCTTATGCAGATGGAAGCTCTTCTTGAAGAAACCTTCCGACAATCTCAACCTCGTCTGGTCTGCTTTCCTGAAAATTGCCTGTATTTGCGACTGAAAGAGGGCGAAAAAATCGAAGGTTTCGCCTTGGATCACTCGGCCTTCAAGTCACTTTCTGAGGCCGCAAAAAAATATAATACGTTTTTGCACCTGGGTTCGGTGCCTCTTTTTGTAGAGGGGCATTTGTATAATTCTTCCATGCTGATCACTCCACTTGGAGAAGTTCGACCCACTTATCAAAAGCTACATCTTTTCGACATCCAACTCGAAGGACAAAAACCTATTCGGGAATCCGATGTTTTTCGTCATGGTCAACGCCCGAATATCTTGGACATTGATGGGTGGAAAATTGGCGAAGCGATTTGTTATGATGTGCGATTTGCCGAGCTATTTTCTCAGTATGCTCGCAAGGAAGTGGATGTGATTTTATTGCCCGCAGCTTTTCTTGTTAAAACGGGAGAGGCCCATTGGGAAATCCTGCTGCGAGCAAGAGCGATTGAGAATCAGTCTTATGTCGTCGCCGCGGCACAGGGTGGTACGCACACAAGTTCTCATGGTGGCACTCGCGAAACTTACGGGCATTCTTTGTTGATTGATCCTTGGGGAACCGTTGTGGGACAAATTGAAAAGCGGGCGCCAGGCATCGCGGTTGCGAAGTTCACAAAAGATCGCATCGACAAAGTGCGCGCGCAAATCCCGATGAAGTTCCATCGTCGCTTGCCGGTGGGCTAAGGGTTGCCTAAAGTCTAGAAATCCTGCACTATTTCAATGACAATTTTCTCAATTAGCTTTTAATATGCGCTCAAAGCGCTAACAGGGAGCTGGATTATGATCCGAGTTTTCTTAGTTTTATTTCTGCTATCGTCTTTAGTGGGCTTTAAAGCCCTTGCTCAAGAAGCATCGGCAGAGCCTCAGTACGACGAAGCCCGTGAAGCTGAACTCGCTCAGAAGGCCAAAAAACGCATTTATCCTGGCGGCCGTGACGAAGAAGACCTCAAAGTCCAAAGTCAGCTAACAACCCCTGTGCGTAAGCTAGCTCCTCAAGCTGAAGTAAAAGAAGAAGCTACTGAGGAGTAGGGCCGGATGGCCGCAGAGCTGAAGAGCCGGCAGAGCGCAGGGCCTCGGCCCGAAGCTGAAGCAGCATTAGAATTTTTGTTTTGAGAATATTTTGGAGTACCTATGTCAATCTATACTGAACTACCAGAAGGCGTAACTCGCGAGACTATGGACGTTGACGTTTTGATCGTCGGCGGCGGAGCTGCGGGACTTTCTTGCGCGCTTCACTTGCAAAATCAAATTCAAAAACACAACGAAGACATTTTCGCGGGTCGCAAACAAGGCGAACAAATTCCTGATCAAATGATCGTGGTTTTGGAAAAGGCTTCTGAGATTGGTGCGCACAGTTTTTCCGGCGCCGTTTTAAATCCAAGAGCTTTGAGTGAACTTATTCCTAACTTCAAAGACGAAGGTTGCCCTATCGATTCCGAAGTTAAGAAGGATGCTGTTTATTATCTAGGTTCTGATTTCTCTTTCAAACTTCCGATCACTCCGCCTCCATTCCATAATGAAGGCAACTACATCATCTCTTTAAGCAAGTTCAACCGCTGGTTGGCAACGAAGTGTGAAGAGAAGGGCATCAACATCTTCCCAGGTTTCGCTGCGGTGGAAGCTCTTTATGAAGGAAATAAAATCGTCGGTGTTCGTACGGGTGATAAAGGCCGTGATAAAAATGGCAAACCTAAAGCGAACTTCGAACCAGGTTTGATCTTGAAGTCCAAAGTCACGATCTTCGCAGAAGGAACTCGTGGATCTTTGTTCAAACAAGTGGAAAAGAAATTGAACCTTCGCGCCGGTAAAAATCCAGATGTGTACGAAGAGGGCGTTAAGGAAGTGATCCAAATGCCAGCGGGTACAGTGGAAGCGGGCCAAGTGATTCACACTTTGGGGTTCCCTCTTTCTAAGTCTATCGGTGGAACTTTCATTTATACTCTTCCAGGGGACAAGATCATCGTAGGTCTTGTAGCTTACCTGGATTCTGAAGATCCTCTATTGGATCCACATCGTGAACTGCAAAAACTTAAAACTCATCCGTTCCTGCAAAGCATGCTCAAGGGCGGTAAAGTGGTCGCTTACGGTGGTAAGACTTTGCCAGCCGGTGGTTGGTATTCTATGCCGAAGCTTTACGGCGATGGATTCATGGTTTGCGGAGACTCTGCAAGCATGGTCGATGTACAAAAGCTCAAAGGCATCCACTTGGCGATGAAGTCGGGTATGCAAGCCGCTGACACCATTATGGAAGGTTTGGCGAAGGGTGCGGATTTCTCTGAAGCTGTTACCCAAGGTTATGAAAAGCGTATTGAGTCTTCTTATGTGAAAGACGATCTTTACCGCGTTCGTAACTTCCACCAAACTTTAAGCAAAGGAATGTTTGCATCTATGCCGCTTTTGGCATTGCAAGAGATCTCGGGTGGTCGCGGTCTTCATGATTTCATGAAAATCGATCATATCGACGCCGATACGACTGAAAAGGTCGTCGACGTTTGGGGTCCTTATGGTCTAGATCATGAGGATAATAAGCTGCCTAAGCCTGACGGAGAGCTTTTCTTTGATAAGCTTTCTAGTGTGTATTTGACGGGCACTATGCACGACGAGGATTCTCCTAATCACTTGATCCTTAAGGATGGGGATATCTGTCGTTCGGTATGTGAGCCTCAGTACAAATCACCGTGTAATCATTTCTGCCCAGCCTCTGTATACGAAATGGTACCGTCTACAGTTGAAGCAGGTAAGAAGGACTTACAAATCAATTATACCAACTGTATTCACTGTAAGACTTGTGATATTAAGTGCCCATTCGAAAACATCGAGTGGACCGTTCCTGAAGGGGGCGGTGGACCACAATATCGCGAAACATAGTGCGGCCTTCGATGACCGCCGAGTACTAGGGACTATCCCAGAGGCAAGGGCCTCGGACAGTCCTCGCGGACGTGCCCCTTCGGGGCTACTGCTGTGGAACTCGGCGTTTGCCTCTGGGATAGTCCCTAGTACTCGGCAGTCATCGAGTGCCTTCCAAATATAGCGGTATTTTTAGATGGGAAGCTTGGCGAGGGATCAGGCTTCTTTAACCAACGGAAAGGAACCGTTTATGCCTCAGTTTTTTGCCTCCACAGCTCGTGGCCTTGTAGAACCTCTTGAACAAGAATTAAAAGACCTCGGTCTTCAAGTTACCGGAAAATACATCGGTGGCGTTTTCTTCGAAAGCAATTGGGAAGGCTGCTATAAAGCGAATCTTCAATCTCGTCTTGCAAGCCGTATCTTAAAACCGGTTTTGGATTTCACGGCTTATCAGCCGGAAGAGCTTTACAATCAAATTCTTCGCCATGATTTCACGAAGTATATCAAGCCAACGCAAACGATCTCTATCGACGCGAGTGTGTCTGATTCAAAAATGCGTGATCAACGTTTTGTTGCGATGAAAGTGAAAGACGCTATCGTCGACCAATTCCGTGAAAAGTTTGGTGTACGTCCTGACGTTGATAATGAAAATCCATCTTTAAGAATTCACGTTCGCGCTATTAAAAATCAATTCAACGTTGCGATCGACACTTCGGGTGATAGCTTGTTTAAGCGTGGCTACCGTAAAGAAGTGGGCGATGCTCCTTTGAAAGAAAACTTGGCAGCAGGCCTGATCAAAGTTTCTGAATGGGATCAAAAATCTCCGATCGTGGACTTCATGTGTGGATCTGGAACTTTCTTGATTGAAGCCGCAATGATGGCTTTGAATATCGCTCCGGGTTTGAATCGCACTCGCTTCGGTTTCCAAAACTGGTTGAACTACGACAAAGGCCTTTGGGAGCAAGTTGTTCAAGAGGCGATGGATGCGGAAAAAGAAGAACTTGATTTCAAATTCTATGGTTTCGACATCGACAATCGCGTGATTAAAAATGCCAAAGATAATGCAAAACGTGCGGGCGTTGATCAAGTGATTGAGTTCAAAAAAGAATCGGTAGCGACGGTTGAGCCACCAGTTGAAAAAGGTTTGATCATTGTGAATCCTCCGTACGGTGCGCGTATCGGTGATGAAGACAATCTTCGTGACGTCTATCGTGATTTAAGTTTTACGCTTAAACATCGTTTCAAAGGTTGGGACGCGTGGATTCTTTCTGGAAACAAAGAGTTGATCGCTGATTTGAAATTGAAATCGACGAAGAAGCACTTTGTATTTAACGGCAATATCGAATGTCGTTTCCTAAAATATAGCATGTTCTAAGGCGCGTGAGCGCCACTCGCGAAAGAGTCCTTATGAAATCGCTTGTCCTTTTTCTTTTAGCATTTCCAGGCATCGCGCAAGCCGCAATGCCTGTTCTTTCCTATAAAAACGTTCAATGCCGTTACACGGAAAACGACAAGCTTGTTAAGGAGCAGACAGTCGCACTTATGACCCTTGTCATTGAAGACAGTTTGGGTCGTTTTGCGCAAATTCAGTTCGGCGACGACGCTAAAAAGATTCAATATCAAATTCTAATTGAAGACGATCTAAAGACAAAAGACAGCGTCGTGATTCTGCAAAATCTCATGGTCGATAAACTGGAAAGTTCTTCTGAGCTTTCGGGAAAAGAAGTAAGCTGGGTTCGTATCGCACAGGGCACACACAGTGTCCGCTGCGATTTGAAACCATGAATGAAAAACACACATTTTTAGTCGACGAAAATTTATTGGGTTTGGTGCGCTGGTTGCGCATGATGGGCTTTGATGCCGCGAGTTTCAAAGCTCTTTCCGACGATGAACTCTTAAAAATTGCCTATCATCAAAAGCGGATTCTTTTAACAAAGGACCGCCTTTTTTTTGCCCGCATGCCTGAAAACTTGGGATACCTTGTTCAAAGCGAAGAGCCCGAAGATCAGCTTGTTGAAGTTCTTAAGCACTACCGAATCATGCCCGATGAAAATGCTTTGTCTCGTTGTTTTAAGTGCAATACGCCGATCGAAGAAATTGATCGCGACAAAGTAAAAGATAAAGTCGATGCAAAAACCTTTTCTATTTATCAAAGCTTCTTCTGGTGCCCTCACTGCCAGAAAGTTTATTGGGAAGGTTCCCATTTCAGTAAAATGCAAAACAAAGTGGAAGAAGTTCGCAAGGCTTGTAAGTTTGACGAGTGATGGTTGTCTTTGAATCAAACGGCCACAAGTTCATGTCCGACAACTTAAGTAGTTCAAAAGGTTAAGTACCACAGACGGGGCTGATCTGATTAGAAATAAAAAAGGCCCCGGAATCCCAGGGCCTTTTTTATTATTTTTCTAAATTTTAAAATTAGAACGGTTTGTTGATCGCGATGTAAGCGGCAGAGCCACCCAAGATCCAAAGAAGGATCGCGATAGGCCAACCGAAGTAACCTTTTCTTTTCACCAAAGAAATAGCCACGCCCAAAACTAACCAGATACCGATCTTAGCTTGCACCCACGTTGGCAAACCTTGAACCATTCCCAAGCGAGCTGCCATACCAAAACCGCTGACAAGAACCAAAAGAAGACCCACACCATGAGTAGCATAAGCCATGATGCGCGCGCCTTTCGTCAAAGTGAGTTTTGCGAAAGCCGGAATGAGAAGTCCTCCGAAACCAAAAAACATGATCATGAAGCCCAGCATGTGAAGGACTTTATAAAACTGATAGGACATTGATGCGTCTCCTTTTATTCTTCTTCGTTGAGGCCCAGGTGTTTCATCACGCGGGACAGGTCTTTTCTGATTCGAGTTAGGTGCGCCTTGTTTGCCAAGGTCTTAAGAGAATCACGCAACGGCTCTAGAGGGTAACCTCCGTAAGCACCCGGCTTTGTGACATCGTTCGTGACGCCAGAGCGTCCAGCAAGAATCACTTTGTCGCCAACATTGACGTGATCTGAGATCGCGGCGTCTCCGCCGATCATGCAGTTATTTCCGACGGTGCTAGAGCCTGCCACCTTAAAACCTGCGGCCATCACACAGTTATCACCGATGATAACGTTGTGGGCGACGTGACAGAAGTTATCCATTTTCGTCCCATTGCCGATACGCGTTTCAGTCAAAGCCGCGCGGTCAATTGCGCAGTTGGCTCCGATTTCGACGTGATTTCCAATAACCACGCGGCCGATTTGCGGGATTTTTTTGTGAGTACCTTCTTTGGTCATCGCAAAAGAAAATCCGTCAGCGCCGATTGTCGTGTGAGGATGAATTTCGCAATAAGAACCTAGGGTGCAGGAAGCTCCGACGAAAACTTGTGGATGCAAGATCGTGTGGTCGCCAATTTCGGCGTAGTATTCAACAACAGTGTGGGCGCCAATAGTGCAGCCGTCGCCGATTTTAACATGTTCACCGATCACTGCAAAGGGGCCGACTCCCACGTTTTTTCCCAAGTGAGCCGTCGGGTGAACGAAGGCGGTCGGGTGGATTTTTGTTTCTTGGTTGAAGCGATTCATCTTTCCGTCAAAAAGGGGAAGGATGGCTGCCATCGCCAATTGCACGTTCGCGGCTTGGAAGAAGGTGGTCTTAGAGTCCGCAGGAAGTTGCAAAGCTTTGTGCGCCACGATGATGGGAGCTTGTGCTTGCAAAGCGGAATCAAGTTGCTCTTTCTTCGATACGAAAATCAAACTTTGTGCGTCTGCTTTTTCGGGTGGAAGAACCTTCTGAGCCACTGCTTGCAGCGAACCAGAAACGAAAGAGAGATCGGAAGAATTTAGATCTTTGATAACTTCAGCTGTAATCATAGTGATGCCTCGCGCTAACACTTAACAATTATTTTTTTGATGTCAAGTCACTGGGTGATAGTATAAACCAGCTAATTAAACACTTTTGATTCTTTCTCACCTTTAATTTTAGAGAGGAACTGAGATGGCGAAAAAGGCTGCGAAAAAGGAAGCACCTGCGGCAAAAGCAAAAAAGGCAGCAGCAAAACCAGTAGCAAAACCGCAACAAAAAGCGGCGGCAAAACCTGCGGCGAAGGCGGCAGCTAAACCGGCTGCGAAACCAGTGGCGGCAAAACCCGCTAAGCCAGCAAAGGAAGCGAAGGCTGAAAAGCCGGAAAAAAAATCAGCTCCCGTTGAAGCTCCAGTGAAAGCGGAAAAGGCAGAGAAAAAGGCGAAAGCAGAACCCGTTGTTGAAGTCGCTGAAAAAGCTCCTAAAAAAGAGAAAAAAGCTAAGATTGATAAAAGCGGGCTGTCTGAAGATCAAGTGAAGTGGCATGAACTTCATGAGAAATACAAAGCCGTCAAAGCCCCTGCCTACAGCATTTCTGGGCAGTTTGAAGCTAAAACTCCGCTGCAACATAAGATCTTTGGCTGGGGATATGTTCTATCGAATGAATATGACCGTTTAGAGGTGCTTTTCGAGGACGGAAAGCGAATGCTGATCAGCAACAGAAAGCTCTCTTAAGGGAGAGCTCTTCTAAAAAAGGTATTGCAAGCAGCCCCTTTCTGACCTACTAATTTATCTGCATGGCAAAAGACGATTTAGTACAAATTGACGGAAAAGTAATCGACGCCCTTGCGGGTGGCCTTTACAAAATTGAACTTGATAACAAAGCGATCATTAACGCAAAACTTTGCGGAAAAATGAGACGTTTTAACATTCGTGTCGTGGTCGGTGACCGTGTTAGCGTGGGAGTTTCTCCTTACGATCCAACACATGGTCTGATCATGTTCCGTCACAAATAATTGATTTAATTTAACTCAACCTTAAATTCCCAATTAAATCTAGAGGTTCTATGGATCAGGCTCTTCAGAGTTATTTGGCTCGTATTGTCCCAACTGTTCCCGCAAAATCAGCACAGGCTGTTATTGAGCTTGCGGCAGAGGGCGCTACTGTCCCTTTCATCGCTCGTTACCGTAAAGAGAAAACTGGCAACTTGGACGAAGTTCAAATTCGCGCAGTCATCGAAGGTCACGAAACTTACAACGAAATCGTCAAGCGTAAGGCGTTCTTGATTAAAGAAATCGGAGAACAAAACAACCTTACCGCTGAAATCCAAAAGCGCATCGAGCTTTCTTGGGATTTGGGCGAACTTGAAGAGATTTACAAACCATTCAAGAAAAAGAAAAAAACCAAAGCGACTATTGCCCGCGAAGCTGGCTTGGAACCTTTGGCAAACTGGATCTGGGAAATGGGCCACGGTTTGATCAAAGACGATCAAACAATGGAAATGAAGGCAAAGAACTTCCTCAACCCGGCTGCAAAAATCCAAACATACGAAGAAGCGCTTAAAGGCGCTCAAGACATCATCGTCGAAAAAATCGCCAATGATGCGGATCTTCGTGCGATGGTTGCGAAAAACTACAACGAAAAAGGCCGTATCGTTTCTAAAGCGGCTAAGGGCTTTAAACCAAACTCTAAGTACGACATGTACAAAGAATTTGAAGAGCCCGTTAAAAACTTGATGGATGCGAAAAACAATCACCGCTACTTGGCGATGAGACGTGGCTGGCAAGAAGAAGAGCTTTCGGTTGATGTGAAAGGCGATGACGAAGACATCTTGAAGTCTTACGAAAAATTCGCAACGTCGACTCCGGACAATGCTATCGGCGACTACTTAAAACAGTGCGCTCGTTTGGCATTGAACGTTTACGTTCTTCCATCAGTTGTGAATGAAGTTCACCGTGTTCTTAAAGAAAAAGCGGACACAGACGCTATCAACGTTTTCGCTGAAAACGTACGTAAGCTTTTGTTGGCTTCTCCTTATGGACCAAAATGTGTATTGGGTGTCGACCCGGGTTTAAGAACGGGTTGTAAGGTAGCTTTGATTGATAAATCTGGCGCTTTCATTTCTCACACAGTTCTTTACACTTTGGGTGACGATGCCGACAGAAAAGCGAAAGCTCTTTTCGGTGACGTGTTAAAACAAATTCAAATCGAAGCGATTGCTGTCGGTAACGGTACTGCGGGTCGCGAGACAGAATCTTTCCTAAGAAAAGTTCTAAAAGATCTTGGTAAGAACATTCCAGTGGTGATGGTTTCTGAATCGGGTGCCTCTGTGTACTCAGCTTCAGAAGCCGCTCGTGAAGAGTTCCCGGATCTGGATGTGACAGTGAAAGGTGCGATCTCGATCGCGCGTCGTTTGCAAGATCCTTTGGCGGAGCTTGTGAAGGTAGATCCTAAGTCTATCGGTGTCGGGCAATACCAACACGACGTCAGCCAATCCCAATTGAAAAAATCATTGGAAGCCGTGGTTGAGTCTTGCGTGAATGCTGTGGGCGTTGACGTGAATACAGCATCGGCGGCTTTATTGTCTCACGTTGCGGGCATCGGTCCGGCGTTGGCAAAAGGCATCGTTGAGGCTCGTAAGAAAACTCTTTTCACAGACCGTTCTGAGCTTTTGAAAGTACCAAAATTCTCTGCAAAAGTTTTCGAACAAGCAGCGGGTTTCCTAAGAATTCCTTCTGGAAAACAAGTTTTGGATTCAACAGGTATCCATCCAGAGCGTTACCAAGCGGTGACGGACATGGCGAAAGATCTTGGTGTTTCTTTGAGCGAAATCATCGGTGAAGGTGCTAAGAAGTTGCTTGCGCAAAGAACAAAATGGGCTCAGCTAGTCGGTGAGTTTACTTTTGATGACATCGTGAAAGAGCTTGAAAAACCAGGTCGTGATCCTCGTGATCCGTTCAAGGTTTTCCAATTCCGTGACGACATCATGGAAGTGAAAGACCTTCAGGAAGGCATGATCTGCCCAGGTATCGTGACGAACGTAACGAATTTCGGTGCGTTTGTGGATATCGGTGTTCACCAAGATGGTTTGGTGCATATTTCTGCGCTTTCTCACAAGTTCGTGGATGATCCTCGTAAAGTCGTGAATCCAGGCGATCATGTGACTGTTAAAGTTCTTAAAGTAGACCAGGTGAAAAACCAGATCTCTTTGACAATGAAGATGGATGACGCTCCAGAGGCTTCAGCGCCTCGTGGTGAAAGACGTCCTGATCAACGCGCCGGCGGTCCAAGACCGGCTGGTGGCGGCCGTCCTCAGGGCGGTGGCCGTGATCAACGTCCTTCCGGTCCTCCACCAAAACCTGCAAATCCGTTCAACAACCCATTTGCAGCATTGATGAACGTTCCAACGAATAAAAAATGATCGGCAGGTCGCAGTGCCGAAGCGCCTTCGGGCGCGTAGGCTGAAGCAGCTTTCCCGAAAAAATTTAAAGGAGAATTAACATGGCAGTAAAAGGCAAATCTAGAAAAGGCATCCGTCATAAGAAAAAAAGAATTGCGACTAAAAAACGCATGATCAAAGCAAAAATCCGTAAGTAAGATTTTTGAGATTTGAAAGATTTAAGCCCGCTTTCCTTAAGGTGCGGGCTTTTTCTTTTCCAAAAGGTGCCAGGGAGCTTTCGGCTCGACCTTTGACACGCTGACACCTTTGTTTGAAGTATCAATTAGTGATACCGGCCTTCGTTTCCGTTGCGGCTTATTCGAATTCTCTTTAGTGAGGGCTTTCTTTCGGGCTATCCTTGTCAGATCAAGGAGGTCCTATGATCGTTCAACCTCATATCCTTACTAAGGCTCTGGATGCGGCTTTAAGCACCGGTGCTGACTTCGCGGATATTTTTCTCGAGGACACTTATTCTTCTCAACTTTCCATTTTAAATTCAAAACCAGAACAAGCTATCGTGGGCCAGCTTTACGGAGCGGGCATTCGTTTGTTTTTCGGGCATGAAATTGTTTACGTAACCACCAACGATCTATCTGAAGACGGCTTGGTGAAGGCCGCTCTGAATGCGGCGAAAAGCCGTGGTCAAGGGGATGCCAAAAAATCCATGCCTTTGATGCAAGTGCCATTTGATTCCATCCATACTTACGGTGAAAAGCCTTGGGAGATGGATCGCGCTAAAAAACTTCACTGGTTGAATTCAGTGGATCAATACTCACGCGCGCGCAATTCGGCGGTCACTCAAGTCGAAGCGGGTTTGAATGAAAAATTTCAGAAAGTGCAAATCGCCAACTCTCGCGGTTTGATGGCTTATGATGAGCGTGCTTACAGCCGCATTCGTATGGAAAGTTTTGTTGAGCATAACGGTGTGAAAGAAAGTGCCTCTGAAGACGAAGGTCACATGGGAACTTCTGAAATCTACGATCAAATCGACCTTAAGTCTTTGGCCGAAATGGCGGTCGATCGTGCCATGATGCTGACAAAAGCTGATTATGCTCCGGCGGGTGAAATGCCGGTGGTGATTGATAACGCTTTTGGTGGCGTGATCTTCCACGAGGCTTGTGGACATGGATTAGAAACTACCAGCGTCGCTAAAGATGCTTCGGTCTTCTGCGGTAAGCTCGGACAAAAAATCGCTCACGAAAGTGTGACGGCGATCGATGATGGAACGATTGAAAACGGTTGGGGTTCTTTGAACCTTGATGACGAAGGAAATAAAACTAAGAAGACGACTCTTATCGAAAACGGTGTTTTGAAATCCTATATCGTCGATGAAATGGGTTCTCGTCAAACAGGTTACGAAGCGACCGGCAGTGGTCGTCGTCAATCCTACAAGTATGCTCCAGCATCTCGTATGAGAAACACCTACATCGCCGCCGGAAAAGACAAATTCGAAGATATGATTCGTGACGTGGATTACGGATTGTACGCAAAGAAAATGGGCGGTGGCTCAGTCAACCCAGGTACAGGTGACTATAACTTCCAAGTCGGCGAAGCGTACATCATTCGCAACGGTCGTATTGAAGAAGCCGTGAAAGGCGCTTGCTTGATCGGTCGCGGAATCGACACACTTGGAAAAATCACCAAAGTTTCTGATGATTTGAAATTGGCTCGCGGTATGTGCGGCTCGGTCAGTGGATCTATCCCTGCTGCCGTAGGACAACCACAAATTCTTGTTTCCAGCCTGATGGTTGGGGGGAGAGCGAAATAATGGATGCTATTAAATCTAATTTCGAAAAAATCGCTCAGCAAGCTCGTCAAGACGGCGCCAAAGTTGAAATGCTTTTGTCGGGTGGTGAGAGTCTTAGCATTGGTTACCAAAAAAAGAAGTTGGATGCCTTTGAGTCGACACAGTCTCAGATGGCGGGGTTCCGTGTGATCTTAGGTGGGAACCAAGGTTACGCTTACACCGAAAATCTTTCCGAAGAGTCGTTGGTAAGAACTTATCGTGAGGCTTTGAATAACGCGAAGACCGTGCAAAAGGGCGAAGGCTTTGAAGTGCCTTTAGCAAAACCTGTCGCACATCAATCCATGAATCTTTTTAATCCTGAAAATATCGAAATGGATAAGAAGATGGAAATCGCGCGATTGCTTGAAGAAAAATGTTTAAGCAAGGATGCACGTGTGCAGTCCGTTCCGTATTCCAATTTTGATTCTTCCGTGAGCTTTAAGCGCATCTTAAACTCGGAAGGTTTGGATCAAGAGTTTAAACAGACCTATTATTCTGGTTATGCTTACCCTTTGGCAAAAGAGGGGGAGTCTTCGAAAATGGGTGGTGAAGGATTCTTTGCTCGTAAATTTTCAGAAATCAATATCGACCAAGTGGTTGATGAAGGTGTTAATAACGCAGTATCCAGACTGGGAGCACAAAAGCTGACAACTGGAAAGTATGCTGTCGTGATCGACCGTACTCAGTTCCCCATGATTTTAGCCATGATTAATGATTATTTTTCTGCCAAAGAAGTGCATGAAGGAAAATCTTTGTTCGATGGAAAATTGGGTCAGAAGATTGCCAGTGAAAAGTTTTATCTGGTGGACGATCCATTTGAACTTCGTGGTTCTGCGGTCAGACCCTTCGACGATGAGGGCTCTTCTTCACAAAAGACAGTTCTATTCGAAAAGGGCGTCTTAAAGAACTTCTTAACGAATTTAGAATACGCTAAGAAGATGTCGTTACCTCACACCGCTCATGCAAGTCGCAGCCCGGCTTCTCAATCGTCGATCGCGCCGACAAATTTGATTGTGGCTAAAGGGACAAAATCTTTGCAGGAACTTTTAAGTTCTTATGAAAAAGTTGTTCACCTCAAAGAATTTTCGGGGGGCTTGCACGCGGGCTTTAAAGAATCCACAGGGGATTTTTCTATGCCAGCAGAAGGCTTCTTATATGAAAACGGAAAGCTCGTGGGCGCTATTGACCAGTTTGTTATGTCTGGAAATGTGCTGGAGCTTTTACGTGATATTGAAGAGCTGGGGAATGAATACAATAAACCCGGCAGCTCTCGTATTTGTCCTGATGTTCTTATCAAAAGTCTAAGCTTTGCTGGCGCTTAATAGCCTAGCGAAGTTCCACTTTTCCTTCTTTAGTGAAGGGGATGGTCGCAAAAGAAAATTTCGCATCCCCTTCAATTTTATACGGCAATTCACCCGAAGTTAAAATAGAAGCCACGTGTCCCATCAGGTCGCCATACTTCACAGGTAATGGCAGTTCGATGTTGGCGTCCTTCGATGCAGGAACCTTGATCGCCTTATCTGTTTTAGAGGTTGTGAGTTGTTTATCGCCCACAAAAACTTTGTACGCCACTTCTTCCACTTCGATGTCAAAACGATTGGGATTTTGCACGTTCACGACAAAGACCAATGTGGTTCCTGAAAGATTTGTATCTTTCGCATAGACGTTTTCTAGCTTCGCCTCCGGTTTTTCAGCAAACCCTAAAAGACTTTTGCCCGAACAGGCCGTCAGCACAGAGAGAAATATAAAAGCCAAAGTCCAAAATTTCATTCTTGTTTCCTTTAAAGATTAAACTTAATCGCTCGCACCCTTGGTCGCAAGCGGAAAGTCTGTTGGGCAAATACAGCTCCATACCTATTTGGACCCATGATAAATTTTGGGAATGGCAGGAAGGAGGTTCACGATGGGAACTTGTGAAAATTGTGGCAACGTCTATGATAAGGCTTTTCGAGTGACGATCGGCGACCAAGAACATGTGTTTGATAGTTTTGAGTGCGCTATCAATCAACTGGCACCTCGTTGCGAGCATTGTCGTACACGCATCATAGGGCACGGACTGGAAGCGCAGGGAAAGATCTATTGCTGCGCTCACTGCTCTCATGCTGACAATGTGAAAGAGTTAAAAGATCGAATTTAAATCGTGGAAGGTTCTAGGGGAACCCCTAGAACCTTTGTTCATTATTTCTACGAGCCGCATCTTCCGACAACCGCGTCGCCGCCGATGGTGAAATCGCGGAATGAGAATCCATGCCTAGCTTTTTGGTGTTATGCACGGTAGGCGTGGGTAACAGGGTGTTTGCTAAAGACAAGATGTCGGCATGAATTTCTGGAAATAGATTTTGAAATCCGATCGCCAGTTTGGCCGGAATCGAAATTGTCAGTTCCGCCTTTCCATATTTCATCGCGCGAATAATCTGCCGAGCTGCTGACTCCGCACTCACGGTAAGAAGCGGCATTGAGCCTGAAATAGAGAACCATGCAAATTCATTCTCATGTTGGCCGCCAAACTCGGCATGTCCTTGAGAACCCGTGCGCATAAGTCCCGGGAATACGGTCGTCACATAGATGCCATCCTTCATCAGTTCGGCTCGTAAAGTTTTAGAATAGCCCGCCAGTGCAAATTTTCCTGCACAGTAAGGTGCAAGGTGAGGCACGGCCATGCGACCGCCGATAGAGCTGATATTGACGATACGACCTCCGTCTTTCATCAAGTAAGGTCTTGCCGCTTCAATGATGTTGAACGGAGCCCAGAAGTGAACATCCAGAGAATCGCGGAACTCTTGCTCTGTCGCGTTGACGTAGGGCATGACAGAAATGATGCCGGCATTGTTGATGACCACATCCAGACGCTTAAAGTGATCTATGCATTTACTCACGGCAAGCTTTGCATGTTCCGACTTCGTCGAGTCGCAAATTTGATAAATCACTTGAGAGTTCGGGTGATTGAATTGGATCAAGTTTTGCGCCTTCTTAAGCTCGTCTTCGTCGCGCGCAAGCAGGCACACCGATGCACCTTCTTCGACAAGTTGATTTGCTAAGACAAATCCCAGGCCTCGAGAGCCTCCAGAGATCAGCACCACTTTTCCCTGAAAACTAAAGCGACGAAGAGCTCCTTTAACGAGGTCATAGGCAAGATATCCCAAAAGTCCCAAACCCACATATTTCGCAAATTTGTTGGATGATTTCTTTTTCATGTCATATCCCTTTAATATTCTTTGTAGTGACGGCCGCGGCGAAGGTCTTCCTGAAAGCGTTCTTCCGTATTGTTTTCGTTATGGTGATATTCGAAATTTTTTTGATGATTGCTCCCCATATGTGGGTAGTGATGATCTGAATGGCACTCGCGGAAACGGTCCTGACAGATCTCGTTGTAGCGATCTTGCGGGGCCCAGTCTGAAATATTTTGCGGTTCGTTCAGATATTCACTTCGTTGAGCATGACGGCGACGACCGCGATTGTAATCACGGTTCATACTTTCATCGGCATTGTCATAGTTGCGGTCGCGTTCACGACGTGATTCACGTTCGTCGTCGGCGTCGCGATAGCCGGCTCCATGATTCCCCTCGCTGTAGTTTGATACTGGACGAGATCGATGTCGGGGGCTTTCTTCTCTCTGCAAGCGATGAGGCCCGTGATATCTTTCACTGCCGTGCGATCCTTGTTGTCGAGAATAGTTGTCCTGCGGTGATCTGCGATGTGGCATGTGTTCCTCCTTGTGCATACACGTCATTCCTTGGGAAGAGTTGCAAAAGCGGAACCACTTTAAAAAAATGAGAGGAAGAGCTGAGGGAGTTTCAGGGGCACATCTCCGTGAACGAATTTGACGAAATGCCCCGAAGAAATTTATTTCTGTTTAAGAATCGCGTTCGCAATTTCTGTGAAACCCAAGCCGCCTCTTTGTTGAGACACATACGTAGGTTTGTTTTTGATCTGATCAATGAAATTTTGAATGTTCGCCACCGCAAAGCTATGCGGGAAATAGGCAAACATGGGCTCATCGTTTGGGGAATCCCCACTGAATCCGCAAACTTTCTTGGCCTCGTCGGCCGTGACGGAAAATTCTTTTTCTAAAAATTTGAGTGACATCGTCAGCTTGTCGTAAGCGCCAAACCAGCCATTCACATGAATGGAGCTGACTTTGGCCTGAGCGCCATGGGAGTGAAAGATGTCCACAATTTTTTGAACTTCGGCCCGTGGCAAAGCGGCAACATCTTCGCAAAAGTCGATGGCTAAATCCATCAAACGACAAAACTGGTCGCTTGCTAAATCACAGCCCGGAACTTTTTGCAGAATTTCTTTTTCTAGCGCGTTTAGTTTTTTACGATTCTCGCTTTGAGTTTTTTCATCGAAGAAAAAGTGACGATGCATTTTTTTTCCGTGATAGCGGAAGTAGAATCCGCCGTTTTCTCCGACAATGCCGCTGACGGGCCAAACGCGGGCGATCATTTCACACCACCCAGCAGGGCGGCCAGTTACCGGAATCACGTGGATTCCTGCCTCGTGAAGTTGCCACAAAGCTGTGTAAGCTTCAGGACCTAAAAGGCCTTCGTCAGTCAAAGTGTCATCGATATCAGTCAGAAGAAACTGCAGGCGTTCAGAGAAGTGAGAAACATTTTGCATGCTTAAATTATCAACCTGGTTCCTTTTTTAAACAAAGGGAAGCAGGTACCTTTGGTATGGCTTGTCAAAAATTAGACTTGCACCTGAAAGCAATCGCCTTCATTTTTTGTCTATATATATAGGTCGGGCTGCAAGAGTCGTTATCCCTCGACTTTGGATGAGCCCTTAGGAATTAGAGCATGGCCAAAAAAAGTGAAGCATCTGATGGTATCAAGCTGGTCGTTGTGGAGTCCCCAACGAAGGCTAAGACCATTCGTAAATTCCTCGGGAAAGATTATGTGGTTGAGTCCTGCATGGGGCATATTCGTGATTTGCCACAATCTGCGAAAGACATTCCTGAAAAAGTAAAAAAAGAAAAATGGGCCCAACTTGGGGTCAATGTAGATAAGAACTTCGAACCTCTTTACTGCGTGCCTAAGGACAAGACTAAAGTCGTAAAGAACTTGAAGGACAAATTAGAAGAGGCCACGGAGCTTTACCTCGCGACCGATGAAGACCGCGAAGGGGAGTCTATCAGCTGGCACTTGCTTGAAGTTTTAAAGCCCAAAGTTCCAACAAAGCGCATGGTGTTTCACGAGATCACTAAAGACGCGATTCAGAAAGCTTTGAAGGATACGCGCGAAATCGATTTGAACCTGGTGCGTGCGCAAGAAGCGCGTCGTATTTTGGATCGTTTGGTGGGTTACACGATTTCTCCACTTTTGTGGAAGAAAGTAGCTTACGGTCTGTCTGCGGGTCGCGTGCAGTCCGTGGCAGTTCGCCTGATCGTTGAAAGAGAACTTGAGCGCATTCGTTTTAAAAAATCCGCTTACTGGGGAGTTCTTGCTGAACTTTCTAAAGATGGTGTGAACTTTGAATCTCGTCTGCAACAGTACAAGAATCAAAGAATCGCAACGGGTAAAGACTTCGATGGGCTTACGGGTCAGTTGACGGCCGGAAAAGATGTTCTAGTCCTTGATGAAAAATTAGCAGCAAAACTTGCGGCCGATTTGAAAGCGGGGAACTGGACAGTTACGGAAGTTGAAGAAAAACCAACTTTCAGAAAACCGGCACCGCCATTTATCACTTCGACTTTGCAACAAGAGGCGAACAGAAAATTAGGTTTGAGTTCGCGTGAAACCATGCAAGTGGCTCAAAAACTTTACGAGCAAGGTTTCATCACTTATATGCGTACGGATTCTACGTTCTTGTCGAACGAAGCAATCACGGCATCTCGTGATTCTATTGGCAGCAAGTACGGTAAAGAGTATTTACCACCGCAACCACGCACTTACGCGGCGAAAAAAGTCAAAGGCGCGCAAGAGGCCCATGAAGCGATTCGTCCTGCTGGAAATCAGTTTATGGATCCGGATGAAACAGGTCTGACAGGCACTCAATTCCGCCTTTATGATTTGATCTGGAAACGTACGATTGCATCGCAAATGGTGGATGCTCGTCAGAAACAAGTCAGTGCAAAAATTCAAGTGGGTGAAGCTTTGTTCGGGGCTTCTGGTATGACGATTGAGTTTGCCGGTTTCCTTCGCGCTTACGTCGAAGGCAGTGATGATCCGGAAGCAGATTTGGCAGAACGCGAAGTGCGTTTGCCAGCTCTGAAAACAAAAGACAGCGTGAAGTGTGCGAAGCTGGATCCGACATCTCATGAAACAAAGCCACCGGCTCGTTACACAGAGGCCAGCCTTGTACAGACTATGGAAAAAGAAGGTATCGGTCGTCCGTCGACGTACGCCTCTGTCATCGGAACTATTATTGATCGTGGTTATGTTCGTAAAAATGGCACGGCTCTAGTTCCGACATTCACGGCGATGATTGTTTCAAAACTTTTGAGCAGCTATCTTTCTGAATACGTCGATTTGGGTTTTACTTCTGAAATGGAACAAAGCCTGGATAATATCGCGGATGGCGATTTAGATTGGGAAAAGTACCTAGCTTCGGTTTATAAAGGCCCTAAAGGTCTGCGTGCGCTCGTTGATACTCAAGAAGAAAAAATCAATCCGGATGAAGCGCGTACGATGACTTTGGAAGGCATGGATAGATATAAATTCCACGTCGGTCGCTACGGTGCTTACGTCACAACGACTCGTGATGGGGAAGATGTCAGTGCTTCTTTGCCGGATAATGAATCTCCAGCAGACATCACTCCTGAGATCGCAGAAAAGCTGATTGATCAAAAAATCAATGGGGCCGATGCTTTAGGAAAAGACCCAAAAACAGGCTTGCCGATTTATGTGTTGAACGGCCGTTATGGTCCTTATGTTCAGTTGGGTGATGTGAGTCCTGAAGATGACAAACCGAAACGGGCGTCTCTTCCGCCGAACACACAGCCAGAGCAAGTGGATTTGCAAATGGCCTTGGATCTTTTGTCTTTGCCAAAACTTTTGGGAACTCACCCAGGGACCGGCAAAGAGATCAAAGCGGGCTTAGGTCGCTTCGGACCTTTTATCGTGCATGACGGTGACTATCGTTCGATTCCTAAGGGCGAAAGCATTTTCACAATCACGCTGGAGCGCGCTCTTGAGATGCTGAGCCAGCCGAAAAAGGGTCGTGGAAAAGCAGCTCCTTTAAAAGAGCTTGGTGTTTATCCTGAGACTACAGACGCAGTCCAAGTTTATAACGGACCTTACGGACCATATATTAAATGCGGAAAGGTGAACGTGTCTCTGCCAGAGGGAACAACTCCGGACACAGTGACCTTGGAACAAGCGGTCGCTCTTATCAACGAAAAGGGTGGACCCGCGAAGGGCAAAGGAAAGGCCAAAGCCAAGGGTAAAAGTGCGGGCGCGGCGAAATCCGCAGCTCCCAAAGCGGCTCCGAAAAAGTCTTTAAAGCAAGCTGAGACGGCGAAAGAAAAAGCGCAAGTCTTAGGTGTCAAAAAAGTAGTCACTCGCAAGTCAAAAAAGTAATTTGTTCATCCCCCTTTTCCCAAGGGGGATTCTTTGCTAAATTTGCTCCACGTTATTCGGTCTATGCGTTGGAGTTCGTATGAGTAACAGTTCCCGTAAGGGACAACTAGAATTAGGGATCAACCGTTCCCCAGAGAAAGATAGAAACTTTCATCTGGGCGGTCGTAGTTTCTATTTCTTCGACTTCGACGACAACATTGCTTTCTTGACCACACCTTTGATCCTTTTCCATAAAACCGATCGTCATGAAGTGAAAATCTCCAGTGGAGATTTCGCCCAGTATCATCAGTCTATTGGGAAATCCGGTCCGTATGCGGACTATGATTTAGATTTCTGTGACATGACCGGGACGTTCCGTAATTTCCGTGACCATCACATCGAGGATATTGAAAAGCTTCAGGGAAAAAAACAGATCTTCGTGCAGGATGTGGCTGAAGCCCTAGGCTTTCCTGATTTTCAGTGGAAGGGCCCGTCATGGGAATGCTTCTATCATGCGACGTTCAATCAACGTCCTTTGTCGGTGATCACTGCCCGCGGACATCATCCCGAAACTTTGAAAGACGGGATTCGCGTTTTTGTGCAAAACAAGCTTCTTCCTTTGGAGCCCAATTACCTAAGCGTTTATCCTGTGAGTCACAAAGAGACACGGGCACTTTTGGGAGACGCAGAACTCAAAGAAGGAACTGCGGAGCTTAAACAACGCGCCATCCGTGCGAGTGTGGAAACTGCGATTGAAACTTATGGTTACAATCCTCATCATCGCTTTGGGATGTCGGATGATGACCCCAAGAATATCCAACTCATCGCCGAGGAGATGACTCGACTTAAGGCGAGATTCCCCGAGATGTCTTTCTTCCTGATCGAGACTCAGCATGGAAATTTCGTGAAACATGAAATAAAGTTGGGCGGGCTTCGCGGTGAAAAAGTGGAGAACCTCTCACAACTGTCATTCTTCGAAGAAGATCGACAAAAGTCTTAACAATAAATAACAAGTCCTAATTTATAACGTCCTTCATAAATTGCATGCCTCCTTCTAAATCTTTGATAATCTAGTGAAATCAGTATGGCTTCCTAGAGGGGAAGCTGCATGGAAGGATCAGCATGAGTTCATTCTCAAATGGCGTTAAAGGTTTCATTATTGCCGGCTCTTTAGCCGTTTCCTCTTTGGCATCTGCCCAGTTGAAAGAGGGCTTAGAGTGCCGATATCTTACTGTGATCGAACAAGGTTTCTTAGCGAATCACGTGAAATATTCTAACCGCGATACAGAATTGCAAGTTCGCGTGATGGATCAATATCTGAAGCGTTTAGATCCTTCCAAAATTTATTTAACTCAAGCCGATGTTGATTCCATTAAAAAAACAGCCGGAAATGTTTTTGATAAAACGAAAAACCGTGACTGTTCATTCTTAGAAGCCACTCAGAAAATCGTTCTGCAAAGAGTGCAAGATCGCGCGGAGTTTGCAAAAAAATATCTGGGCAAAGATTTTAAATTCGATGCGCAAACGGAATTTACTTTTGATCCGGATAAAAAACCTTGGCCTAAAGACTCTAATGAAGCCAATGAGTATTTGAAAAAATACATTCAGTTCCAGATTGGTAACTATCTAGCGACCGACATGAAACTTGATGAAGCCAAAAAGAATGTAGCTAAGAACTACGAGCGTGCAGTGAAGAGAACTCAAGAAACTTCATTGGATGATTTATTCTCTGGCTATCTTGATTCTTTCGCGAGAGCTTTAGATCCACATTCCAGCTTCTTCTCTCGTGACGTGCTTGAAGACTTTGAAATCCAAATGCGCCTTTCTTTGGAAGGTATTGGGGCGACACTTTCTTCTCAGGACGGTTTCACAGTTGTTGAACAACTTGTACCTGGTGGCGCCGCTGCGAAATCAGGTTTGATTGAACCTCAAGATAAAATCATCGCTGTTGGTCAGGAAAAAGGACCGATGGAAAACGTGATCGACATGGATTTAAAAGACGTTGTCAAAAAAATCCGTGGTAACAAAGGCACGAAAGTGCGTTTGACGATCTTGCGTAAATCCGGTGATGCGAAAAATCGTTTCGATGTTACTTTGACTCGTGAAAAAGTAAATCTTGAAGACGAAGCAGCTTCTATCATTTATCAAGATAAAGAAATCAACGGTCAGAAGAAGAAATTGGGTATCATCAACTTCCCATCTTTCTATGCGGATTCTCGCCGTGGGGGGCGCTCTTCAGCTTCTGATATGAAAAAGCTGATCAAAGAAGCGAACGAAAAGAAAGTTGATGGCTTGGTGCTCGATCTTTCTAATAACGGTGGTGGATCACTTGAAGACGCGGTGAAAATCGCCGGTCTGTTCTTCCAAACTGGAAACGTTGTAAAACAATCTTCTAAAAACGAAGGTCGTGCAGAGTCTGCATTGCGTGATACGGATCCGGCTGTGGACTGGGCGGGACCGCTTGTCGTTTTGACCAGCCGTATTTCTGCTTCCGCTTCAGAGATTGTGTCTGGAACTTTGCAAGATTATAAACGGGCCGTGATCGTCGGTGGCGACCACACTTACGGTAAAGGTTCTGTTCAATCGGTATTGCCGATTCCAAATAATTTGGGCGCGATTAAAGTCACTGTAGGTATGTTCTTCATCCCTGGTGGCAAGTCGACTCAGCACCGTGGTGTTGATGCCGACGTGGTTCTTCCGGGTCCATTCAGCACGGATGATATCGGTGAAAAGTACATGGATTACTCTTTGCCTCCGAAAACTATCGAGGCGTTCTTGTCTCCAGATGCTTACGTGAAAGAAGGCCCTGGAACTTGGAAAGAGCTGAAGTCCGATTGGATCAAGTCATTGAAAGAAAGATCTGCGGATCGCGTTGCTAAAAACGATGAGTTCAAAAAGATCGTTGATGAGTTGAACAAAGCCAAAGCGCGCGGAAAATTAATCCGTGTCAGCGAAGTGCTAAAAGATAAAAACGAAAAAGATAAAAAAGAAAAAGCGAAAAAGACTGCTAGTAAGGCTAAGAAAAATGAAGAGTACTTAAAGCGACCTGATATTCAGGAAGCGGAAAATGTACTTCTTGATTTGATTCAGCTGCAAGAGGGGAAAGCTCTCGTGCCCCCCAAACAAGCCAGCGCCAAGTAGCTTCGTTCCACGTTCGTTGTTGTTAAGCCCAGAAGAAATTCTGGGCTTTTTTTTGCTTCGAACGGAGGGAGGGGAGGCTTCGAGCGACGGATTTGCGGTGGCAAGGAGGGGGTGGCAGCTTATGGCTCCAATCGCTTCGTGCGGCACGCGTCCTTGCTCATCGCCGCCGCCCGTTCGGGCGGTTCGCGCATCCTGCGCCGGCGAAGGCCGCACTTCGCGCTTGGTCCCTAAGCTGCCACCCCCTCCTTGCCACCGCAAATCTGTGCTGGAATTCCTTTTCCTTTCTTTGAAAGAAAATCCCGGAATTTGTTTTGAGTTTGGTCGTTTTTTCGTGGAATGAAGTGGCCTTTCCGGTGTTTTTTTGGTGGGAGGGCGGTTTAATTGGTTTTCAGCGGGTTTTTGGGGTTCTTTGGCCGTGACAAAAGCTTCTCTTTTCGCTTAGATAGAGCGGCAATTTGGGTCCTATTTTAAGGGGTAGTTCATGTCTAAAAAGACCACTGTGAAAGCTGGCAGTAAGTCTGCGGCTAAGAAGTCTGTGAAGACTTCGGCTAAGACGGCTGTGAAGGCTTCTAAGAAAGCTTCGGCCAAAGCGGATAACTTTGGTGGGTTGTCGGAAGATCTTTTACTTCGTATTCATGATTTGATGGTGAAATCGCGCGTTCTTGAAGAGCGTTTGATTAAAATCTATAAAGCGGGTGAAGCTTATTTCTGGATCGGTGGACCTGGTGAGGAAGCTTTTGGTGTTCCGCTCGGGTTGTTGGCTCGTAAGGGGCAAGGGCCTGCTTATGATTGGTTCCACTTGCACTACCGTTGTACTCCGACGATGGTGGCTTTAGGAATGAACATGGTGGATTCGATTCGTTTGATTATGAATCGTGCGACAGATCCTTCAACAGGTGGTCGTAACTTTGCCAATCACTATTGCTTCCCTCAGTGGAACGTAGCTCCTGTGACTTCTCCTATCGAAGTTCAGTATCCATTGGCTTGCGGTACGGCTCACGTGCAAAAGCGCTTTGGTAAAAAAGCTCTTTCGATTGTGACTGGTGGTGATGCGGGTACGGCGGAAGGTGATTTCGCTTCGGCATTGATTCTAGCTTCTCGTAAGGGACAAGAGCTTCCGGTTCTTATCACTGTTCAAAATAATAAATTCGGTATCTCGACTCCGTTTGAAGGTCAGCATGGTGAAACGCACATTGCGGATCGCGCGAAGGCTTTCAACATTCGTGCTCGTGTGATCAACGGGAATGATCCTGTTGAGACCTACTTGGCGATGCAAGAAGAGATGGAATACATCCGTAAAACAGGTAAGCCTTCGTTTATCGAGGCTCACGTCAGTCGTTTGTATGGTCACTCCTCGGCCGATGGAGCTAATAAGAAAGCTCACTTGTTAGATCCGGTTTTCACTTTTGAAAATCGCCTGATCGACGCTGGAATCTTGACTGAAAAAGCAGCGAAGAAAATCTGGGAAATCTACGAAGCAGAAGGTGTAGCGGCTCAAGAGCAAGCTCGTACCGAGCCCGTACCGACACCAGAATCTGTTTGGGAACATGTTTACGTTGATAGCGAAAATGCAGACTGGAGAAAATTCTAATGGCAAGCGTAGCACAAGCTATCAGAATGGCCCTTCACTACGGTGAAACTAATTTGGGCGTAAAAGATATTTTCGGACAAGACGTGGGAGCTCCACTCGGTGGTGTTTTCACGGCGACTCAAGGCCTTAAGACAGCGTGGAATTCTCCGCTTGATGAGCGTGGTATCATTGGTATGGCGATGGGTATTGCGATGGGTGGCGACAAGTGTGTGGCTGAAATCCAATTTGCAGACTACATCTTTAACACAATCGACCTCTTAAAAATTGCTGGAAACACTTTGTGGTGTACGAACGGTCAAGTTCAGTTGCCAATGGTTGTGATGACTCCGGTAGGTGCTGGGATTTTCGGATCTGTCTATCACTCTCACTCATTTGATGCGTGGGCGTCTCGTCTTCCAGGTTGGAAAATCGTGATGCCATCAAATCCTTTGGATGCTTACGGCTTGATGCTGGCAGCGATCAAAGATCCAAATCCAGTGTTGTATCTTAAATCAAAAGCTTTGATGCGCCATAAGGGTGACGAATTGATCCCTGGTGAGCCTTCAGACGAAAAAGAATTAAAAGCGATGATTGATAAGCCTGTGCAAAACGCCGAAGGCTGGAAACCTCGCTGGCCGGATTTGGAAGAGTACATCGTTCCAATCGGTAAGGGTAAAATCACTCATGCAGGTGAGCACATCACGGTTGTTACTTACAGTCGTATGGTTCATCTCTGTGATGAAGTGGCTCACAAACTTGCGGGCGAAGGTATCTCTGTTGAAGTGATTGATCTTCGTTCGATCTATCCTTATGACTGGCAGATGATTAAATCTTCTATTGAAAAAACGGGTCGCGTTCTTTTCGTGAACGAAGATACTGAAGTGACAAACTTCGGTGAGCACTTGGCTTATCGTGCAACACAAGAGCTATTCTATCAATTGATGGCGCGCCCTCGTGTTCTTGCTGGTAAAAACTTGCCAGGTATTGGTTTGCATCCAAATCTAGAAAAGAATTCCGTTCCTCAGTTGCATGATATTGAAACGGCAATTCGCGAAGTTGTGGCGGAAGTACCTTAATGGCAAAAATGGATCTGGCTCATAAGAAAAAAGTTCGCCGTCGTGTGAACAAAAAAAGTTCGAAGGTTCACTTCGACAAATACGAACTTTATCGTAAGGCTGTTCAATCCGCTGAAAACGATGTGGTTTTTATCCGTGATACTTACAAAGAGTTGAAAGGGAAGAACCCACGCACATTCCGTGAAGACTTCTGCGGAACTTTTGCGCTTTCGACAGAGTGGATTAAACTCAATCCTCGTCACGAGTCGGTCGGGATTGATCTAGATCCAGAACCGATGGCTTACGGACGTCAGAACTATCTTGTTAAACTGCGTCCGGAACAGCAACGCCGTATGAAGTTGATCGAAGGCAACGTTCTTGATCCGAACTTGCCAAAGGCAGACATTATCGCTGCAATGAACTTTTCTTACTTCTGCTTTAAGCAGCGTGAAGTGATCAAAAAGTATTTCGTGAATGCATTAAAGTCTTTGAATAAAGACGGCATGTTCTTAGTGGATATTTTCGGTGGCAGTCAGTGTTACGATGCTATTGAAGACACCATCAAGCATGAAGGTTTCACTTATTACTGGGATCAAACGAACTTCGATCCGGTGACGAATGAAGCTCTTTTCCACATTCACTTCCGTGTGGGTGGAAAAAAGATCGAACAAGTTTTCACTTATGACTGGAGAATTTGGACGATCCCTGAAATTCGCGACATCATGATGGAGGCGGGTTTCAGAAAAACGCATGTTTATTGGGAAGGAACCGCGAAAGATGGTTCCGGTGATGGAAACTTCACTCGTGTCGATCACGGGGAAGCTTGTCAAAGTTGGATTGCCTACGTCGTAGGTGAAAAATAGGAAAGGCGGGGAGACCCGCCTTTTTTATTTTCCATTTTTCAGAAACAAAACATAGTAAGCTAAGGAAGCTCTTTCGTCTTCGCTTAAGGTCTTAAATGGTGCCATCGCAGTTCCTGGAATGCCGTCGCCGATCGTTTTAAGTACATTTTCTGGCTTATCACCATTCACGAATGTCGCATGTTTAAAGTCGCGAGGTTTGGGTTTCATCATTTTCCCTGCGGGACCTGCGCCATCTCCCTTTTCACCGTGACAGGCTAAGCAGTTTTTCTGATACAGCGCTTTTCCAGCTTCGATGCGTGCGGGAGTGGAGGGGGGCATTTCTGCGTGCGTCGTTGGCGCACAAAGAATTAGCAATAGTCCGAGGGTGGATAGGATCGCGCGATGTTGTTTCATTTCAAGGTCTCCTTTAGGTGAACTCTTTGTCCGTCTGATTTATCGGCGAGATTTTATGAAGATCCATCACGGCCCGAGGTGGATTTATTAAAATTTTATCGAGTGTCTCTTGATGAGGCTTGGTGATTGACCGAATAAGGGCCATCACTCATCAGGAGTTCTTGCATTATGAAGGTCAGTTTAGAGACGAAGATAGCTGTGCTTATCACCATTCCGCTTTTTGCTTTCGTCGCTTTAAGTGGATTCTATATTCATAATAATTGGCGCAGTTATAAAGAGGCCAATAATACACTCGTCATAACACAGCTTTTTGCCTCCACCGCAAAACTTGTTAAGGAATTGCAGTCTGAAAGAGCCAACGTGGGCCTGATCTTAATCGGGACCCAGAATCTGGAGGAGATTCAAGCGAAACGTCAAAGTTTGGATTCGTCTTTAGAGAAATTTCGATCTCTGCTTTATGAAAGCTCCTTGCCCGAAGAAATGAAAATGTCGCAGTTGAAGATGGCCGAAGACCTGGCGCATGTTCGTAAGGCTGTGGATACTGAGATTTCCGGTGAAGTATTTGAAAGCTATGATGGCTTGGTTTCGCGATTGATCCATTTTGAAATTTTAGTGGCGCGACAGATCTCTTTAGCGCATGTGCAGTCCAATCTTATCAATATTAATATCCTGGAACAGTCCCGTGAATCCGGAGCGCGCTTGCAGTCCATGCTGCTTCCGATTTTATTGTCGAATGCACCGTTAAGCACCACCAATGTCGGAAAGATGGAAAAGCTGTATAACGGCGTCGTGGGGAATATTGATAATCCCTTGTTAGATATCTCTCCTGAGGTCAAACAAAGTCTTGAGGCTTTTCGCCAGAATGAAGATTGGCAGATGATTTCGATGATCTATGAGGCGATCATTGCTAAATCAGCCGAGGGTCAGTACGGATTGGATCTTGGTGGGTTTAATGAAGCCATGGCAAAGGCCGTTTTGCTTTTGGATGGGCCGATTGACCAGATTTTAGTTGAAATCAAAGGGCAGGTGAATGTTGTTACTCAGAATGCCATCCGCTCAGCTCTGATTATGTCGGGAATTATTCTGGTTTCGTTATTGGTGATATTTATCGTGGTAAAGAGTTTCACCGCGAAGCTTTCTCGCACTTTGGTGAATATTGCAGAAAATCTGTTGTCGAATGCCGAAAATGTGGCGCATGCCTCGGAAGGTATGGCTCTGACGGCAGAGACTTTATCGGCAGCGACGTCAGTTCAATCGCAATCTTTACAGCAAACCACTGACAGTGTTGAAAATATCTCAACGACAATTGGTTTGAATGCGCAAAACGGTGTACAGGCCAGTGTGCTTTCAGGATCAGCAAAGTCAGCAGCGGAAAAAGGTGAAAGTGAAATCTCTAAATTGATTGCTGCGATGGAGGATATCGCAGGCAGTTCCAAGCGCATTGAAGAGATTGTCACAGTTATTGATGACATCGCTTTTCAGACAAATCTTTTAGCCTTGAATGCGGCTGTAGAGGCTGCTCGGGCGGGAGAGCAAGGAAAAGGTTTTGCCGTCGTCGCAGAAGCCGTTCGCAGCTTGGCACAAAGAAGTGCTTCTTCAGCAAAGGAAATCAGTGATTTGATCAAAGACAATGTCGAGAAATCTCATCACGGTTCTGAAGTCGCGCACTCCAGTAAAGTCGCTCTGTCGGAGATCATTGATTACGTAAATAAAGTCGCTTCGATCAACTCAGAAATTGCGACCGCCAGTCAAGAGCAGTCTCGTGGCATTGAGGAAATTACGCACGCCATGACCAGTCTTGATGATATCACTCAGAAGAACAATCAAACGAGCGAACAAGCCGTGAAATCCGCAGAGTCGTTGGCTGCTCAGTCCGTGGGACTTAAGGATGCGATCAACTCGTTGGTGGACTTGGTTCATGGAGGCAAATCACATCCTCAAAGCTGAGTTTTTGGTCCTGTCTTTGCTCTTTCAGAAACCGTGACATTCAAATGCTCTAAAACCTTTCTGGAGTCCTAAAGAGACGCAGGCTGGCGCTTGCTGTCTATTTATTAGTCGGTCTTTCCGGCAAGGGGATTTTCGGGTTTAAGGGCAAGATTTACGGTTTTTGAAAGGACGTCGTATGAAGTTAGCTGCAGGATTGATTCTGTCATTAAGCTTGGTTTCGCAATTGGCTTTGGCAAAAGTGCTGGTGATTTCGGATATTGATGACACCATCAAAGTCAGCAATGTTTTGAATAAAAAACGGGCGGCGACGTCTTTCTTTGATGACGACAGTCGTTTTGCCGGTATGACCGATCTTTATCAAGAGTTGAAAAAGACTTATGGTCGCAATATTGAATTCCATTACGTCAGTTTGGCTCCGCGAATTCTTATGGCCGATAAGCACGAAGAGTTTTTGGAAGAGAATGACTTTCCACTCACAAAGTTGCACACGAACCCTGGTATCGCTCAAGATCCCGAGTTAAAACAAAAAGTGATTCGCGAGCTCTTGGCGAAGAAGCGCCCTGAACTTGTAATTTACTTCGGCGACAACGGCCAGTTCGATGCTACGGTGTATGATCAAATGGTCAAAGAGCATCCGCACATTCCAGCGGTTCAGTACATTCGCGAAGCCTATTCGAAGCTTGTCGATTCCAAATATCCGACGATGGAAGGCCAAATCGGTTTTGTAACTTCCGTGGAACTGGCAATTGATCTGATTCAAAGAGAAATTCTGCCTGTCAGATCCTACAACCGCATCGAAAAAGTCGTCTACAAACGCCTCAAGCGCGACGACGGCTCTGAAAACTACGGCCACATGGTTTTCCCAAGCTGGCAAGACTGCCGCGACTTCAAATGGCAATGGGATGTAACAGGCACAACAGATAAACTCGAAGTCATCAAAGCCGCTATCGCCGAGCGCTGCTCGCAAGAATAATTTTTCTTCGGAGTTTTTATGAAAAGAACCCTAGCGCTCAATCTAATTTTAGCTTCCTCACTGGCTGTGAGTGCGTGTTCATTTCAAAAGAACCCGAACAAACTTCCACCGGCCACTCCAGAGCCAGTGAAAATCGGGATGACGAAGGAAGAAGTTCGTGAGCAAGTTATCAAAATGGAAGGTGCTTCATTTCCCGATAAGTTACTCGGAGCGATCAAACTTAAAGATGAAGATTTGCTTTTCAAATTGGTTAGAGACGTTGATCAAAATGAAGTTAATCAATACGCGGTAACAGGTGAAACGGCTTTAGAAATTGCTATCACTCATGGTTGGGAAGAAGTTATCATTGCTCTGTTGTCTAAAGGTTCCTCGCCCTATAAGCCACATAAGAAGGGCAGTTATACGCCTATTCAGATGCTTCAGGTGCCGGGGCGGTCATTCAATGAAGCAACCGGAATTATTACGGCGAATGAAGTAAAGTACTTTGAGCAAGCCAAGTCGTCTATGAATCTTGGTCCCGCGTACTTAATCAATTTTTATTCTGAAACTAGATTCCCTCTTCTTAAAGTGCTTAGCGATGGCTCTAGAACGATTGATTTTATTTACGAAAGCGGAACAGATATCGCGAAAAACGGTATAAATCTTTCTTCTAGGTGTGACCTGTACGTCGATTTTTTTGAGGCATTGGAGCGTCTCGAAGGTCCTTTGAATCTTGATCCAGAAAGACTTCTGAAGTTAGCTACCGATACGAAGAGCGCGAAGTTGTTAGCTTATATTTTATCCAAAAAGAGTTTATCCAGTGTCGAGATTTTAGAAAAGGTGAAAAGAGATAGCGTAGATTGGAAAGTTCAAGTGGCTGAAGTTCTTTCTCTTACGAGAGAAGAAAAAGAATCCGTTCAGGAAGAAATGATTAAAGTTATAGAGACAATCACACCTCAAGTCTTACAGAATGACCTGAGTAAGTGTGAGTCGGTCGTATCGCTTAAAGCGAATTTCCCGCAAGCTTTTGAGAGATTGGTTAATAAGCTAGGTGCGGACGTTATAGATGCAAAAGTGATCGACTGTTTACCTAGAGGCAAGCAGCAGGGTTGGCAGAAGCTTTACGAAGACATCTTAGAGGGAAATTTGGTTGGATACTGCGAATAAAAAAAGCCCTTTCGGGCTTTTTTTAGTTAATACCTTTTCCTGATGTTGCAGGTCTTGGTGGTGGAGGCATTCGGCCGCCGCCGCCGCCACTAAATGGTGGCGGCTGAGTTGTCGAAGCGGGGCGAAGTCCCATACCTCTGTGAGCACAGAAATCCAGTCCACGATCTAGTGAACCCCGTTGGATATCGCAAGAGTCAGCGATAACTCCGCACATTTTATAAGTTTCCTGATCTGACATTTGTTTTCTGAAGTAACGTTCGCGGATGTCAGACAAACATCTTTTTAGGCCTTTGCCTTCATCACCGGAGCGTACGAACTCGATGGATTTGTTCTTCTTATCTCCGGCTACCGTGTAGTCCGGCTCAAGCGCTTGATTTAGCTTTTCTTTAAAGAGGGAACGTTTTTCGTCTAAGGTCAAATTTTCCATGTGACCTTCAAATAAATAATCAAGACTTGCCTTCGGCCCTTTGTCGCTGCCGAAAAGACCGTTGTTAGATTTGAAGCCTAACTTCTTCGCAAACTTATCGTAAGTATCATCAGAGGGAACTTTGTCGCCGGTAATGAACATCGAGAACTCTTTCCAGTCCTGCGCTGTCATGTCGTGCATGTTTTTAGAACGGCTTCCCATTTCTGAAACCGTAAACTCGTTGCACACACCGTATACTTGGATTCTTTTGATAACCTCTTTCACGAAGACTTCATGGGCTTCAGTATCGCGAACGATGCCGCGACCGCCTTGCGGAGTCAGTTTGTTTTCGCGAACCATTAAACCTAGTAGAGCTACCCAACGGTGAGATGGGTTCATTTCAATTCCTTGATCGGCGTAGTACTTAGTGATTCCACAAGTCACGCATTCTAAGGAACTCAATTTTAAAGAACTATTCGTTACGCAACTAAACTCATCATACTCCGCAAGCGCACTTGCGGAAGACAAGCAGAGGGCTGCCGTTGTAAGGACTGATAGAAGCCTTTTCATTCGGATTCTCCTGGTAGGTAAACCAGTCCTTTTTATCGGCTAAAAATCGGATTTCTTGAAGAGCGGACTTAGGGCTAGGCCGATCTCGGTGAGCTTGGGCTCAGGAAAGACTGGGCCGCGATGGATCACGCATAAGACGTGGCTGATGTTTGCGCCGATAGAGCGTAAATCCGCTGTGGATAGAACCACTTGGCCGCCTGTGGTGACGACATCTTCAATCACGCAGACGTTTTTACCTTTGACGTCTAAGCCTTCAGCAAACTGGCAGGTACCGTATTCTTTGGCTTCTTTGCGAACGAAAACGCATGGCAAGCCCGTTTCTAAAGATAATGCTGTTGCGATCGGAATGCCGCCCATTTCAAGTCCCGCTAAAACTTCTGTTCCGGGAGGAATCATTGGAGCCATGTGTTTTGCAATTTCACGAAGCAAAGCGGGTTGTGCCTCAAAACGATACTTATCAAAGTACTCGTTTGAAACTTGGCCTGAACGAAGTTTGAATTCTCCGGTCAAGTGCGCGACGTCATAGATCTTTTTAGCGAGTTCTTGCTTAGTCATGATGGCTCCTGCGGTTTTAGGCCATCATATTGGCTACTTCATGCTTTCTTCAAGCCACTTCTTATAGGATTCATTGATTCCTAGGACGGGGAGAGTCATCACGCACGGAACTTCATAAGGATGCAGCTCCATCACTCTTTTTGTGACTCTTTCCTGTGCGTCAGATCTTTTCAATGTTTTTAAGATCAGGATATACTCGGAGCTTGTCTCGATTTTTCCTTCCCACCAATACATCGATTCCATTCCAGGAATGATGTTAGCGCAGCCCACAAGCTTTTCTTCCAATAAAGATTGAGCGATCTTTTGCGCGGTGACTTTGTCGGGGCAAGGAACATAAAGAAGGATCATGATTAACTCCGACGGAGTTTTTGTTTACGAAGTTGCCATTGTTCTAAAGCAAACTTACGCATGTCTTCGACGTTATCCAGTTCGTCGACAATTTCAACTCCCAGAAGAGTTTCCACCGCATCTTCAAGACTGACAAGACCCGCAACAATCCCGTATTCATCGACAGCTAAAGCAACGTGTTCTTTTTCTTTAATGAAAAAATCAAGCACTTGGGAAACTGTCATGCGCTCTGGAATGCTAGAGATCGGAGTCACCATCTCGCCGATCTTTTTTTCGTGTTGATCGTTCGACAGGGCCTCATGGATTTTATAGCGATAAGTCATCCCGGTGATGTTATCAAGACTTCCAGCATAGACAGGAATTCGAGAAAAGCGGATAGGGCGATACTTCGTGAAGACTTCTTCCACGGTCAGATCTTTTTCAAGGGCAAAGAACACAGATCGCGGAGTCATAATATCGGAAACGTAAATCTTATCGAGCATCAAAAGATTCTTAATAATGTTCGACTCTTTACCTTTTAAAGTTCCTTCTTCAACACCGATCTCTGCCGTCATAAGAATCTCTTCACGAGTCACTTCCGGATCTTCGGATGTTTTCTGGAATAACTTACCTAAATACTCTGACATGAGCACCAGAGGGTATAGCAGAATGATCATCAGTTGGATTGTGTAAGCCGCAAATGGCAGAAGAGACTTCCAGTGGGCGGCTCCAATAGATTTAGGAATGATCTCTGAAAGAACCAAGATCAAGAAAGTCAGAACGAACGACGCAATCGTTACGGCGTGCTCACCGTACTGCACTTGAATCTGATAAGCGATGGCTGCGGAGCCCAAGGTATGAGATACCGTATTCAAAGTCAGAATGGCAGAAATAGGGCGATCCAGATTTTCTTTAAGATGCTCTAGCAGTTTTGCACTTCGTCTGTTTTCTTTTACCAAAACGCCGATGTACGCAGAGGTCGAAGTCAAAAGAACCGCTTCGAGCATTGAACATAGAAATGAAATACCAATTGTGGTGAAGAATAAAACAATGATCAATGTCATAGATGAGAGTCGTCAGAGATGATTAATAGGATGGGCTTGCGCCTATAATGGTTCATGAGGTTTATAGTGTAACACAGGAGGCAAGGAGCCTGTCTATAACGCAACTTGCAACCCGGTCCTGTTTGCACCCCAAAGGACGCGCTTTTGCGTCAGAGCAGTTTTAGAAGCTCTCTTTTGACCAGAACGAGGAGTCTACATAGACTTTAGTCATAGAAAAGGAGTTCGAATGAAAGGCTTAGCATCAGCATTGGCTCTCGTGGGCTTTTTGGCAGCATCTTCATCCGTTGCTGCGATCAAAACAGAAACAGTGGAGTACAAGGACGGAAAAACCGCATTAGAAGGGCACATCGCATACAATGAGGATGTAAAATCGGCGCGCCCGGCAGTCTTGATTGTTCATCAATGGATGGGTTTAACCGACTATGAAAAAATGCGCGCTCAGCAACTTGCTGAAAAAGGCTATGTTGCATTTGCTATCGATATTTACGGAAAAGACATTCGCCCGACAAACCCGGAAGAAGCGGGTAAAACGGCAGGTCAGTACCGCAGCGGTGATATGAAAATGTACCGTCAAAGAATCAAAGCGGCATTGGATCACATCACGAAAGATAAAAAAGTAGATGCCAAAAACATCGTGATCATTGGCTATTGCTTTGGTGGAACTGGTGCTTTAGAGGCGGCTCGCGCAGGCTTCCCAGTCAAGGGCGCCGTCAGTTTTCATGGGGGCTTAAAAACAGCAAAACCTCAGGATACTAAAAGTATCAAACCAAAGCTCTTAGTTCTTCATGGAGCCATTGATCCCAATGTTCCTCGTGCTGAAGTCGAAGCTTTCATGGATGAAATGAATAAGGCTAAAGCAGATTATCAGTTCATCGCGTACTCCGGGGCTGTACACGCTTTCACCCAAAAAGACGCGGGAAATGATATCTCGAAGGGAGTGGCTTATAACGAAGCTGCGGACCGCAGATCGTGGCAGGCCTTCATGGATTTCATGAATGAAGTCAGCCCTGTGACTAAATAGTCGACACACGTGAAATTTTTCAAATGGAAGGCTTCTGCCCCTGGCGGAGGCCTTTTTTTGTGGTAAAGACTCCTTTCGATATCAAAAGGGGTTATTCATGAAATCAGTATTATTCGTAGCACTTATTGCTCTGTCATTCACAGCTCACTCTGCTGTAGCTACTGCATCTCAGGCGGAAGACGTTGTTTCCGCAAAAAAAGGAAAAGGTAAATCTGAACCAGCTCCTAAAGACCGCGATGAACGTGATGGCGGCGGTGAAGAAGTGGATCCTCGTCAAGAAACTTACGAAGGTAACGATCGCAGTGAAGGCGGCGGTTACTTCGATGGTGGTGGTTATAATGACGGCGGCGGAATGATCGGAGAGATCTTCACAGTTCCTTCTGGCAAAACATATCCTGTAACTACAAATGTGAAAAAAGAAGATCGCGGTGACGTAATCGTTTACACGACGACAGTTCAGGAAGACATCAGTGCTTCTGAAACTTGCACGACAATCGTAACGACTGTGGTTGATAAGGTGACAGGTAAAGCGATTTCTTCTGATAGCAACGAGTTCTGCAATCGCTGGCCTTTATAATATCTAATTTCAAGATTATTGAAGTAAAAAGGCTGACGTTATGTCAGCCTTTTTTATTTGGAGCATTCATTTTTTAAGAAGCTTCAGACTCTTTTTCTTTTCTTCGGCTCTGGCGTTCTTCTACAAAATCCATCACTAGTAAAGCGACAGCACTTTCGAGAGCACCACTTTTTCCTTGGCTACTCGAAGGTTTTTCACCAAAGCCCATAGCTTTAAGCCATGTTTGCCGGCGAAGGCTGTAAATTAAAACGGCCGCTGAGATCAACGTCATTCCCAAGTAGATCCACATGCCTGTTGAAAAATAAAAAGCTTCGTCACTGTCAAACTGACCAGCGATTCGAGAAATCAACAAAGAAAGCCCTACGCAGAAAAGCGCCAGTGCTCCAATGCACGAAGTAACGATTAAACCCAGCGATCTTAAATGCAAAACAAGTTGCTGAGTCAAAGCAACCCCAGGCTCTTTAAAAAGATTCTTCGCACTGCCCATGAAAAAAGAAAGAAGAGGTAAGAGAAGCTTCATCATACTAATCGTCCTTCCTTCTATAAATCATACGCGCAATAACGAACCCTGCCAAAACAGCCATGCCCACCGAAGCCCACGGATTTTCTTTTACAAAAGCCGTCGCAACGTCCTTGGCTTCTTTGGCTTGCTTCTTTTGTTCGTCAGGAATTTTGTCTTCCAAAGACTTTTTGTAGTGCTGCAATTCTTCTTGCAGTTGCTTTTTAATTTCCGCAATCAATTCACTGCGATCCATGCTGCCGTCCTAGGTTGATAAATATTTCTCTGTTTCGGCAGAATGAGCTCTCTGTTTTAGCTCGAAGGCGGACTCCAGGTCTATGGTCTGGAGCTTTCGATTAGAATTTGGATTTAGAGATCGCTTCTAAGATAGCTTTTCCGGTGGCGGTGCGCTTAAGACTGGGACGATAGACTACGCACAAGGAGTCCTTAAAGCTTGCCACGTGATCGTGGGCTTCCTCGATAGAAGAGAAGTTCGACATAATCACGCGTTTAGGAAGAATCGCATGCCCCGCACCTGCTTGCAGAAGAGTCGCGATGACTTCTAAATTTGAAGATGCAATCTTACGGGCGTAGCGAATGCCTTTTTTTTGAAGACGTTCCAGAATGGTTTGAGCCTGAAAAAGATTGGCATCATAAATCAATGTGTCCTGAATCGGAGCACCCTTCTTTTTCCAAACCGTCACTTCATCTGCGCAGATCTCTTTGATAACCAGATCAGGATGCCTTTCAGGATTTACGACAAGACCGATATCGACGAAACTATCACGAACCATTTGTAAAATATTTCGCGAAAGATCATGCATTAATTGTACGTTGAGTTGCGGATGATCTTTCAATAATGTCGGTAAAAAAACGGGCAGTGTATAGCGGCCTACGGAAGGGTGTACACCCAAACGCACAGTGCCTTTGACCGTTTGATCTAAAGATCCGGCTTCACGCACCATCTCGTCCCACAGCTCCAGCATTTGATCTGAGTACTGATAGATCTGAAGGCCCGTCGGAGTCAACGTCACACCTTTTTTTGACCGTTCAAAGAGAGTGACTCCTAACATGTCCTCGAGCTTACGCATAGCCACGGTCAGTGTCGGTTGACTGACATGGAGCTCTTGAGCCGCGCGAGACATATTTCCCGTTCTAGCGATAGTCTTAAAGTATTTAAGAACGTCAATATCCATAGTTAAAATTAATCACAGTTATAGATAATCATCAATTTTAATTATCATAGTTTATAGTAAATATAGCCCCGTGCTTTGCACATAACACCAAACGGGGGATATATGAAACTAGTTAAGATCGTTTTAGGGCTTGGGTTCCTTTTGACCGTGAGCTTCAATGCCAACGCGAACATCACAGAGACAGTTATTTCCGAAAAGACATTCCGCTTGCCAGTGGATATTTCAACGGCCCAAGTGCGTAAGACCAATGCGGGCTACGGCGAACTTTATTTGGTCAAAGTTCTAATTCCGGGACTAGCGGCCGTGACAGTTCTGAATCATCGCAACGTCGGCGAAAATGCCCCTTGCATGGCTACTTACGAAACAACAAGTATCGAAGACGTCATTCAGAATAATCCGGCAACAGAACATTACGACATCACGGTAACCCAAACTAAACTTGCTTACCCGGATTGGGAAAACACAAAATGTATAGTTCATTTGCAAGAAAAGGTATCTGCGAAGATCCGCGGTTATAACTTTGTGCATTCAGCCAGCACACCACTTCAAGAACGTCATATTGACGATTGTAAATAAACATGTCGGCGGGCTTTGATAAGAAGCTCGCCAAGGCCGTGCTTTTGAACCTCTACCTAGGTCTGGTATTGCCTCAAACCTTTGTCGTAAGACAAGCAAACTGCAAAACTGAGAAAAGTCTTAATACTCATTACCAAGAGGGGAACGTAATGAAGTTTTTGAATCATCTTGTTTTAGCAGTACTTATTCTGACAACGGGCACTTCATGGGCCGTTGACGACGTTCAATCAAAAATCGTAGGCGGAGTCGAAGCCACTCCCGGTGAATTTCCATTCATCGTATCTTTGCAGGGTTCAACAGGCCACTTTTGCGGCGGATCGTTGATTCGCAAAAACTGGGTGCTGACGGCTGCTCACTGTGTAAAAGGTTCTACCGTAAGAAGTGTAGCCATCGGATTGCACGACCAAAAACAAATCTCTAAAGCCGAAGTGATTAAAACAAAGCGCGTGATTCCGCATCCACAATACGATGATAACAATGCCGACTTCGACTACGCCTTGATCGAGCTGCAAAAAGATTCTACGTATGAGCCCATCGCGATCAACACAACCGAAATCGAAGTTCCTGAAACGGCTGATGGCGAAATCGTAGCGACAGTAGCAGGGTGGGGCGCAACGAGAGAGAACTCTTACAGCTTGCCATCACGTCTGCAAAAAGTAGATGTGCCTTTAGTACCGCACGAACTTTGCAATAAGAACTACAAAAACAACATCACAAGCCGCATGCTTTGCGCAGGTTATGCACGTGGTGGAAAAGACTCATGCCAAGGCGATAGCGGAGGCCCCTTGATCGCAAGAGGCGGCATGATGGGACAAAGTGTTCTTATCGGAGTCGTCAGCTGGGGTGAAGGCTGCGCTCGAGCAAACCTTCCAGGCGTTTACGCGAAAGTCAGCGAAGCAACAACATGGATTGAGCAAACAGCTCGCTAAAAAATAAAAAGGGAAAGGATCAAACCTTTCCCTTTTTTCTTTTCAAATTAAGAAACAAAAAATCAAATCATTCGACGAGTTACAAGAACGGCCACAAAAGCCGAAAGCAATCCCAACAAGGGACTAGCAATCAAATAACTAAGACTCAAAAAAGCCTTCCCTTTAAAAAGTAAATCCAGAGACTGAACCGAATAAGCCGAAAAAGTAGTGAACCCACCACAAAAGCCAACCATCAATCCCGTCAACAAAGCTTGCGACATGATCCCACGCTCCCCCAGAGCATAAATAACACCCGCAACAAAACATCCCAGAATATTGATTGTAAAAGTGCTTAGAGGAAATCCCGCCGAAGAAGGCGCAATCAAACGATCAACACCATAGCGACTCAAAACTCCCAAAACACCAAAGGAAATGACAAAAAGAATTTGCATGTCTCTATGAAAACAAAATTAAAACCTTAATGTCAAAACATACAAAAAGGGCACTCGAAAATATAATTTTCAGCGTCCTTCCAACCAAATGAAAGCCGAACGAAATCCTAATGAGAAACGTCTAAGATGCCGGTGTATTTTTTAGGTCGCTTTATTGACGAGAAGCATTTTTAGGAGTGACATCCTCGACAAGAAAAGAGGAGTTTATGAAAAAATATTTTTTCTTAGCAGCACTATCCTGCGCACTTATCACTCAGGGCGCTCAAGCCGCCACACATGAAATCAAAATGCTAAACAACGGCAAAGACGGCATCATGGTTTTCGAGCCAGGTTACCTAAAAGCCAACAAAGGTGACACCATCAAATTCGTCCCGACAGACCCAGCCCACGACGTCTCATCCGTATCGATCCCCACGGGCGCCAAACCCTTCCAAGCCGCCGTAGGTAAAGCCATCACAGTGAAAGTTAGCGAAGAAGGCATTTACCTCTACGAATGCAAAGCCCACTTACCAATGGCCATGGTCGGAGTCATCCAAGTAGGAACCCCCAAAAATCTAAGCGAAGTAAAAAAGAGCGCACAATCCTTATCACCCCAATTCGTGATGCACAAAGATCGCCTCGATAAATACCTAGCCCAAGTAAAATAAGAAAAAGAAAAAAAGCCGGATGGTTCAGCCTCCCATCCGGTTCCTTAGATAAACAATCAATCACGACACGACGGGCGCTGATAAAAAATCAGAATCTCTATCCCCCAAAAACACAGGCTGAATTTACAGAAGTAATTCCAAAAAATTGAACTCAAAACACTCAACACCAGGGACTTTTATTTTGCCTACCCGGACTTCGTCGAGATTGGAAGAGGGTTTAAGGGTTAACACGTAGAGCGGCCTTCGGCGGGGCCTGGACGGCCCGAACCAACGGCAAAGCCGTTGGCGCCGACTGAGCCACGAAGGCGTGCCGCACGAAGTGCTAACCCTTAAACCCTCTTCCAATCTCGCAACGACAGCCCGAAAAAGGCAAAAAAAAAGCCCCGTGTCTCCACGGGGCTTTGTGATTCAAAAAAGAACCAAGAATTACTTCTGCTCAGCTGCGCGCTTCGCTTGGTATTTCTTAACAAGTTCCTCTTGGATATTACGAGGTACAGCAGCGTACTTCGCGAATTCCATAGAGAACTCACCTTTACCTTTAGTCGCAGAACGAAGATCCGTAGAGTAACCGAACATTTCTGTTAGTGGTACTTCGGCTTCGATCACACAGTTACCTTCGAAAGCTGTAGTAGCTACGATAGTACCGCGGCGTTGGTTGATTTGACCAACAGCTGCACCTTGGTATTCGTCTGGAACTGTCGTCTCAAGCTTCATGATAGGCTCAAGAACAGTTGGTTTTGCTTGAGGGTACACTTCACGAAGAGCCGCCATACCAGCGATTTTAAACGCCATGTATGAAGAGTCGACGTCATGGTATGCACCGTCATCCAAGTGAACTTCAACACCCACGATTGGGAAGCCGATAAGAGGACCTTTAACAGTTTGCTCTTTGAAACCTTCTTCAACAGCTGGGATGAATTCTTTAGGGATACGACCACCGACAACGTTGTTAACGAATTTAAACGTTGAACCGTCTTCTTGTGGTGCAAGTGGAAGGATTTTACCCACACACTTCGCGTATTGACCCGAACCACCCGTTTGTTTTTTGTGAGTGTAATCGTAAGCAGCCTCTTGAGAGATTGTCTCACGGTAAGCAACCTGTGGTTGACCCACGATCACTTCACAGTTGAACTCACGTTTCATACGTTCGATGTAGATCTCTAAGTGCAACTCACCCATACCAGAGATGATAGTCTCGTTGGATTCCTCGTCACGGTGAACGCGGAAAGTAGGGTCTTCCTTACGGAATTTTTGCAACGCTTTAGAGAAGTTATTAGCACCGGCTTTGTCTTTTGGAGCAACAGCCAAGCTGATAACTGAATCAGGAACGTGCATTGATTGCATAGAAGCTTCAATTTTGTCGTCACAGAAAGTGTCACCAGACGCACAGTCGATACCGAACAATGCAACGATGTCACCAGCGTAAGCTGTGTCGATGTCTTCCATTTTATCAGAGTGCATACGAACCAAACGAGGAATCTTAACAGATTTCTTGTTAGATTGGTTGATGATGAAATCACCTTTGCCCATTTTACCTTGGTAAATGCGCATGTAAGTCAACTGACCAAATGGAGTTTCTTGAAGTTTGAACGCCAAAGAAACCAATGGTTTTGTGCTGTCTGGGAATAGGTCAAATTTTTCTTCGTTCTTAGTAAGATCAAGAGCTTGCTCTTTTTTCTCAGCTGGAGAAGGAAGGTAGTAAGTAACCGCATCCATCAAACGTTGAACACCTTTGTTCTTAAACGCTGAACCGCAAAGAACTGGAACGAACTTCAAGCTGATAGTTCCTTTACGGATAGCCGCACGGATTTCTTCAGTTGTTGGTTCTTCTTCCATCAAGAATTTTTCTTCGATAGCAGAGTCAACGTCAGCCAATTTACCGATCATGATTTGACGGTATTTTTTAGCTGTTTCAACTAGGTCTGCAGGGATGTCCTGAACAGAAACGGTTTCACCGTTTTCACCTTCGTTGATGTAAGCTTTCATGTCAGTCAAATCAACGTGACCACGATGTTGATCTTCCAAACCGATTGGGATTTGGATCATAACTGCGTTCAAACGCAATTTTTCGATCAAAGCATCAGTAACACGGTAAGGGTTCGCACCTTGGCGGTCCAATTTGTTAACAAAAGCCAAACGAGGTACGTTGTAACGTTTCATCTGACGGTCAACAGTGATGGATTGAGATTGAACGCCGGCAACACCGCAAAGAAGCAAGATCGCACCGTCAAGAACGCGAAGAGAACGTTCAACTTCAACTGTGAAGTCCACGTGCCCCGGTGTATCGATCAAGTTAATTGTATAATCCTTCCACTGAACCTGAGTCGCAGCAGATTGGATTGTGATACCTTTTTCTCTCTCTAGATCCATGGAGTCCATTGTTGCACCAACGCCGTCTTTTCCACGAACTTCGTGGATAGCGTGGATTCTTCCTCCATAGAACAAAATACGCTCAGAAGTCGTCGTCTTACCCGAGTCGATGTGAGCCGAGATACCGATGTTTCTGACCATATCAATATTCCACTTTTTGGACATATCTTTACCCTTCGTATTTGGTCGTTAAGTGATTTATCCAAACTCCGTTTCGGAGTCGATTTTAGCCACTGATTTTGTTAACTTTTATGAAAGTATTCGAAGTACCATCAATTACAAATAAGTGCAAAAGAAGATTCTACGCCACCCTTACGACGCAATGCCACAAAATTCTTTTGGCAGAGGGTAAAACCTTCTCCTAAAAGCCCCCTATGATAACCTCAAAACATGACCGATTTAAAAAGCCTTTTGAAAACCGCCTTCCCCTTTGATTCATTCCGGGGCGAGCAAGAGCACATCCTGCAAAAAGTCTGGGCAAACGAAGACTTACTCGCATTAATGCCCACGGGAATGGGAAAAAGTCTCTGCTTTCAGTTCCCGGCAAAACTCCGCGAAGGCCTGGTGGTGGTCATTTCCCCGTTGATCGCCCTGATGCAGGATCAGGTTTTTAAGGCCGAAAAATTCGGAATTCCGGCGACCTTTTTAAGCTCCACTTTGGGGAAAGATGAAAGGGAGGCGCGTCAGGCGCGATTGGCCAAAGGGGATTACAAGCTTCTTTACGTGACCCCGGAGCGATTTCGCAAACCCGAATTTTTAAAGGCTATTGAGGGTCGCAAGATCCAATTGCTGGCAGTGGATGAAGCGCACTGTATTTCTCAGTGGGGGCATGACTTCCGGCCCGATTACTCTCGCGTGGGAGAGTTTCGTAAAATTCTGGGAAATCCTCCCACCTTGGCGCTGACGGCAACGGCCACACCTGAGGTTCAAAAAGATATTCTGTCTAAACTTTTTATTCCCGAGGCACCGATTATTTCAGCGGGAATTGAAAGGCCGAATTTAAGTCTAAATGTTCATGATATCTACGGCATCGATGAAAAGATTCGCGGCATCGTGGGACTTCGTCATCAAAATCCCGGAGCAGCCATTATCTATTGTTCGCTGATCCAGACCTTGAAAAAGGTGTCTTCGGCATTACACCGAATGAACATTCCGCACCTGGTTTATCACGGCGACCTTTCACCTCAAGATCGCAAGCGCAATCAAAATCGTTTTATCAGTGAAGAAAATCCTTTGATGATTGCAACGCCAGCGTTTGGTTTGGGAATTGACAAAGAAAATGTCAGACTTCTGGTGCACATGGAAACTCCAAGTGCTTTAGAGTCCTATTTTCAAGAGGTGGGGCGTGCAGGCAGAGATGGCAAAGAGGCCTCTTGCCATTTGCTCTATGACCAGGATGATGTCACCATTCAGATGGAGTTCTTGAAGTGGTCTCATCCAGAGCCGGATTTCATTCGCAAAATCTATCAGTTGATCGAAGAAAAGCGCATGCAGGTCGATCAAGGTGGTTTTGATTTTCTGCGCGAGCAGATGAATTTCCGAAACCGTCGCGACTTCCGCTCTGAAGCGGCCGTGAGTATTCTGGAGCGCTGGGGATGTTTGGAAAAATCGGACGATCCATTTCCATACACTTGTGTGCACGCGCCCACGGATGAGCAGTTTCAGACGGAAAATGGCGTGGAGATTTTGAAAGCACAGAATACAAAGCTTTTGAAAATGGTGCAGTGGGCGTCGCAGAATTCCACGTGCCGCATGAATTTGATTTACGCTTACTTCGGACATATCCACGATGAGCCTTGCGGAAAGTGTGACGTCTGCAAAGCGTCAGTTGAAAACCAAAGATGAGATTTGGAGGAGTGATGGGACGTTTGATTTTTTTTGGAATTATAATTTTTATTTCTTTGAACTCACTTGCTGCGAAATTGCCCCTCGAAAAATTGAAAATGCCGAAGGGCTTTAAGGTGTCGGTGTGGGCCACAGTTCCTGGAGCTCGCTCGTTGGCGCAGACTGAAGATGGTCGTGTCTTTGTCGGTTCGCGCACCGGTGACAAAGTCTATGTCGTGCAAAATGGAAAAACTTCCGTTGTCGCAGAAGGCTTAGATTCTCCCAATGGAGTGGCCTATCGCGATGGTAAACTCTATGTCGCAGAAATTAGCAAGATCTCTGAATACGATGTCTCAAAGCCTATCACGAAGCCGTTGAAGCCTCTTCGTACTTTGGCGCAAAAGTTTCCTAGCGACACTCATCATGGCTGGAAGTTCATTCGTTTTGGTCCCGATGGAAAGCTGTATGTTCCTGTCGGTGCGAACTGCAATATCTGTGATCCGCAAAAGGATTACGCACGTATTTATCGCATCGACGTGAATGGAGATAGCAAAGAGGAAGTCGCACAAGGAGTTCGTAACACCGTCGGATTTGATTTTCATCCCACGACAAAAGAACTTTGGTTTACCGACAACGGCCGCGACTGGATGGGAGATGACCGTCCGCCTTGCGAGGTCAATCGTTTGACGAAAGTGGGTGAAAACTTTGGTTTTCCTTTCTGTCATGGAAAAGACACTTTAGATCCTGAATTTGGTAAGGGTAAAAAATGTGCAGACTATACGGCGCCCGTTGTTGAGTTGCGTGCTCACGTCGCTCCTTTGGGGATGCGCTTTTACACGGGAAAGATGTTTCCCGCAGAATATCAGAACAGCATTCTGTTGGCTGAACACGGATCATGGAACCGCTCGACTCCGCAGGGCTATCGTTTGACGTTTGTGAAGTTAGATGGTTCTAAGGCGCAAAAAACAGAGACCTTTGCTGATGGCTGGTTGCAAGGGGATTCTGCGTGGGGACGCCCGGTCGACATTGAAGTTTTAAAAGACGGTTCGATCTTGGTTTCTGACGACAAAGCGGGCGTGATTTATCAAATCACTTATCAAGGAAATTAATTTTTCATGTACATGCGTTCTTCCGTAGAGTTTCCAGATCCCCGTGACACCCTGGCAGAAGGAATCATCGCTGTCGGCGGGCGGCTTGATGTTGGCACTTTGTTTGCCGCATATTCACGCGGGATTTTTCCTTGGCCTCAACCGGGACTACCGATGCTTTGGTTCTCTCCTGAAAAGCGCGGCGTTTTAGAGTTTAAAGATTTCAAAGTCCCCGAGAGTTTGCGCCGTTTTCGTCGCAAAAATCCGCAGATTCAAATTACGGTGAATACCGCCTTTCACCAGGTGATTGAAGAGTGTTCCAAGCAGCCTCGCCCAGGACAAGAGGGAACCTGGATCACTCCCGCCATGCGCCGAGCTTACTTGGATTTTTATAAAGAGGGTTTCTGTCTTTGTGTTGAAGTGCGCGAAGACAACATCATGATCGGCGGCATTTATGGTGTTCTCGTTCAAGGTGTGTTCAGCGGCGAAAGTATGTTCTATAAAAAACCAAATGCCTCGAAGATCGCGTTGTGGGCCTTGATTGAGCTGCTTGAAGGGCAAGGTCACAAATGGATTGATGTACAGATGGTTACGCCTGTCGTAGAAAGTATGGGAGGTAAGTATGTGGATCGTGAGACCTATTTGGAAATGTTAGAAGAACGCCATCGGGAACTAGGACTTGCCTAGCGACCTGACGACCTTCAGACTTCGCGTCTCATTCTGAGACGTGTGAACCGTTAATTGTTCCTTGATTAAAATCTCGACATCTTGAAAGCCTCCCAAAGCAGGTTTTTAGCGGCACACCCGTTGCAAAAGTACTCACGAGTGTATGAAAGATACGGCGGGAGGTTCTGAAATGTCGAAAAAATGGATTACTAAAGGTTTGATGGCTTTAGGTATGCTGACTCAAGAAGTGGCGATGGCCCAGTCATCTTCAAGCACTCAAAGACCTCCTCAATTCGTTTTATTGGCATTTGATGGTTCTTATAACAACGATGTATGGCAGTATTCTCGTGATTTCACGAAGCTTAAGAAAAGCCATGGCGTCGACAGTCGTTTTACTTACTTTATCAATCCGGTTTACTTCTTAACACCAGACTCTAAAGGCAATTATCAACCTCCGGGAAGTCGTCTTGAATCTCGCAATGGTCAGACGGTGGCCGTGAAAAATCGTGGATCTGCGATTGGCTGGGGTGATGACAATGCCGACGTATCTATACGCATTGATCATATGAACGATGCGTATCTTGAAGGGCACGAAATTGGTTCGCATGCGGTGGGACACTTTGATGCAGGATACGCACAATGCAGTATGAATAAGCTGACACGCAAATGTGATCGCGATGAAAATAACAAAATTATTTGGAAATGGGATCTACGTTGGTCTGAAGCGGACTGGAGATCTGAGTTCGAGCAATTTTATACCATTTTAGATAACGTGTTCAGATTTAACGGTCTTCGCCCCACGGCGAAACAATCGCGCGGCCTTTTATTCCGCGATGAAATCAAAGGCTTTCGAGCTCCTGTTCTGGGGATCAGTGATGGTCTATGGCCGAATCTTCCTAAGTACGGTATTCAATATGACACATCCAAAACGAATTATGAAAACTATTGGCCTCAACGCAATGAATACGGCACTTGGAACTTCCCGTTGGCGGAAATCTTAGAGCCAGGTGGCGCTCGCCGCTGGATCTCGATGGATTACAACTTCTGTGTGCGTGATTCTGCTCGCGTTTTGACGGAAGAGCCAGAAACGATGAGTCTTATGAAGCGCGATGCCAATGGCCAACAAGTCAAAGCCAACAAAGCTCGTGATTGCTTGAATATGGTTTCGGCTAAACAAAAAGCCAAAGCAAAAGCGAATATGATGAATCTTTACCGCGCTTACTTTGATCGCAACTACTACGGAAATCGTGCGCCTATTCACATTGGTCATCATTTTTCGCAGTGGATGGGTGGCGCTTACTTTGAGACTTTCTTTGAGTTTGCAAATGAAGTCTGCGGTAAGCCTGAAGTGAAATGTGTGACTTATGCAGAACTTATGAATTTCATGAACAATAAATCTTCATCTGAAATTGAAGCTTATAAAAAAGGAAACTTTGCTAAACTTCCTCGTCCTAAATCAGTCACTTTGGCTCGCCACTGGGATTTGGATGTGGATATGACGGCGGATGAAAACGTGATGAAGTTCGCTCTTTCGGGTCGTGATGCTTCTCGCCGTGGGCTGACACAATTAGTGACGGTCAATGGAACGGTGGTTTCTGAAAGTTTAGAGACAAAGCTTTCAGAAGTCCGCAGAATCACGCCTGCGGGTGAGTCCGCTGACGTTCGTATGGCGATCTTTGATTTTAATGGCAAAGAAGTCGCGACGGCGACTTACAAAGTGATGAATGTGGGAACCAAAGACGAAGTGGTCAGCGAAGATAATATTGAAGAGCGTTGGACACAAGGTCACTTGCCTGAAGCTCACCAAGGCGAGATGGACTTTACAAGAGGACACTAATGCGCAATTGGGCGAAGGCCTTTTTAGGAATCATTTTTATTCAGATGGCAGGGTGCGGGTTTGATGCCGCACCCACATCTCTTTTAGACTCTGGGAAAGCGTCTCGGGCGCATGTAATTTATGGTGCTGATTCCATCAAAGATGTTTCGTTGGAAACTAAAAATTCCGACACCAGCGTGGCTTTGATGACGAAGCCAATGGCTGCAAGCCTTTTAAAACACGATAAAGTTCAGACAGTCCAAGATGTTTTTGGATTTTTGGGATTAACTTGGGTTGAGCAACCCTCATTGGCTTTTTGCTCAGGCGTTTTGGTGGCTCCGGATCTGGTTTTGACCGCAGGCCACTGTGTTCAACGCATAAAATGTGAAAACATCGCGCTGGTATTTAATTACCAAAAAGAATCTCTGGATCTTGCTGCGATGGTGGAATGCAAAGAAGTGATTGCTAAGAAAGACTCTTTAGAAATCGGTTTGGATTACGCACTTATTCGCCTTAATAAAAAAGTGGAGTCTTCCGTTGCGAAGCTTTCAAAAAAACAGGTGAAGGTCGACGACAAAATTTATTCCTTGGGTTATCCCTTGGGAAGTCTTAAGAAATATGCTGAAGGCACCGTTCGCGAGCTTTGGAGCGATCCGACTTTGATAATTTCCAACTTGGATGTGTTTGAAGGGAACTCTGGTTCACCTGTGTTCAATGCTGAAACGCACGAGCTTATCGGTCTTCTTTCATCCGGAGAACGTGATTTTGAAACAGATAGCAATGACCCTTCCCAGGACAATCTTAAAATCTGTGAAGAAAAAGGCTGTACGGGCGAATTTATTGTTCCTATCGAAAAAATCCTAGCGGACCTGCCTAAATAGACGTACTTTAGGTCCATGCTTCTTATTAGTACCTATAAATTAGAAAAAGCTTTTGCCGGGAAAACCCTTTTTAAAAATGTCAGTCTGGGCATTGAAGAAGGAGAACGTGTAGGACTTGTCGGACCTAACGGCGCTGGTAAATCGACTCTTTTGCGTATTCTTGCAGGAAAAATGGAAGCAGACTCAGGCGATGTGACGGCGAAAAAAGGTCTGCGCATGGGATTCCTTGAACAGACTCCGCTTTTTAAAGACGACGAAACAATTCTGGATGCCATCTTAAGCAAGTGCGCGGACTATCATGAATCTTTGGCGGATGGTTACGAATGGATGGCTCGTTTAGAGCTTTCTCAGTTTGGCGAAAACTTTTTGGTGAAGGATCTTTCTGGGGGATGGCGTAAACGCGTTGCCCTGGCTCGAGAGCTTGTCCTTGAACCTGAACTTTTGATGCTTGATGAACCGACGAATCACCTGGACGTCACAAGTATTCTTTGGTTGGAAGAATTTCTTTCGCGTGCGCCTTTTGCAACTTTGATCATCACGCATGATCGTTTGTTCCTACAAAGAGCGACGAATAAAATTTTCGATTTAGATCCGAAGAATCCCAACTATCTTTTGTCTGTAAAGGGCGGGTACCTAGAATATCTTGAAGCCAAAGATCAATTGCTTCAGGCCCAAGAGCAGCGTGAAGTTGTTCTTAAGAACACTCTCCGTCGCGAGACGGAATGGCTTCGTCGTGGGGCAAAAGCTCGTCAAACCAAACAAAAAGCACGCATCGAAAGAGCGGGCGATTTGAAAGAGGACGTTCAAGAGCTGGCTGCTAAAAATGCGGCACGTGTGGCTAAGATTGAATTCAAAGACGCTGAAAGAAATCCCCAGAAGCTCATGGAAGTCGATCATATTACGAAGGCCTACAATGGTCGCGTGCTCTTTAAAGATTTCTCTTACTTGGTAAATCCAAAAACACGCTTGGCTCTTTTAGGAGACAACGGTTCGGGTAAGTCGACGTTGATTCGCATCCTTTTAGGTGAAGAGCAGCCCGATACCGGACGGGTGGCTCGCGCCGACAAACTGAAAGTGGCGTACTTCGAGCAGAATCGTGAAACCTTGAAGCCGAAAGAGTCTGTTTTAAAAAATATCTGCCCTGAAGGTGATTACGTTCATTATCAAGGTCAGTACGTTTTTGCGCGCAGTTATTTGGAAAGATTCCTCTTCAATCGTCAGCAAATGGATCTTCCTGTAGAAAAACTTTCGGGCGGGGAGCAGAGCCGATTGCGTTTAGCGCAATTGATGTTGAATGAAGCCCAAGTTTTAATTCTGGATGAGCCGACGAATGATTTAGATGTCGGTACATTGACGGTGTTAGAAGACTCGCTGAAGGATTTTAACGGCGCTGTCATTTTAGTGACGCATGATCGTTACTTCATGGATCAGGTGGCTTCAACCATCCTTGCCTTTCATAAAAAGCCTGACGGAACGACCAGCTTAGAAAATTTCGCCGGTTATTTGCAATGGGAAGAGTGGTACGAGGAACAAAAAGAGCTGGAGGCTTTAGAACAAAAGAAAGCCAAAGCCGAAGCTGAAACTAAGGCGGCCGCGAAACCGGGAAAGCTGTCTTTCAAAGAAAAGTTCGAGCTTGAAAACATGGAGGCCACGATTCTGGGTTTGGAAGAAAAGCTCAGTGGGCTGCAAATTGAATCTGGGAAACCTGAAGTCGTCAGTCAAGCGTCGAAGGTTCAGGAGCTTTACGTTGAGATTTCAAAGGTTCAAGCTGAGCTGGAAAAGCTCTACGCTCGATGGGCGGAGCTTGAAAAGAAAAGTGCCGGTGGATAAAAAAAGGGAGCTTCAAAGCTCCCTTTTTAATTTCTTATTTGATTTTGTTTAAGACAAATTCGCCTTCAAAACCGTTTACATTGGAAACCCAAGTTCCCTTATAAGTGTCGCCATCAAGGACACCGTCAATCGTCGCTTTATAAGGCGAAGAAGGGAACAAACGAGGAATGCCCGTCAATACCAGGCTAGGTGGAGTTGTTTCACCACGGTACAGGCCTGTGAGCGTCAATGTTGCCGTGTTTTTCGGATCGTCAGAGCGAGTCAGCTCGCCGATGATTTTCGGAACGATACCTTCTTTAACCACTTGCAAACGGATCTGGAATTGGAAAGCGGCTTTGCCATCCTTCACGTTGTTGCCAACATAAGTTCCAGCAAAAGATTCATACTGACGACGAAGTCTTTCATAGAACTCATTTTCCTCGGTGTTACCTGGAGCTGAAGATTGATTTGAAGCCAGTGTCAAATCAAGGACGCCGATTACGCCTGAAACAGATTTCACTTCGCCGACGATTTTTTGACCAACTACTTTTGCATTGATCGTGTGAACATCGTCGATACCAGGGCTTGCAGCTTCATTTCTCAGAATCAGTTCTGAAGTTTCCGGGATGAAACGAGCTTTCATGTTTACCAATTGCAGCTTGTTGCTGTTGAACTGGAATTTGCCACGCAAAACAATGCGGTAGCGTTCTTCACCGTTGGCATTTGTGCCGGACTCATCTTCCAAAGTGAAAAGGCGAAGTTCAACGTCCTGCTGAGTTGCCGTTGTTGTTAGTTTGCCGGTATAGAAACCCGTCACACGGTTGTACGTGTTTAATTGCTTCTGTCTGTCAGAAACTTCTGTGGCATTGTTGTTTGGATTGTCTTTGTTAAAAGCACAACCTACCACTCCTAGAAGCGCTGTTGCTAGGATCAGTTTTTTCAACATAATTCCCCCAAGTATTTACTTCCCCGAAGCCGTTTCGTCAGGGATGAGTTCGTCTCTGGCGGCGGCCCATTCGTTCAAGGCGATCGCGTAATCACCCAAAGAACGGAAGTACTGCACTTCAGAATCGAAGTAATTGTTCATAGCTGTAATTAAAATTTGAATATCGGTACGACCTTGATTGTAAGAGCGGTTCAGCTCTTGTGATGCACGCTCGCGGAATTCACGTTGTTTTTTCGTGCTGATCGCGATCGCATAAGCCGCATGTACCTTACGTTCCGCTTGGAACTCAAGATCTTGCGCTTCAAGAAGTGCACGGTGTAAACGCGTCTCTTCAAGATCTTTTGTCATCTTACGATTGATAACTGTTTCATTTTGTAAATCAGATCCGAAGTAGTAACGGAAACGAAGTCCCATGTAGTATTTGGGTTGAGTTCCGGAAACCACTTCTGAATAAGAGTCTCCCGCGTCTTCATCCACGCCGGTTGTGTAAACGCGACCTACGAAATCCAAATCCGGGTAAGACAAAGATTCTGCGGCTACTAAAGATTCTTTAGCAGCATCGACTCTGAGTTTTTGTGCGCGGATCAAGCGAAGTTCTTCGACTTTCTTTTCAACAAGCTTTGGAACTGCGGGGATGTCGTTTGGAATTTCAAACTTCACATTCGTGCCGGGGTCCAAATTCAGAAGCGTCAAAAGATTTTCAACGGCGTTCAGATAATCGCGAGACGTTGTTTTTACACGTTGTTCACGCGTTTCGAATTCGGCTTGCACTTGCGGTAAGTCCCCGGGGTTGGAATAACCCAAAGATGTTTTTCTTTTTACCGCATCAACCAACTTCTTATAACGATCGCGAGAATTCACTGCTTCTTTGAAGCTTTCTTGCGCAACATAAGAGTTCCAGAATTGGCGAATGGCCTCAAGAACCACGTCTTCCAATTCATTAGCGCGAGCCACGGTTTGAGCTTCGTAAGTTAATTCCGCCGCATTCACTGTGCCACGGTCCGCAACCCCGAAGAAGTTTCCAAGAAGGGCTTGCTCAAGAATAAGTCCCGCGCTGTCTAAAGTTTGTTGTGCGGGTGGAGGATTGGAGGCAAAACCTTCTGTATCCACTTTTTGTGAAAGACGGCTTAGCTCCACACCTAAAAGAGTTCCTGAGGTGAAGTTCTTTTGTACACTCGCTGTTGTTTTATAGCGTTCATACTTAGAGTTCACGGGATCTGAAGTTTGCAGAAGGCCGACAGATTTATCGTATTCAAAACCACTTTCAATCGCCAAGTTCCAGTCATACGCTGAAAGCGCTTGAACCGGCGTTAAACGCAGAGTTTGGTAGCGAAGATTTACTTCTTTCGTCTTCGGTCCTTGCTTCAAAACAAGTTCCGCCACCGATTTTTGAGATAAAGTGATTTCCTTAGGAGCTTGGGCATAAGCTCCTTGCATTGCCGTCGTACTGAGAAGTGCAAGAAATGTTTTTACCATGTGACTTTTGTTCCTAACTCAAAGTTGTCGCGTTGAAGCGCGATTTCATTGCTGCCTTTAAGACTTTTTTGAGAATACTCTGTAAACACGGACCATTTTTTTGAAAGCGCCACATCCAGTCCGTAACCCCAAGACTCAAAGCTTGCCTGCTTCGAGAAAGCCGCAAAATCGTTAGAGCTTGATTGAGTGTAGATCACAGTTCCAAATTGCGGAGACACCGTCAAAGACAACCAGTCAAAGCGATCCCAAGACATGGCAACCACAGGGCCACCGCTGAAAACTGTTGTGTTTAAACGAGCGTCGTTGATTTCGTAACCTGATTCCAACTTCACATCCGTTTCTTGAGAAGTGAATCCTGCTTTTGCACGAACACCGAATTTCCAAAGAAGAGCTTTTGTTTGTAACGGCGTGCTGATCACACCCAACTCAAGACCGGGCATGAAGGTTTGACTGTTGTTACCCAAATTGAAAACGCCCGAACCTTCTTTAGAGACGGTGCCTTCTGCTTGGAAAGCTTGACCCGTGAAAGCCGCGAAGTAAGACCAGGAACGAGTCACAACTTCAGGGCGTGGATCTTTCAGTGTTAACATTCCTGAAACTTGAGCGTCGCTGGCAGAAACTTGTTTTTTACTTTCCGATTGAGATTCGGCGATAGCTTTTTCACGCATCGTCAGTTCTGGAGCAGCAGGAACTTGCGCTTTAGATTTGCCTTGAGCCGCACAAATGCTTGCGGAAAGTGAAAGAGCTAAAAGAAGCGATAGTTTCATAATCCCACCCCTGAAAAACCAACTGGCCTTAGAATTAAATGCGGCGTCAGGAATAGCCCTCCATAGTGGCGGTGTCAACACTTCGATTAGCCTCCTAAGGGGACCAAATTTTTATTTGATTTCAATGCCTTGCAGGGGCGTGCCATTGCTAATTTCGTAATGACTATTTTACAGGATTTACCTAGATTTCTTTCTATGAGGGGTCCGAATGAAACTTTCTGATATTTCGATTAAAAATCCCGTTTTTGCTTGGATGTTAATGTTTGGTCTGATGATGTTCGGACTGATCTCGTTCTCAAGAATGGGCGTGAGTCAAATGCCTGACGTCGATTTCCCGACAGTGAACGTCAGTGTTACATTGGACGGTGCAGCACCTGAGGTCATGGAGACACAAGTCGTGGATCCCATCGAAAGTGCCCTCATGACAGTTGAAGGCATTCAATCGATCAAATCCAGCAGTAAAACGGGAAATGCGTCGATCACCGTCGAATTTGATCTTGATCGCAATATCGACGTGGCTTTGCAAGATGTGCAAGCGAAGGTCGCAGCGACGCAGCGTCTTTTGCCGGATGATGTGGATCCTCCAACACTTTCAAAAACGAATCCGGATGATCAACCGATTTTATGGTTGGCTCTGACTTACGATAAAAACGATCCTGAATTTTTGATGAGTTATGCCCGCGATTACCTGCGCGATCGTTTTACAACAGTTGAAGGTGTCGGTGATATTTTCCTAGGTGGTTATACAGATCCGGTGATGCGCGTGCATGTGCGCCCGAAAGATCTTCTTCGCTACAATATTTCTGTCAATGACGTGATGGATGCGGTTCGCAATGAGCACTCGGAACTTCCAGGCGGCTATATTGAGACCGACAAAAAAACTTTCAATGTCCGTACGATGGGTGAGGCAAAAACCGAAGAAGAATTCCGCTCTATCGTGATCAGTCGTCGTGCCGGAGTGACGGTGGCTGATCCAACGAACATGGTGAAAATCAATCAGGTCGCTGATGCCAGCATGGGGCTTGATAAAATCACCAGAATGTCGCGCTTCAACGGTCAACCTGCATTGGGTGTGGGTATTCGTAAACAACGTGGCACCAATGCCGTGGCCGTTGCCAGTGCCGTGAAAGAAAAGATTGAAGAGATTCAGCCGCAGCTTCCTGAAGGTATGAAAATCCACGTCAACTTTGACAGTACTAAGTTCATTGAACAATCCGTGCATGAATTGAATAAGCACTTGATGTTAGCGGTCGTGCTGACATCTTTGGTGTGTTGGCTTTTCTTAGGCAGTTGGTCTGCGACTTTCAACGTTCTTCTTTCGATTCCAACGTCACTTTTAGGTGCGTTTATTGGTTTGTATTTCCTTGGGTACACGCTAAATACGTTCACTCTATTAGGTCTTACACTTGCGATTGGTATCGTCGTCGATGACGCGATCATGGTTCTAGAGAATATCTTCCGGTATAATGAAAATGGACGGGGACGTATCGAATCGGCAATTCTCGGCGCCCGCGAAATTTCGTTTGCGGCGATGGCCGCGACGGCAGCGGTTATTGCGATCTTCCTTCCAGTGGCTTTCATGAAAGGTATTATCGGAAAGTTCTTCATGCAGTTCGGGGTGACGATCTCGATCGCGGTTTTCCTTTCTTTGGTTGAATCATTAACGATCACGCCAATGCGTTGTGCAGGCTTTGTTCACCATGGTGAAAGAACGACAAAGATCGGTCGTGCTTTCGAAGCCTTTATGGAGGGATTGAAGGTTTCTTACGACAAGTGGTTGCGCATCTGCCTTCAACATCGTTGGAAGGTTCTAGTGGGATCTTTGGTGTTCGTGGCGGTGTCGTTTGTTTCGATCAAGTTCTTAAATAAAGAAATGTCACCAGCCCAAGATCAAAGTATTTTTATTGCTCGTCTGGTTTTGCCGGTGGGTACTTCCTTGGCTTACACGAACGCGCAGACTTTGAAGGCAGAGCAGTGGCTGATGGCACGCCCTGAAGTGGAAAAAGTATACGCAGCCATCGGTGGATTCGGTGGTGGTATTTCCGATGCGAATACGACGATGATGTTTGTGACCTTGAAAGAAAAGCCACAGCGTGGAAAAGATCCTGCGTCAGGCAAGGTTCTGTCTCAGCAAGAATTCATGCAGATTGCGCGTAAAGAGCTTGCGAAGATTCCTGATGTGCGACCGGTTCTGATGGACTTGTCACAACAGGGCTTCTCGGGCGGTCGTGGTTATCCGATCGAGTTCACGCTTCTAGGCTCGGATTGGGATAAGCTTGCGAAATACACAGAGCAAATGATGAAAGAGATGGAAAACAGCGGTCTGATGGTCGACGTGGATTCTAACTATCTTTTGGGTATGCCTGAAATCCAGGTGCAACCGGATCGCGTCGCCGCAGCTCAACACGGTGTGAGTATCAACTCTATCGGTTCAACAGTGAATGCGTTGATTGGTGGGGTGAAGGTTGGGGAGTATCCTCAAGGCGGTCACCGTTACGACATCAAGGTGAAGCTATTAGATCAAGGTAAACCAATGGACGAAATCAAAACTTTGTTCGTTGGTAACAGCCGAGGAAACTTGATTCCGCTTCCACGGGTAACCAAAGAGGTGGAAGGTTCAAGCTTGCAATCCATTTCGCGTTCAAACCGTCAACGTGCGATCACCATCACAGCAAATATGAAGCCGGGCGTGTCTCAGCAGGCCGCGATGAATTTTGTCGAGGCTACGGCGAAGAAAATGTTAGAGCCGGGTTATATGATTGATCAGGGTGGAAGTTCTAAGACCTTTAAAGAGTCCTTTGAAAGTTTGATCTTTGCTTTGGTATTAGGTCTGATCATTGCCTACATGGTGTTAGCAAGTCAGTTCAACTCGTTCATTGATCCAGTGACGATTCTGATGGCATTGCCGTTTAGCTTTAGTGGAGCTTTCTTTGCCCTTCTGATCACAGGGCAATCTTTGAACATGTTCTCGATGATCGGCTTGCTTCTTTTGATGGGTATTGTGAAAAAGAATTCGATTCTTCTTATCGAATTTACGAACACAGTTCGTGACCGAGGAACAAGCGAAGCTAATGCGGCACTGATTGAAGCCTGTCCGATTCGCCTTCGTCCGATTCTGATGACGTCGATTGCCACGATTGCTGCCGCGATCCCTTCTGCCACGGCGACGGGAGCGGGTTCAGAGACGATGCGACCGATGGCGATCTGTTTAATCGGAGGCGTTTTTGTTTCAACAGCTTTGACACTGTTTGTGGTTCCTGTGGTTTATTCGTTGATGGATAAATTCAAAACCCGCGATGAGGTCCGAGAGAAAACTAAACAGGCCTTTGCCGCTGTAGGGAACGAGGCTTTAGACGCTTAAGTCTTTAAGGCACAATAAAAAAGGGAAGCAAAAGCTTCCCTTTTTTATTTGTCGATATCAAAAAGCTCTTAGCCTTTTTTCTCAACAGGTTTATTGGCTTCAATTTTGATGATCAAAGTCACTTCGTCGCCGACAACAGGGCCTGCTTCGACGGCTTTACTCCAAGTTAAACCGAAGTCCTTGCGATTAATAAGACCGCTTGCTGAAAAAGCCACTTTGTGATTTCCAAACGGATCATTCACATCACCCAAATACTTCACATCCAAAGTCACTTCTTTAGTTTTACCTTTCAAAGTCAGGTCGCCCACAAGTTTCAACTTGTCAGCTGTACCAATGACCTTCTTTGTAACAAACGTCATTTTAGGATTTTTAGCGACGTCAAAGAAGTCGGGGCTTTTTAGATGGTCATCGCGGTCTTTGTTGTCTGTATTAATGGTCGCAACATCGACGTTCAGATTTGCTTTTGATTTTTCAAGCTTCGGATCAATCACAATCGCGCCATCAAAACCTGTAAAGCGGCCTTCGACGGTTGCAATCACCAGGTGGGGGATCTCAAAGCCGACTTTCGAGTGGGCTGTATCAATTGTATAAGTTCCTGCTGGGATGCTCTTTGCGAACGCGGAAGCACTGATCACTGTCATCAACGCACTTAATACTAGCTTTTTCATTTGTAGTTCTCCTTGTTTTAAAGTCTTAACGACCTGCTTAGTATCGTGTGATTTTGATTATTGCGTAAGGTGACAGTATTGCGATAGACTGTTGCGTATATGGAACAATTAGACCTCAATCAAATACGTACCTTTGTGAGACTGGTGAAGACCGGAAGCTTCACTAAAACCGCGCAGTTAATGCATCAGCCTAAATCACGCATCAGCCGAAAGCTTGCGGCGTTGGAAAAGGACTTGGGTGTGCAGTTGATCTATCGAACGACGCGGCAATTTCAACTGACTGAAACCGGCCGTCAGTTTTACGAGCGGGCACAGGGCCTGATTGAAGGCTTGGAAAATCTGTCAAACGAAGTTAGCGAGGCGACAGCTGAGGTGTCAGGTTTGATCAAGGTTACGGCTCCCGACGATATGGGTGTAAAGAACTTGCCACCGCTCTTAGACGAGTTTTCAAAAATCTATCCTCTTGTCTACTTCGAGCTGCAATTAAGCCAGGCGTATATTGATCTGGTGAAGGAATCTGTCGACGTGGCGATTCGTGTCGGCACTTTGAAGGACAGTTCTTTAAGGGCTCGTAAAGTGGGGTCGGTCAAAAATATTTTTGTCGCCACTCCGGGATTTTTAGAGCGCTATCGCAGTTGGGAAGAGGTTTCGCAACTAAGCCATCTGCCCTTTGTTGGAATGTCGGGCAAAGGCATTGAGGTCGTACGCGCGTCTGATTCGAAGAAGCTCGACATCAAGCCGAATTATGTATTTCGTGCGAACAATCCGGGAGCTCTGGTGGAGTTTGCTCTTTTAGGAAAGGGACTGGCTTTTGTTCCAGAGTTTCTGTGTGTAGATCATTTGCGATCGGGAAGGCTGATTCATGTGCATAAGAATTTGCGCGGACCTGAAGTGCCGATCAATATCGTGACACCGGATCAAAAAGAAGTGCCCCTGAAGATCAAGAAATTCACCGAGTTTATTGCAAAAAGATTGAAGGAAACTTTGGCGTCGCAGTCTTAGAAAAGACCCAGAAGTTTTTTGTAAAGACCTGCATATTCAAAACGCAGCAAACTCCAAATGGCCCCGCACCACAAAGTCGCTAAAAGCCCCATCATCACCAGTTGGGGCAAGTTGGCTAAACTGACTTTGGGACGCGTGCGATTTAAAAGACCATCGATTTCGCTGCGCTCTTGGTTTTCTTTGAATTTGCGAGCCAAGCCTTGGGCTAAAACAATTCTTTGTGACATCTCGAGTTTGTAGAAGTGAACTCCTACAAGCGTGCGAGATTCCGAAATGTTTTCTAAGCGAGTGACGATGCCATAACACGCCATTTGTTTTGCGCCTGGTGGAACAAACTGAATCTTCACGACCTCACCTAACAGCGGGCAAAGATCGTCGGGAGCGGTGAACGCCAAACCCGTTAAAGAAACATTTTTAATTTCAGTGCCTTCTTCCCAAGGAACTTGCTTGGGACCCGCGACGCGAATAAGACTTTCGTCCTCAGTATCGAGGATGTATCGCGGGGATCGGCCATGATAGCGTGCAAGACTCGTCATACTGAACTTTTCGGAAAAAGAGCCCGACGTCTGAAGAAGCTTTCCGACTTTCCCGGGCGATTCTCACTCTGAGACGCTCAATTAAAAGTGTTTCCAGCCTTTAAACTCTAGAATTTCTTCTTTCGAGTTTTTGTCACTTAAAAACACACCTTTTTCAGACGTAAATTGACCGACCATATGCCATTTAGAAAAGTGCCCGTAGCAGTCGGCGGGAATAGCGATCAAAAGTTCGTAGTCTTCACCGCCCCAAAGAGCGAAGTCGGTGGCGGGGATGTTCAGCTTTTTGGCAAGCTCTAAAGTCTCTTCATGTAGAGGCAGACTCTCTTTGAAGAATGTGATGCCGGAATTTTCAGGAAGCAGACGAAGGGCGTCGTTCACTAAACCATCACTGCAATCCATCACAGCGTGAATTTCAAATCGGCGCTGAATCATGTCTGCGACTAAATCCAGTCGAGGGGTTGGGCGCCGGTGTTTTGTCTTTGCAGTTGCACAACCCTCCAGATTTTTTTGCAGAGCCAGCAAACCGGTATGCGAAAGTCCCAAGGGGCCACTGCTTAAAAGAAGATCACCCACGCAAGCCCCTTTTCGTGTCAGTGGTTTTTCGCAAGAGCCGTGGACGCTGACATCAATCACCAATTTGTCATCTGAAAAAGCGAGATCGCCGCCGACAATTTCGCATTCAAACTTATCAGCTAAATCGCTCATACTTTTGTAAAATGCGTCAAGCCAAGATTCCGTTATATTTTTTGGCAGGGCTAGCGAGACTTGCGCGAAGTGAGGTCGAGCTCCCATCGCGGCAATATCGCTTAAATTCACGGCCAAAGCTTTGTGACCTAAGTCTTCCGCAGAGCAGTAGTCGAGTCGAAAGTGCACGTTTTCGACCATCATGTCCTGACAGATCACTGAATAGCCCGGAAAATTTTTGAAAACAAACGCATCGTCGCCTAAAGGGACGACAGTGTGTTCATTTGGACGCTGGACCCTCTGTCGAATCTTATCTATGAGAGACCATTCTTTAGGTGTATTGCGCATGCCGTTTTCCTGGGAAGACATTGCCAAAAAATTGGCTTTATTGTGAAATATACGAAGCAAGAGTCAAGGAGGATTCTTTGAACACGCCAAAAGTGGCTTCGCCGAAAAGAACATCTAAAAAACAGTCCACGCGTAAGCCGAAGGTTGTTGAACATCCTCTGTCATCTGAAAGTCTTTTTTCCAGTCGTGAAATCGGATGGCTTAATTTCAATCGACGTGTCTTGGCTGAAGCTGAAGACGTGCGCAACCCGCTTTTAGAGCGTGTGCGATTCTTAAGTATTTCTGGTTCAAATTTAGATGAATTTTTTATGAAGCGCGTGGGTGGATTAAAGCGTCACGTGGCGTATGGTATTTCACCGAAATCAGCGGATGGTAAAACGCCGCTGCATCAGTTGCAGGAGATTCGTTCTTTTGTAAACCCCATGCTGCAGGATCAAGCCCATTGTTTCAGTAAGAGTTTGAAACCTGCTTTGGAAAAAGAAGAAATTTTTCTTCTTTCATGGAATGAGCTTTCTGATAAAGAAAAAGAACAGGTTAAAAAGTACTATCACAAAAATGTGTTCCCAGTGCTGACGCCTTTATCGGTAGATCCAGGACATCCATTCCCATTCATCTCAAATCTTTCTATTTCATTGGGTGTCACGCTCAAGCATCCGCACAACGAAGATAAACTTTTTGCGCGTGTGAAAATTCCTAAGGTGTTGCCACAATGGATCCGGGTAGATCCGGAATCTTCGGTCTATCGCTTTGTCAGCTTGTTGGAAGTTATTAAAGAGAATCTGGCGGATCTATTTCCCTCAATGCAAGTCTTAGACATCATGCCGTTTCGTCTGACCCGGAATGCGGACTCGGACCAGGATCAAGAAGATGCGGAAGATTTATTGGAAGCGATTGAAGAAGAACTTCGTCAGCGTCGGTTTGCGGAGGTCGTGCGTTTAGAGCATGGACCAAAACCGGATCCATGGATGCTGAAGTTTTTAATGGAAGAGTTGGAGCTGACGGAAGATGATATTTATGAACTTCCCAGTATGCTCGACTTTACGGATTTGGGTATTATCGCGGATTTAAATCTTCCTAAGTTGAAGTTTGAGCCCTACACTCCGGTTGTATCTCCGGCCTTTGCTGATGACGGGGCGGGGATTTTTAACGCCATCAAAATGTCGGATCAGCTGGTGCACAACCCTTACGAAAGTTTCAAAGCTTCCGTAGAAAATTTTATTCGTGTTGCTTCAGAAGACCCGAAGGTTTTGGCGATCAAAATGACTTTGTACCGCACAGGTGACAACAGTCCATTCATCAAAGCGTTGATTCGTGCAGCCGAGCAAGGAAAGCAAGTCGTCTGCTTGGTGGAGTTGAAAGCCCGCTTCGATGAAGAAAGAAATATCTATTGGGCAACCGAGCTTGAAAATGCCGGTGTTCACGTTGTGTACGGTGTCGTGGGTTTGAAAACACACGCGAAGACCGCGCTCGTGGTCCGACAGGAACAAGAAGGCCTTAAGTGTTATGCGCATATCGGGACGGGGAACTATAACGTTGCTACTTCTCGCTTTTATACGGACTTGGGACTTCTGACGGCACGTGAAGAGATCACGAGCGACATCGTTGAGTTCTTTCACTATCTGACGGGAAGATCCTTAAAAAGCAATTATCAGAATTTGTTAATTGCGCCGGTGAACATGTTCACACGCTTTAAGGCGATGATTGAACGTGAAGCCGAACATGCAAAACAGGGAAAGCCTGCTCAGATCATCGCGAAGTTTAATAACTTTGAAGAAAATGATATTGCCGTCGCTCTTTATGCGGCTTCGCAAAAAGGTGTCGATATCGATATGATTGTTCGGGGTTTTTGTTGTTTACGTCCCGGCGTCCCCGGAATGAGCGAGCGCATCCGTGTCAGTTCCATCATCGGCAGATTCTTAGAACATTCTCGGCTTTTCTATTTCCGCAATGGCGCCAAAGACCCTGTGGATGGAGAGTTTTATCTGGGTTCGGCGGATTGGATGTATCGCAATCTGCATGCTCGTGTGGAAGCCATCGTGCCGATTTTAGACCGAAACTTGAAAGAGAAATGCTGGGAGATTTTAAATCTCTGTGTAAAAGAGCAGCGTCAGTCATGGCACATGAATTCTGACGGAACTTATACACGCCGCAACTCTACGGATATCGGAATTCACCAAACTTTGATGCAAATGGCGAAAGCTCGCGTTACATTGGTGGAGGATAGTCACTCAGGGGCCGATTAACGTGGAACTTATCATCATTCGACATGCAGTTGCGGAAGAGCGCGAAGAATTTAAGAAAAAAGGCTTGGAAGATCATTTTCGTCCTTTGACTTTAAAAGGACGAAAAAAGATGCAAAAAGTCTGCGTCGAACTTCGAGACCACGTGAAAGAATTGGATTTGATTGTTTCCAGTCCTCTGACGCGTGCAAGGCAAACCGCCGAAATTATCTCACAAATTTATTTCGAAACTAAAGTTGTTGAAGCTCCCGAGTTGGTCCCGCACAGTCCGCCTCAGGCTTTTTTGAAATGGATGCGCACCCAAGTCCGTCATGCCAAGCGCATCGCTATCGTCGGCCATGAGCCTCATTTAAGTTCTTTTGCCAGTTATATGTTAACCGGGAAGACTGAAAGCTTTATTGATCTTAAAAAAAGCGGAATCATCGCTTTGGAACTTGAGTCTTTTACTCATGCCGAAGCGGGTGGGGCGCAATTGCTGTATTCAATTCCGCCGAAGTTCTTAGTCGATTAACGGGATTTTGCCATATCCCAGATCAAACCATCGCGAAGTCCCACGCTGGGAATTAAGATCTTTTGCGTCTCTGCTTGGCGCATAATGGTTTCCACTAACATCGCTGCGGGTACAATCACATCGGCGCGGTCCGGGCGAAGTTTTAATTTTTCGATACGCTCTTTCACTTTAAGTGCTCGTAGTTTGGCGATAATTTCTGAAAGTTCGGGCAAGGTTAAAAAGGTGTGCGGTGTTTTCTTGAGCAGATCGACTTTGAGTTTACCCAAGCACTCCAGATTTCCACCGGTGCCGATAGCAAAATCAACCGGGTCGTGATCGCAGTTCTTATAAATATGTTCACCTAAGTCTGCCAAAAACTCGCCGAGCACGATATTAAGATGGCTTTCATCCAGCTTTCTTTTAGTCAGGTTCTCTAGGATACGAACGGTTCCCATGGGGAAAGATTTTGTTGCAATCATTTTGTCGCCTTTCGAAAAGGTGACTTCAACACTGCCTCCGCCAATATCAATCAACATGCTTTTTTTGCCGTCTAATTCGATTTCGTTGCGAACGGCTTGGTGAATCAGGCGGCCCTCTTCGGTGCCATCAATGATTTCAATCTTAATTCCTGAACTTTTGAAGATTTCGTCAACGAAGTGCTGACGGTTTTTAGCTTCGCGACAAGCACTTGTGGCGACGGCCCGGCAGCGTACGACGTGTTCTTTTTTATTGGTCTCTGCATATTGGCGAAAGGCGGCTTGGGCACTTTCAATCGTTGTCGGAGTTATAAGACCCTCGGTGAAGACGTCATGGCCTAGGCGCACAGCCGCACGAAACTTTTTTACCACATGCAAAGTCGGAGAGTTTTCAGACACATCGGCAATCATCATACGAATTGCGTTAGAACCAATATCGATAGCAGACAAACGACGTGACACGATAAACTTCTCCATCCTTGGCAATAGTATATAAAACTGGCAGCATAAGAGGCATGAAAAAATACAGTTTTGCCTTTTTATTTTTGCTTTTTGCCTCCTCGCAGGCAAACGCTTTGTCGGACTTAGAAATCTCAGGTGAGGTGGATATTTCTGCCACTGTCTGGAATCTTCCGACGGGTGAGCGCGGCAACAGTGCGTTTAATATTCCCAGTTTGTTTTTAAACTTCGATGCTCCCTTGAAAGACGATAATTTGTTGGTATTGAAGCTAGAGGGTTCAGAGCAAGAGATAAACTCTGACGAGCGTTTTGAGGTGCGTGTTCGTGAAGCTTATCTGGATTTAGTCAGTGTTTTTTCTGGTATGCACGCTCTCCGCGTGGGTTTGATTCCTCAGACTTGGCAAGAAGCCCAGTATGAGCAGTATGGTTACCGTTTTTTGGGAACCGATGCCTGGGCGATCACCGAAAAATGGAAGTATCTGAATTATTCTGATTTAGGTGTCTCGTTCATGTCCCAGCTTCCCGCAGATTTGGGAGAGTGGGCGTTCACCTTGGCCAATGGTGAAGGTGCGAACGAAAAAGAAGAAGGTTCTCAGAAAGAAGCGGCTTTGTTTGCACGCTTCACATTGTGGTCGCCTTTGAGTGTGTCTTTCAATTATGTTCGCGGAAGTTACGACAAGTACTCAGGCAGTGCTGCGGTGAAAGAGCGTATTCAGGCTTTGGTTGAATATGACAAGGAAGACAGTTTCGTAGCCGGTCTTGAACTTTTGGTGACCAAAGACCCTGCTGACGCCATCAGTGATTTAAAAATGGCTGAGGCGGTGGACGTGACAGACTTCTTGGGTCAGTCGGTAGAAGGACGTGCGGCGAGTTTTTACACCGTGATCAGCACCGGGCCAAAAGCCGAAGTTCTTCTACGTTATGATTATTTGGATGCTTTAGCCAATGAAGACGGCAAGGACCTGCAAACGGTTCTGGCGTCATTAGGGTATCAGGTGAGCGAGGATATTAAGGCCGCTTTTGCGGTCGACTACACTCGATATGCTGAAAACTATGCTCCGGGAGTGAGAGATCGCTCTAAAGTCGAGTTGGCAGCGCAAGTTCTGTTTTAGAGGGGTCTTTAAAATCCCGCCTCTCATGCTTGAGCGTTACAGAGGCGTCGAGGATTATGAAATGACTTCTTAACTGTGTTAGGATTCTGTTAGAATCCCTAGAGATGCCGTGTTAAGCGGTGCTTTTCTTTCGTAAATAATTATAACCAAAGCCAAGTGCTGGAATGGAATGCCATGGAAAGAGCGATTGATACTCTCATTGAAGACCTAAAAAAGATGATTCTTCTTATGGGTGGTCACGTCGAAAAATCCCTAGCGCAAGCGACAGCGGCCTTATTGTCGAAAGACCTTTCATTGTTTGAAAGTGTTCACGCAATTGAGAAGTTGATCAATGAAGATCATATCAAAGTCGATAATGCGTGCATGCAGCTTTTGGCGAAGCAAGGGCCGGTTGCAAAGGATCTTCGTTTGATCCTTTCGGTTATTAAAATTAATAACGACCTTGAACGTATGGGTGACCAGGCCGTGAACATTTCTCACACTGGAAAAGACTATCTAGGTCGCAGACCCATTCCGGCGCAACTGGGTGACATCCAAAAGATGTCTGAGATTGCGGGAAGAATGGTGAAGGGCTCCTTGGACTGTTTTGTTCGCGGAGATGTGGAGCAGGCTAAAAAAATTCTGATGATGGACGATGAAGTCGACCACTTGAAGAATAAAGTTTTCAAAGACTGCATGGCCCACATGAAATCGCACTCGGAAGATATCGAGGCGGGTTTGGATTTGATTTTAATCGCAAGAAATCTAGAGCGTTTAGGTGATCATGCTACAAATATCGCCGAAGACGTGATTTTTGCGTTTACAGGTAAAGATGTGCGACACGGGGGCAAGTTTGGCTGACAATTCGATTCAAGTGCTAGTGGTGGAAGATGAGCAAGAAATCCGCGAGCTCATGGCCTTGCATCTTTTAAGACAAGGCTATCGCGTGACCGAATGCTCTTCGGCTGAAGAAGCACTGAACGAAATGAACCGCCAAAGTTTTCATGTCTATGTTCTTGATTGGATGCTGCCGGGTCTGAGCGGTGTTGAAATCGTCGAAAAAATTAAAGCTAAAAATCCGCAGGCCTCGGTTTTGATGGTGACGGCAAAAGCTGAGCCTAATGACATCGTGTCCGGTCTCGAAAAAGGGGCCGATGATTATTTGACCAAGCCATTTAATCCTTCGGTTTTCTTAGCTCGCATCAAAGCTCTTCTTCGTCGCACTCAAGTGACGGCTTCTCCTCCAGCGGACCAGAACGATGTGGTGCTTTCTGGTTTGCGTATTAATTTTAAAACTTACGAGATTTCCTATAACGGGGAAGCTCTTCATTTAACTCCCTCTGAATTCAAGCTTTTGGGGACTTTAGTGCAAAACCAAGGTGTGGTTTTGACCCGCGAGCAACTTATTGAAAATATCCAGGGCGAAGGCATTAACGTCGTTGGACGCACTATCGACACCCACGTCTTTGGATTACGCAAGAAGTTAGGAGAGTGGGGAGATCGCATTGAGACTATCCGAGGCGTGGGATATAGGGTTAAAGTAGATATCGCATGAAGCGATTTGTAAGATTCCCTTGGCGCGTATATTGGAAATTCTTTTTTACTCAATTGGTGGCTTTCAACATTCTGTTTATCGCCATCATCTCAATCATTGATGTTCGCTATCGCGTTCGTCCCTTTGTTTACAACGAAGCCCTGCTGAACTTCTTTCTTTTCAGTCTTATCGTTGCGGCCTTAACGTCTTATCGGTTCGCGCGCCCTATTCATCGCATGATCTTGAAAGCCCTTCGCATTTCAAGTAAGCGCACCTACGGAAGTTTGGTGGACCCGCAAGAAGACGACCTTTTGGATGACGAGGTCGACGACATCTCGGAGTTGGATGTAGCTCTTAATCACATTCACCGTAAGATGAAAAAGCGCAAAGCCCAGTACCTTCAGGCGCAAGAGGAGTCTCAAGCTTTTATGAGCGCGGTGGCCGAAGGTTTGGTCAGTGTCAGTCTGGATGAAAAAATTCTTTATTTTAACTCTCAGTTTGCAGCGCAATTTATTTCTCCGAACTTGGTGAATTCGACGGTTCTGCGGTTGAAAGACGCCATTCGTTCTTCGGATGTTTTGGAAGGTTTTAGTAAGACGATTCAAGAAGGAAAAGTGCAGCGCTTTACCGTGAAGCTTCCGACCCTGGTAGATAATCAGCCACGTTACTTTGCAGTCTCTGTGAATCCGATTCGTAATGAAAAAACAAAAAATATTTATGGCGTCGTGGGTATTTTCCATGACATCACCGAGTTAAAAAAGGTGGAGCAGATCCGCATTGATTTCGTAGGCAATGCGTCTCATGAGCTACGCACTCCGCTGACATCCATCAAAGGGTATGTCGACACTTTGAAAGAGGATGTAAAGACCGGACAGATTCAGCAAGCTGGAAAATTCTTGGATATTGTTTCTCGAAATATCGATCGTTTGATGGACTTGGTGAACGACCTTTTAAGCTTGAGCACCTTGGAATCCCACGCCGAGCTGAAATTAGAAATGATTCATCCACTTCAGGTTTCTGAGCATATTCTTGCCGAAATGGCAGTGCTCGCCGCTGAAAAGAATATAGCGATTCGCGTGATTGGTGAAGTTCCACCGTTCATGGCAGATGCTCACAAGGTAGAGCAAGTTCTAAGAAATCTTGTGTCCAACGCGATTAAATTCATTCCCTCTGGTAAAACTGTGCAAATTCGTTGGGAAGCAGCAGGGAAAGACGCCGTCATTTTAAGAGTGATAGATGATGGTCAGGGCATTCCCGAAGAACACTTGGATCGTTTATTTGAGCGCTTCTATCGCGTGGATAAAGGGCGGACTCGCGACGCTGGTGGAACGGGCCTGGGCTTAGCTATTGTGAAGCACATTATGCAAAGCCATGGTGGGACGGTGTCTGTGAAAAGTGGGCGCGACAAGGGTTGCGAGTTTATCTGTACCTTCCCTCTTAAAACTTAGTATTTGTCTGGCTCTGGTGTCTTGCCTTCAGCATCGACGCGCTTTATAATGCGTCGATGCAGTCTTTTTTCGATCACTTTCAGAAAATCTACGGGGAACGTTGGCCAGCGCTTTATGAAGCCTTGGTGAAGGGCGAACAGCAAGTCGCTCGAAAAAATAATTTAAGCCTAGTAGATGACCTTAATACGAAAAAATGGAGTTCCTTTGCCGAAAAGCCTGAGCTCCCTGGCTGCTATTGGATTCCATCTGGTCAACATGTGCAGCCCGAGCGCAATGCCGACGAGCTTTTAGATATTTACATTATGGACCCCGCCAGCGTTATGGTGGCGCGAGCCTTGGATGTGCAATCAGGCGATCGTGTTTTGGATATGTGTGCGGCCCCTGGCGGTAAAAGTTTAGTGCTGATTGAATCCTTGAAGGAAGAGGGTGAAATCTTTTGCAATGATCTTTCACCAGAGCGTCGTGAGCGTCTTAAGAAAGTCATTCAACAGTACGTCCCACGCCATGTGCGAGACCGCGTATGGGTGACGGGTAAAGACGGTGTGCAATTTGGTCTCAAAGAGCCTGCGAGCTTCGACCGTATCTTGCTGGATGCACCTTGTTCTGGCGAACGCCACATCTTGGAAAACAAAGCGGCGCAAGATGAGTGGAGTCCTCGACGAACAGAACATTTGGCTTCGCGCCAGTATTCTTTATTGGCGGCAGCGCTCTTGGCGGTGAAGTCGGGCGGACGTATCGTCTATTCGACCTGCTCTATCAGTCCGGCAGAAAATGACGATGTGATTAGGAAGCTTCTTAAAAAGAAAAAAGACGCCGTAAGATTGGTTGAGGCGTCTTTGGGAGTCGGCGGGGAGCGCACTGAATTTGGCGTTGTCTACTTGCCGGATCAATGCGGTTTTGGCCCGCTTTATTTTTCAATCATAGAAAAAACTTAGTTGTCGTTTTTTTGACGAAACTTGTGGCGACGATAGTCCTCTAAAGTCAGGTAGCCATAAGTTTTCTTGCGATAAATTTCGATGGTTTCAGCTTCCACGTCAGCAAGAACATCTTCCATGAAGTCCAAAGGAATGTTCCCTTGTTTCATTAGCTGGAGGGTGTAAAGATGCACGATCTTGTTGATAAAGTCGGGCGTCTTTTCACGCATATTCTTGGTTTCTTGAAGCTGCGTTTCGATCATTTTTAATAACAAATCTGTGTTCATACAAATCAACTATCGGATTTCCGCTTACGAACCTGAGCATCACCCGTAGAAATTTGGTCCAAAGGATGTTTCAATGGACTGATGAAAGCCCTGACTCAGCAAGAATTGCAGCAATTTGTTCACTACTTCGCACCAATTTTAGACGGTGCCCAGTTGCAGGATATCCTAGTTAATGACCGAGGTCTGGCTTTGGGTTTTCGTAAAGACGTGCATTTTTGGATGATCCTGGACCTTGTTCCCAATGCGCCGATGCTATTGCTTTTTGAAGAGGAATGCCCCTTTAAAAAAGGGCCCAAGGCGAAGCCTGTCGGGCTTTTCCTGAACTCCCACGCAAAGAATCTTTATCTAACCAGCATGAGTGTTCAAGAGGAATTTGGTCGCGTGGTGAAGCTTGAACTTAGGAATTCTTCTACTGATTGTGAATTGGAAATTCGCATGATTCCGAAGCAGTGCAACCTGATCGTGAAAGCCCAGGGAAAGCAGATTGCTTGGGAAAGGCCTTTGGAGTTGACACCTCCACCGGTTGTTGAAAACCCTCCGTCACCACGCACGATTGAAGCTATTCATGAAGAGTGGTTGCAGGAGCAGGGGACGCAGAAAAAATCTTCATTGGATCCTGTCTCCCAATGGGAGAAACAAAAAGAAAAGGACCTGATCAAGAAGCGTAAGGCCCTCTCAGAAATTCAAAAGCAAATTGAAAGTGATAAAGAAGATCTTTGGTACGAGGCGGGACTTTATCTAAAAACTCACGGGACGCTGTTAGTGCCTGAGCATCTTAAGCCTTGTATCAATGACAAAGAATCTTTGAGTTGGAATATTGAACATTGCTTTGCAAAAGCGAAGCAGTTGGCCGGAAAAAAGGACGGAGCCAAAGAGCGGTACGACGAATTGGTCATTGAAATTGCAAAACTTGAAAAGTCTCGATACCAGGAAAAAGAAAAAAAGCCAGCTTTGGTCGATCTTATGCACAAAGCAGAGGCTCGAGGTCGAAAACTTCATTTGGACAATGGTGCTTTAGCTTATTGTGGGAAGTCGGCTGCGGACAATCTAGCGCTGCTTCGCCAGGCGAAGGCTTGGGATTATTGGCTGCATTTGCGCGATTATCCCGGGGCTCACGCCATCATTCACCGTCAGCGCGATCAATTGATTTCAGAAAACGACATTCAAGAAGTCGCCGAATGGGTCGCGAAAGAGTCTTTGTCAGCTAAGTCCTTGATGGTGGGGCAAAAAGTCGCTGTCGTTATCGTGGAATGTCGCTTCGTCCGTCCCATCAAGGGAGATAAATTAGGTCGCGTTACCTATCATTCAGAGAGAACTCTGAGTTTTACCTTGCGTCATGCTTAAGGGGTCTTGACTGACACCAGAGTGAGTCTAAAATTTTCTGTTAGAGTCCCGTCTGGAAAGTTTTCTCTGCGTTGCCGCGTCGTCGCTGTACGGTGTACAGCTTCCTCCTTGCGTCTTGATAAAACTTTCCTGACGGAACTCTAAGTTTTATTTTTGCAGCAGAGGAGATTCACCATGATTGAAGTCAGAGATCTCACGAAAGATTACGGACCAAGACGTGCCATCAATAAGCTCAACTTTTCCATTTCAAAAGGGGATGTTGTTGGTTTCTTAGGACCGAACGGAGCGGGGAAATCCACGACGATGAAAATCATCACCGGATTCATGGCTCCGAGTCACGGGACGGCCTCCGTCGCGGGTTTCGATGTTTTCGAAAATCCCTTGGAAGTAAAAAAGCGCATTGGCTACTTGCCTGAAACGCCGCCGGTCTATGGCGATATGTATGTGCGGGATTATTTACGTTACGTTGCGGCCCTTAAACAGGTTCCCAAAGACAAGATTGAAAAAGCTGTTGATATGGCGATTGAAAAAACAAATTTGAAAGAAGTGCAGAAGCGTTTGATTCAGCATCTTTCAAAAGGTTTCAAACAACGTGTCGGTATTGCTCAAGCCATCGTGTCCGAACCTGAAGTTCTTATTCTGGATGAGCCTACTGTCGGACTTGACCCCAAACAGGTGGCAGAAATTCGTGACCTGATCAAAGCCCTTAAAGGCCAGCACACAATCATTCTTTCGACACACATTCTTCCTGAAGTGGAAGCGACATGCGAAAAAGTCATCATTATCAACAAAGGCCAAATCGTTGCGGAAGACAGCATTCATAACTTGGCGACGATGGATAAAGGCCAAAGCCGTTTGCACATCCGCTTGCGTAAAGATGTTGAAGATATGAGAGCCGTGATTGGCGATATACAGCAAGTGGTTGCATGCAATTCCGGAACCTCTCAAAGGGAATGGAATATTGACGTGAAAGGCGGAGAAGACGTGGTTGAAGCAATCTCGTCTCGCTTAGTCACGAAAGGTTACGGCTTGCTAGAGCTCAGCCCTTCCAAAGTGGACTTGGAAGATGTCTTCTTGAAATTGACTTACGGTAAAGAGCAAGGAAGTGAAGTATGAATGGAACTTTGACAATCCTTAAAAAAGAACTCAAAGGCTTTTACGCCAATCCTACTTTCTGGGTGATCTGTTTTCTTGTCAGCGTGATCTTTAGCTGGGTTTATCCGATTCAGCTGAATTTGTTCGCGCAGCTTTTAACAAACTACGTAATGCAACAGGGTGTTCCGACAAATCAATTGAACATCCATTACGGTGTTTTCTTAAGGCAGCTTTCTTATCTGAATTTACTTTTGATTTTCGTAGTGCCGGCACTGACGATGAAGCTTTTTGCCGAAGAAAAGAAACTTCGCACTTTCGATTTGCTTTTGACGTCCCCTGTGACTTCTTTGCAAATCGTTCTGGGTAAGTATTTCGCCGCACTAGGAGCGGTATTGGGTATAGTGTTCCTGGCCGTCCTTTATCCATTGGCGACATCGACATTGGCGACCATTAACTGGATGCCATTGGTTATTGCTTTCTTTGGAATTTTCTTGGTGGGTGGCGTTTACGCTGCGATGGATTTGTTTTCGTCCTCTTTAACTGAGAATAGCATTGTGGCTTATGTCACTTCCGTTATTTTCAATGTGTCGATTTGGTTTATCGGAATTGGCGCTGAAGTGGTGGATGGCGAAACCGCTCGTAAAGTTTTCGAACACGTTTCGTTAAGCAGCCATCTCTCAAGCTTGGTAGAAGGCACAGTTCGCACCAATGGTTTGGTGTTTTTCTTAAGCATCATCGTTTTGTTCTGCTTCCTTGCAGAGCGCGTTGTTGAATCATCACGTTGGAGATAAACATGAGCAAACTTGGTAAAATCGCATTTCTTTTTGCTGGTATTTCCTTAGTGTCTATGTCGATCACTCGTTACCTGATTGGTGATTGGGTGCCATTTTGTTGGTTGGCGTTGGGCTTGGCCGTGTTTTTCCTAGGACTGGGCTTAGCGAAGGATCGCGCTTTCTTTAAAGAGTTCTTCGTTATGAAGACGACAAAAGAAGGCATGAGCATGGGTGTCTTGATTGTGCTTATGCTGGCAGTGTTGGCATTGGTGAACTACCTAGGCGTAAAGCACTATAAAACGTGGGACTTTTCATCCGCTCAATCTAACACTTTGTCAGATCAGTCGGTAAAGCTGATCAAATCTTTGGATTCTGATTTAAAAGTTCTTTTCTTTTACAAAAAAGGTGTGGAAGGAAATGAAGAAAACCGTCGCATGTTCCGCGAACTGATCAAGAAGTACCAGGATCAAAGTTCCAAAGTTCAATTGGACTTTGTTGAAGTAAATGAACGACCGGACCTGGCTCAAGAGTATGGCGTGGATAAAGGAAGCGGTGTCGTCTTTTTGGATTACAAAGGTCGTCGCAACCGTGTTGAACGTATTGATGAGCAAGAATTTACGAGTGCTCTTGTAAAAGTAACTCGCGAAAAAACAAAGACGATTTACTTCACTGTCGGCCACGGCGAAAAAGATTTGAATGACAGCAAAGAAGGTCTGGGACTTGGCTCTTTAAAACTAATGCTTGAAAACAATCGGTACGTGGTGAAAGAGCTGCCACTGATTCAGAATCCGAAGATTCCGGATGATGCCGACGTGATCGTGATTGCTGGTCCTATCCAAGGCTTTCAAGCTTTTGAAATCACCGCTTTGGAAGAGTATCTAAAAAAAGGTGGTAGCCTTTTCTTAGCGTTAGAATCCCAGAACTCGGCAGGACTTGATGGACTTGTTGGTAAACTGGGAGTGCAACTTGAGAACAACTACGTGATGACGATTGTAGATACGGTCATGGGTCGTGGTATCAATCAAGGTCCTACAGTCGGTGGGGTGTTCTCGCAAACAAATCAAATCACGAAAAGTTTTGCTCGTAGTGAGGTGACTTTGTTCCGCTATCCACAGTCTTTGAAAAAAGGCAAAGTGCCTGAAACCATGATTGTCGAAGAGATCGTAAAAACTCCCGCAAACAGCATGGCTTTCCAAAGCATGAAAATTTCAGGCGATGGCCCTGAAGGCAGCTTTGCTTTGGTTGACGAAGTCGTTGGACGCTTTCCAGGAACTCCTGAGGATGCGAAACAGTTTTCGGCGATCATCGCCGGGGACGTTGATTTCATGTCGAATCAGATGCTTTATCAAAACCTGAACCGCGACTTGGTTTTGAATTCCATTGCGGCGTTGGCTAAAGAAGAAAATCTGATCAGCATTACTCCGAAGGACCCGGCGGCGACGCAAATGTTGCTTACCGAAACGAAGTTCGGCGTCTTCTTGTTTGCCTTTATTATTCCATTGCCATTGCTACTACTAGGAACCAGCGTAGGTCTTTATCTTAGAAGGAGAAATGCCTAATGAAACTCAAAGGTCGTACGATTCTTGTTCTGTGTCTTTTGATTTTGGGTGGTTACGCTTACTGGGACTATCTTCGCGACAAAAAAACCGAAGATACGAATATGGAGCAAGCCCGTCTTATGACTCTGAATTTCGAGCACGTCGACTCTTTTGAGATTCTGAAAGGCGAACAAAAAATCGTTCTGAAACGCAGTGTGGATGGATGGGAATTGATCGAACCCCTTAAAGACTTGGCAGACAATGCCGCCGCCGATGATTTTGTTAAAAACGTCTTCCCAGAAAGAGTGATCGAAGTGGCGCGCGAGGGGGGAGAGATTGACTGGGCCATGTACGGTCTGGATAAGCCCTTAGCGCAAATCACCTTCAAAACCTCTGATGGAAAAGAAAATGTATTTCAGATTTCCAATAAAAGAAATTTTGAAGAAAATGTTTTTGCCCGCCGCGGAAATGAAAATCGTGTGCTGATTGTGAATTCGGTATGGCAGAACCGCGCAAATAAAACGGCTTCGGATTTCAGGGACCGTCGCTTTCTTCGTCACAAAATTGCAAGCGTCGATGTTCTAAAACTTAAAAATTCCAAAGGCACGATGGAACTTAAAAGGGTCGATGGTGTTTGGCAGCTTGTCGGTGCGAAGAAAGACTACAAGCTTGACCAAAACAAGGTGCGTGAAGTCCTGAGCGCGATCGCTGAAGCCAAAGCGGCAGAGATTCTTGCTAACAAAGAGAAAATTCCTGCGGGAAAGTCCTTGTTCACTATGGATTTACAAATCGCGGATAAGTCTTGGAAGGCAGAAGTGACTCAGGCTCCTGATCTGCTGATTTATGCAAAGGTCAGTGATCCGGCTTTCCAGATGAAGATGGAAGCCGGGGCTTTGGATAGATTTATTAAAATGTCACCGGATGACTTAAAAGAGACTCCACCTTCAAAACCGGAAACCAAAGAAGGTGAAGATCAGCAACAAGCCATGGCTGGCCAGAAAGAAAAGAAGTAATGCAAAAGATTGTTGTCAAATCACCAACACGCGTGGATCTAGCAGGGGGCACACTGGATTTGTGGCCTCTGTATCTGTTTATCAATGGAGCTTCCACGGTGAATGTCGCCATTGACGTTTATACGACGGCGGAACTGACTCCTCATGATGATTCGACGATTGTACTTGAATCCGTCGATTTGAAACTGAAAAAAGCTTATACGAATTTGGTCGATGCTCTTTCCGACACTGATCCCAGAATGATTTTGTTGCAGACGCAGCTTCGTTACTGGATGCCGACAAAAGGTTTTACTTTGAAAACTTCTTCGGACAGTCCAGTTGGGGGTGGCTTGGGCGGAAGCTCTAGCTTGACGATCAGTTTGATGAAAGCGTTTTCTCTGTTTTGTGGAAGGCCTTTCAAAGACATTCATCAAATGGTGCATGCTGCTCACAATATTGAAGCTGAAATTTTAAATACTCCGACGGGGACTCAAGACTATTACCCGGCGGCTTCCGGTGGTCTTAATGTTCTTCGTTACAGCTATGATGGCGTTGAACAAGATGTCATGAAAGTCAGTCATTCGCCGCTGGCTGAAAAGTTCATGCTGGTCTATACGGGAAAAGCGCATCATTCGGGTCTTAACAACTTTGAAGTGATGAAAGACTCGGTGGCCAAAGACGCGACCACCTTACAAGCATTGCGTGACCTCAAGGTTGTCGCTATTGAGACAGAGCATGCGGTGCGAGCTGGCAACTGGAATGAACTTGGCACACTTTTTAAACGGGAATTTGATGCGCGCGTGCGTTTAGCTCCCGAGTTTTCGAGTCCTGAGATCTATAAGCTTGCGGAAGTCTCTTTGCGAAATGGGGCTGAGGCTGTTAAAATTTGTGGAGCAGGAGGCGGTGGCTGTGTTCTAGTCTGGTGTCCTCCTGACAAACGCAAAGGGGTCGCTCAAGCATGCCAAGAAGCCGGCTTTCAGGTGATGGACGCAAAACCCGTCGATCCTCTGTAAAAAAGAAAACGACGAAGAAGTCTGCTGTTAAAAAAATGGCAGCTTCTTCCACGGCATCTCACGCCGGTGAGGTGCACCGCTTTATTGGAGTCTCCCTTAGTGGTGGCAAATCCGACAAAGCCTGTGTTTCAGTTCTTGAATACTATCCCAAGCACAAAAAAGTCTTTCTTTCCCGGCTCGTTGAAAAAATCAAAAGCGATGAAGTGCATTCGGCAGATTTTAAAATCCTGGAGATCATCCAGCAGTATCACCAAGAAATAGAGAGCGTCGCTTTTGATGTGCCTTTCAATCCGCCATTCTGTTTGCGCTGTGTTCCTCACTGTCCTGGCATTGAGGGATGTCCGGAAGAACATGTGAAGTGGATGTGGGATTACACCCGCAAGCAGCATAAAAAAAAGAAACCGCGCAAGCTCTTTACTCCGTACACCCAACGCTGCGTTGAGCTTTATCTTTCAACGGAGCTTGAAGAGCCTTTCAATCTTCAACACGCAATGGGGGCGAACACTGCACCTCTTTTGGCTCGCGCTATGTTTATCAAACGGCGTTTGGTCATGCCATGTATTGAGGTGTTTCCGAAGTTATCGGTCTGGAGAGTCGGGCGTTCTTTGAACGTGATGAAAAGCCACTTGCGCTTTCATAAGCACTCCATAGGCGGCGACGAAAGCCGTCGTGAGATCTTAAATGCCCTGAGCTCCCACAACGTGGCTTTCGTCTATGACCAAGACGTGAAATTGATGATCGAAAACAATCATGCCTTTGAATCCTTTATCTGTGCTCTCACGGCGTTCTTGCAGTTTAAAGGATTAACGGAAGCTCGACCTGAGGGATTCCCGCGTCGCGAAGACTGGATTGAGTTCCCGAAGCCTTCGATCAAGTGGGATTCTTTTTGAAACATAATTCTTAAGTTTTTTTGGGGCTCGTTTTTTAAACTAGCCCCGTTTTTGTTTGCCTCCGCATCAAAGTCATTTCACAATTTTGGATGTCTAACCAAATCACACACGGAGGTTTTCAGTGAAATTGGTAAATGTCGTTCTTGTAGCATTGTTGGTATCTGGTGTTGCTCACGCTCAAAAGAAAAGCGGTCTTTTGTCACAAGTTTCTGGCCAAGGTTATGGTTCAGCAGGTTGTGGTTTCGGTTCTATCGTTATGGGTTCTGATGGCAACCAAGTTCTTGCGGCAACTACTAACGGAACTTCTGGTTCTCAAACTTTCGGTATCTCTACTGGTACATTGAACTGTCAACAAGACGGTATCTTCAAATCAGGTCGCGAAGTTCCTGCTTTCATCGAAGTGAACAAATTGGCTTTGGCTAACGACGCAGCTCGTGGACAAGGTGAAACTTTGGCAGGTCTTGCTAACTTGATGGGTTGCAACTCTTCAGCGTTTGCTCCTGTAATGAAGAAGAACTACAATAAAATCTTCGTTGAGACAAACATGCAACCTGCAGCTATCGAAGCTAACATCAACGCAGTTGTTGCGCAAAACAACGTTTGCGGCGCTTAATATTTAGCTTCCTTTAGTGAGGAAATTCGAAACGCAGTGGCTTCGGTCACTGCGTTTTTTATTTCTCTGTTACTGATTTTTATATGTAGCTTAAAAAGAAATCCCTGAAGGATAGTTCTTGTCAAATTTGTACAGAGCCAGAAAGATGGTTCTATGCTTTTGTCGTTACTTCCTCTTCTTTTTGTACATTCTTGGTCAGCCTCGCCAATCCCAGATTCATCGTTAGCGGCGAAAGTGCTGCAAATCTCTCAAGCTAAGAAACTTTCAGAGGACCGTCAGTGGAAAAAGCTTCTTCACTTTGAACGTGATACGTTCTTTGTTACAGAAAGTCAGATCGATAGCCCGAATTTCTTCTTATCAGCCAATGGAAAAAAAGATCCTCATGCAGAACTGGAAGCAACAATTCAGGCCTTCTTTCAAGAGCCTTCTGCGGACGTGAACGAACATGCGCAATGCAAGTTTCCCGCACGCTATCAGTGGCTGAAAGATCATCTTAAAAATGAAAGCATTGCTTGGAAGGATTTGAAGTGTGATCGCTATCTTTCTTTTGCAAAAGGTATGCAGGGTGAGTCGGTTTCATTGGTTTTTTCAAGTTACTACCTAAATAACCCGTCATCTGCCTTCGGCCACACGTTTTTGCGAGTGAATAAAGCGGCAGGACAAGATGGTCAACGGCACGAGCTCTTGGATTACGGCCTTAATTATGCGGCAGAAGCCGACACGAATAACGCCTTCCTTTATGGCTTTAAGGGACTCTTCGGTCTTTTCCCCGGGCAGTTTCGCGCCATTCCTTATTATTATAAGGTTCGCGAGTATAATAATGCCGAGTCTCGTGATTTGTGGGAGTACGAACTGGATATCAAGCCTCGCGCGGTTTCGATGTTGGTCGCTCACGTGTGGGAATTGGGTCCGGCCCAGATTGATTACTGGTATCTGACTGAAAACTGCTCATACCACATGCTTTCTATTTTGGAAGCTGCTGATCCGAAGGTAGATATTTTAGCTCACTTGGACCACTATGTGATCCCGGCAGACACGATCCGTGTTCTTTGGACGAAGACTTCTTTAATTAAGAGTTATAAATACCGTCCTTCCATTCGTCAGGTTTACTTTGAGCGCGGAAAAATTCTGAATAAAGAAGAGCAGCAAGAATTTGCCGAACTTGTTCACCAAATCCGCACGCAAGACGAAATTATTTATGGAAAGTCTTTTCAAGACAGAACGCCCGAATCGCAAGCTAAAATCTTAGATGCGTTTATCGACTTCATTGATTTTCAATACTCAAAAGAGGTGCAAGAGGCGGGGCGAGAAGCGCAGCTGAAGATGCGGGTTTTAGGAAAGCGCAGCGAAATTTCCGTAGAACCTCAAATTATTAGAATCGACCCGGCGCCCGAGGAGCGTCCGCACTTGGCGCATCCTTCAGGTCGTTGGGGTGTTGGGTATCTGCACGACACTGCAGATAAGGATCTCGCACTTCTGACTCATCGCTTTGCTTTGCACGACCGTTTAGATCCGGCATGGGGATATCCAACTTATTCTCAAATCACTTTTTTTGATTTGGGTTTTTCTTATGGATCTTCTTACAACAATCCCGATGAAAAACGTTTTGAGCTTGAAAATTTCGCGGCTTTTGAACTTGTTTCTGCCAGTCCCTGGTCTTCTTTGATTCCAGACCACTCTTGGAGATTTAAGTTAGGCATCGAAAGAACTCGCAATGAAAACTTTCTGCCCACGCATGAAGGCGTTATGAAGTTGGGTGGTGGTTGGACATTTGACTATGGCACTTTTGACATCACGGCTCAGGTTCAAGGCGAAGTGCATTACGGGCCTTCTTTGGCAGATAACAATTTCTGGGTGGGTGCAGGGCCTCTTTGGGAAGTTCACTATAAAGTGAATGCGTGGTGGTTATGGCAGGGCGGCCTTTACTATCGTCGTGACTCGGCGTGGAACAAGCAGGATTACTTTAGAAGCCAAATAGAAACGCAATACAGTTTCACAAAATCCTTCGGTGTCCGAGCGTCTTATCGCAATGAGAGATTCCTTGAGGAAACGAGTCTTCAGCTGTTTAATTATTACTGACGATTCTCGATGTTCCACTGTTTCAGGGAGCTTTTTGTATGTCGCAGTCCACGGCGTTTCCTTACTTGCACGGATTTTCCAAAGACGAACAAGAGCGTTTGCGTAAGCAAGCCCGCTTTGGCGAATACACGGTTTATCAAAATATCAATCTGGCTTCCGTACAAAATCTTTTGGAAGTCGGCTGTGGTGTCGGTGCACAAAGCGAAATTATTCTGCGCCGTTTTCCTGACTTGAATTTGACGGGTATTGATCGCAGTACCAAACAATTGGAAGCGGCTCAATATCATCTATCACAAATGCCTTTTGCGAATGGCCGCTTTCAGTTGCAAGAGATGGATGCGACTTCGATGAAATTTTCTGCGAACGCGTTTGACGGCGCATTTTTGTGTTGGATCCTAGAACATGTTCCTGATCCGATACGAGTGCTTTCGGAAGTTCGCCGCGTTCTTCGTCCCGGCTCGGTGATTTATATCACCGAGGTGATGAATGCTTCTTTCTTCTTGGACCCTTATTCTCCGAATGTTTCCAAATATTGGATGGCATTTAACGAGTATCAGCTGACTCAAAAAGGGGATCCTTTTGTGGGAGCGAAGCTGGGGAATTTTTTGATGCAACTAGGATATAAAGACATTCAAACCGAGGTGAAGACTTGGTACTTGGACAATCGCTCTCCGCAAGCACGTAAGGATTGTATTGAGTACTGGACGGAACTTCTTTTAAGTGCCAGTGACCAGTTGGTGGAAGCAGAGTATGTTTCGGACGAGATCGTTCAGGGAATGAAAGATGAGATGGCAAAGGTCGCCAGTGATCCCAATGCCGTATTTTATTATTCTTTCGTACAGGCCAAGGCGTACACTTAAAGGTTGTCTTTTTTAAGCCAACCTTTTTTGAAAATCCAATAAGTAATTACGATCACCACCAGTAGCATCACGCTTAAAATGATGTAGTAACCGTTTTGGGTATGCAGCTCAGGCATATTGTCGAAGTTCATTCCGTAAATACCGGCGATAAAATTCAAAGGCAAAAAGAAGATCGAAAAAACGGTCAGTACACGCATGACTTCGTTCGTTCGATAAGAGGCTTCATTGGTTTTCTGTGACATCAACGACAGATGAAGATTTAATAGGCCAGTGATTTCTTCATGGATCCCGTCCGCATAGAAAATTAACTTTTCTAAGGGTTCGCGCACGTGATTTAAATCGCGTAAGGGGATGGTCACTTCATTGCTAACTTTGTTCAGAATATCGGCGGTGAACTTAAAAACTTTGCGATACGAGGACACTTTGCGTTTGATTGTATAACCTTCGCGTAGGATGTTTCTGCGCTTTAACGCAAAGACGCGTTCTTCAATAATATCCGTCTTCGAATCCAAATGGTCTAAAGGGATATCGAAACTCTTAATGGTCTGAAGAACTAGATTTTTTACTAAAGAATTGAGCGTGTGCTTTTCAAAAGCGGCTTTGTCTTTTTTCTCGGATGTACATGGAAGGGCCGAGCGGTGAACGGAAAGCACGAAGTCTTTCCCGATAAAGAGAACCAGCTTTGTTGTCAGCTCTTGCATCGTGGCGGCTTTCGGCTTGGCCTGTAAATCCTGATGACGCAAAATAATCATTAAGCATTTTTCATAGAACTCGGCTGTCGGTAAGTGCTCCGGATCTAAACAACTGGAAAGCACCTGGAGCGGAATGGGAAACTCTTCTGCAAGTTGAACGAAATTTTCCTGCGAAGGAGCTTCGCAGTCGACCCACTTAAAATCTTGCCATTGGTGCTCAAACCGTTTCATGATCCCAGTATGACAAAGTTTTTTAAGCTTCGCCGTACCTTTTTGAAATGCATTGCGTTGCTGTCTCTGACAGGCTGCCAGTCGTATTTCTATTTTCCTATGAAGGAAAAACTTTTTGATCCGGCGAAGATTAAAATGCAGCCTGAAGATGTGTTTTTGAAAACGCAAAGCGGAAACACAATTCATGGGTGGTATTTCCCCGCAACGACCGTGACAGAAAGCAAAGGAACTTTGCTCTTCTTTCATGGCAATGCCGAAAACTTAACGTCGCACTTTTTGATGTTCCACTGGCTGCCGGCCAAGGGATATAACTACTTTATTTTTGATTATCCAGGTTACGGTCTGTCTACGGGAAAACCTTCGCCAGAAAGCACCGTTGAAGCGGGAATGGCTGCTGCCGAATGGTTGCATCTAAAAAAAGATTCTCGTCCTTTGATCATCTATGGTCATAGCTTGGGTGGGATTGTCGCCTTACGAACCGTGGAAGAAATTAAAAATGAAGTTCCCATTCGAAACGTGATTATCGAAGCGAGCTTTTCTTCCTACCAGCAAATGGCACGCAATGTTTTAAGCCGTCGCTGGTTCACCTGGCCCCTTCAACCTATCAGCTACTTTGTGATCAGTGACAACTATGCACCGAAGTCTTTAGCAGACATTTCTCCGTTACCGCTTCTTTTTATTCATGGAGCTGACGACTACGCGGTAGAGCTTAAGAACTCCGAGAAGATGTTTGCGGCAGCTCGCAGTCCCAAAGAATTTTGGGTGATTCCGGGCGGACATCATGGAGACCTTTATGAGCTTCGTAATGGCGAGCTTCGGGATCAATTATTGGCTTACCTATCTAAAACTTTGACAGTGTCTAAGTAGTCAAAGCTCTTTTATTGCATCTTAGAAAGCATGCTTCCTGCAAGTGAGAGCGCAGGATGAAGAGCCGTCTTTTTACTCTTATTTTTACGCTTCCTTTAATAATCACAGCCTGTGCTCCCGATCAGCGCGACCAGGGTTCAACGCCGGTTACGACCTATGAACCGCCGCGCCCTACGGTGGTCGAACAAGACGGTTATAAAATTGCTCGCGGGGCGACTCGTTTGGTGGACACCAATGTTGTTTTTGATCCGACAACGAAGGCCATGACTCTCACAGGTAAAATTGAATATCTGCCCGTTCAAGGACAGTCGTTGCAAATGATTGATGTGGATCTAGCAGGGTTGGTGGATCAAGAGGGCTTCATTAATCTGCGCAGTGCCCGTAAAGAGGTGTCTTTGCCTCAAGGTGTGAAGTTAGCAGCTAAAGCGACCTGCTTAAGCGAGGAAGGCACCTGTCATTCTTCATTTATCGATATTTACTTGTATGCCGATGGTTTGATCTATCATCACCAGATTGAGTCTCATCAAGAAGCACCTAAGAAAGATTCTGGGGAAGAGAAAAAAGAAGAGCCGACTACGCCTGAACAGACCGAAGAGGAATTGGAATCCGAGGGTGGTGCCGATGAGGTCGATGGCGATCTGGGTTCGTACGTCGGCAGTGTCAAAGAAGATATCGAAAATCTTTTGGATGTAAAGCCAGAGCCCAAAAAAGAAGAACCAAAAAAGGAAGAGCCCAAGAAAGAGGAGCCACCGAAAACGGAGACTCCGAAAGCGCCAGTTCCTGCTCCTCGTCCGGAAACTCCAAAGAAGGATGAGCCTAAGAAGGAAGAACCTAAAAAAGAAGAACCGCCTAAAACGGAGACTCCAAAGGTTCCAGTTCCTATTCCTCGCCCAGAGACTCCCAAGAAGGATGATCCGAAAAAAGAGGACCCTAAAAAAGAAGAACCAGCTGCGGATGCAAAACCTGAGATTAAAAAAGTCAGTCAGGCCATTGGGCCTGTGAATCAAGGTCGTCTCGAGAACGCGATGAACATGTTGCGCTATCAAGAGACTCATGAGCCTGCGGGTTTTAAAGTCATGCGTCCGGCGCGTTTGACTCACTTTGCAACAAATGAGTTGGGTTACATCGTGGCGCAGATGGGTCTTTTCACAAAAAAAGAAATTCCCGGTTACGTGATGTCGATCGGGGATTTGTCTCGTGAAAAAGGTGGAAAGCTTGGATCCCACAAATCACATCAAAATGGTTTGGATGCGGACGTAGCCCTTTTCTTTAACAATAAGTCTTTTCAAGGCTTCTTTGCTTCGGCAGTGGCGGTTGATAAACCTCATGCAAATTGGATGGAAGAAGAACAGTGGAAGCTCTTTAAGCATGTGGTAAAGACCAACCTTATTGACCGAATCTTTATTCATAAGGTTTTAAAGAAATCGCTATGCAATATAGCTATCAAAAATGGTGAGCTGCAAAAGGGTAAAAACGAAGGTCTGGCTTACGAAACCTTGCGCCGTTTGATCGCCGACACCGACCATCACAATCACTTCCATTTACGAGTGAAGTGTTCGAGCGCCCAGGTTCGTTGCCGCCAAATGGCAGAGCCCTCTCACGGTTCGGGTTGTTTTTGACGAATCCCTTTTAGACTGACACACTTTAGATTATGGCTGATTGGCGTGATCGAAGTGAAATGAATGGGGACGTGGTTTTCTTCCGGTATGTATCGGAAGGAATGGAAAAGAGTCACGAAGAAGTCTTTATCTGGGATTTGGATAAAACTTATCTCGACACGACCATTGATTCGCTTTCGGGTCTGATGACCACAATTCTGGAGCGCGCCTTAAATAAGAAAAACATTCCTGGCACCAACGTGCTGATGCAGTCTTTGTCGGAGTACCGTAAGCAACAAAAAGGCTATATGTACTTTCCGATTTATTTCATCACGGCCTCACCTCCGCAAATGGAAGAGCGCATCTCTGAAAAATTCTCTTTAGATAATATTCGACCGTTTGGTTGTTTTTATAAAGACAACTTGGCGAATCTTCGTCCGGGCCGCTTCTGGCGTTTGACGAAACAAGTGGGATACAAACTTCAAGCCTTGATGCAACTGAGAACCAGACTTGCCGATAACGTTCGTCAAATCTGTTGGGGAGATGATAGCGAAACGGATGCGATCATCTATAATCTTTATTCCGATATCTGTTCGCGACGTTTGGGGGCTCACGACATTCGCACGACATTAGAAGGTTTGAATGTCACCGGTGAACAAGTAAATACCATCTTAGATTTGCAAGCGAATATTCCAGAGCAAGATCCGGTCGAAAAAATCTACATCAATCTTGCGACCGATACAGACCCTGATTACTATTTGAAGTTCGGGCGCCGCACGCTAGCGACGTACAATACTTTTCAAGTGGCGTTGGATCTTTACCAAGATCATCGTTTAGGCCTTGATGGAATTTACGGCGTCATTCAAGACATGATTTACAATTACGGCTACACACCTGAAGAGCTCATGAAAAGTTTTGACGAATTCATCCGTCGCGGTGTCTTAGGCGAAAGAGCCTATCAAGAGGTGAAACCTTTCTTCAACGAGAAGGGATTGCTGCACAACTCTTACGAACCTTCTGTTAGCCCGCTGAAAGAAAAAACTGTTGAGGATGGAAGAGTGTACGAAATGGAAGGAGTCCACGAGCCTTGGATTCCTGAGCGGATTGATTATCTTCACGACTATCGTTAGGGCCTTTGCGCCGGGCTTACCGTTTTAAACTTTATTGAAGCTCATAGCTGCGGGCGGCACGCCATCCGGGCTCAGTCGGTGCCGAGCCTTCGGCTCGGTTCGCGCCGTCGTGGCGCCACCGAAGGCCGTCCTTCGTATGAACTTCAATAAACTTTAAAACGGTAAGCCCTCGTTAAGGACTTACGTGTCGGAAATAACTGCGACAGGAATCAAGTTTAGGCTTCGTGCGTTTTGGGTACCTGCTTCCCTTTGTGTTGAAAAGGAACCAGGTGCGTTTATTCGAAGCGCAGAGGGAAGACTGTGGAAATGGGGTCGCCGTTGAAGGATTTGAATTCGACTCGGCGGGTGGCTTCTAGCAGGCATTTTTTGAAACCGGCGTCGTTGATGCTTGAGGATGCTATTTCGGCTTGGTTGACTTTTCCGGTGCGTTCGATGGTGAAGGTGATGGAGGCTTGTCCTGTGACTCCGGGAGTTTTTTGTAGGAGTTGGGTGTAGCATTTGAAGAATGAGCCGCGGTGAGTTTTCAAGGTGTCTTGAATGAACTCAGAAGTCAGGCCTTCTTGAATGTTGGGTGTGGGTTGTGTCGGACTTGTTTCTGCAGGGGCGAGGTCTGGCAATGTTTCTGCCGGAGCTTGTTTTTTGTAGTTCATTTCGTAGTCGGTGGCGCTCCAGCGGATGCCATCTTTAGAGATGTACACGCTGCCTTCGCGGCCGAAGTTTTCTACTTGCAGGTCGCCTCTTTTTAAAATCAAAACGATGCGATCGCTTTCTTCATCAATTGTGATCAGTGAATTTTCAGGAATGCGGATGCGGTAGGCGGAATCAAATTCCATGGTCGCGTCGCCATCCACGCCGGTTTCGACTGAATCCAACGCGAAGAGTGTCGACTTGCGCGTGAGAGTTTCTTTTTGCGTGAGGTTCTTGCGTAAGACGAAGACTTTGCCAAGATTGAGTTCAATACGCGCTAAGGGGCGAGAGCCAGGCTTTTGCTTTTCGGTTTGTGTTGCTACGAAAAGAGAAAGACCTACGCTAACAAGACCTAAAATAATCAGAGTGGAAATCAACCAGTTGTTCTTCGCCATAGAGAAACTATAGCGAAGAACTTTTTGAAGATGTACTAAAATTACTGAGCAGGAGAAGCAGCCGGTGTAGCGGCTGGAGAAGCTGCAGGAGTTGCTGTTGCTGCTGGAGTTTCCGCAGGAACTGCGGCTGCACCGTTAGTTTCTGTTGTTGCAGGAGCCGCAGCTGGAGCTGTTGGCAAAGGCAAAGAATCCACAACAGATTTAGTTTTAGAAGAAGTCAAAATAGACAACGTCAAACAGCTAACCGCGAAAAGGATTGCTGCCCAAACTGTCATTTTACCAGCCAAAGATTGTGCGCCCGTTGCACCCAACAAAGAGTTTGAACCGCTAGCGCCGCCCATACCAAGAGCGCCATCACTTTTAGAATCTTGAATCAAAACAAGAACGATCAAGACCAAAGCAACGATGATATGAAGAATTCCAATGAAAGTAGTCATTTTCTAGTATCTCCCAAAGATCCCTGAATATAGGGACAAACAGGGGTCTTCGTCCACCCCAAAGTGCCCTAAATCCAAGACATTGATGCTCTATGTCATGAGCTGGTCTTTTCAAATTTAAGCCACGCTATAGACTAAGGCTTATGAAAAAAACTCTGATCGTCCTTCTGTTTTTAAGTTTCCAATTCCTTACGGCCTGCACCTCAGATGAAAAAGTGCTTAAAACAAAGGCACTAGAGCTCGCTGAAAAGAAATTTTCTGAGCAAATTAAGCAAGAGGCCGACGACAGCCTTTCTCAATCCCAATGGCTGCATCAAGCCTATACACAGTTCATTCAAGACAATTCCAAGGTTTCTGTGGAAGAGGTGAAGATGCAAAGTGAGACCCTGGCCACGGTGTCGGTGGTGGTCGAGACTTATCCCCTGAAGTTTCGTCGCACACTTTTAGGAATTGCCTCTCGGGTGGATGCCAGCAAAAGCCGTCGCTTTAATTTTAGCGAGGCCCGCGGATTGATTGTTCAACAAGGCATGGATAAGGGCGAAGTGGAATCTCAACCCTTAGGCGTTTTCAAGTTTCACAAATCAGATAAAAACTGGATTTTGGATTAGAACATCCACCCCAGCTGAATTTTCGCGAGCGTAAAGCGGGGAAAGTAAGAGGCGATATCCAATGTGGTATTGACCTCGTCCTTGTACTCGTTGTTAGTCGCATAGTTGATATAGTCGTCATCGCGTTTTGATACGTGGATGGGTTGCGCCCAAGAAAACCAATCCACACCAATCGTAAAGTTCTTTTTGATGGTCCAACGATTGCCAAAAGCGAGATTGAATCCCCAGGCTTCGATACCCACAACTTCGGCGTCAGGATAAGAGCCGCTGATGGCGTCGATAAATTCATTTCCCAATTGCGCATTGAAAGAGAAGTAGGTGATGCCGTAACTCCAGTGAAAACTGTTGTTGTTACCATAACTGCGACGAATCAGAGAAATACGTCGCTCTGTCATCTTTCCCAAATCATCAACGAAAAAAGGCAGTGCTAAAGAGCCTTGCATGAACTCGAGCTCCCAGGATTTCTGCGCACCTTGATTGATTCCCGCCGTCACGCCCCATTTGCTTGGAATTAAAAGATCAAACGGCGCATAGTCGCCGATCACGAAATATTTATTTTCTTGGCGGTTGACTCGAGACTCATCCAGGATTCCCAGTGTCGACGAGGCGATCTTTTCAAGTTGGCTTCTTTCTGCTTCTTTTTCTTCTTGCGCCGAAGGAGTTACCGATTCTGTTTGTGTTTCTGCAACCGGTTCAGAGACCGGAGTCTGTGCCGGGACGATGAGAGGAAATAGAAGAAAAAATATAAAATATAAAATACGCATACGAATTTGTATGCTGCTGATAAATTGAAAGCAAATAAAAAAGGCGCACTCACTGTGCGCCTTTTTTAATGAGAGAAGTTGTCTTTGTCTTCGTTTTTTAAGTTCTCTCCGGGCGGGGAGGATGAGGACTTGCTCTCTTCAGGTGTTGGCACTTTGCCCTTGCCATCATACTCGTTGATGTATTCTTCAGGTGGTCCTTCCATTGTGTGAAGTTGTTTGGGCCTGTCGATAGGCTTTTGAGGTGTGGTGAAGACCGGTTGAATATTATTGATATACTTATCAGCCATGGGAACCTCCTCAAATGACATTTCTTATTCTAACAAAAGCTTCCAGCGAAATCAGAAAAGGTCCTGTTTATTATGCAATTGAAACTAAAAATAAGAGTTAGGTCTGATTTGATTCCACGGGAATAAAAATACGGAGTGATCGAGGTAGCACGCGGATTTTAAGAGGTGTGGTTGTGCGCACATCACCATCTACGTCCACGTGCATGGTGCGTTTGGTGCGAAGTTGAATTGTCTGACCTGAAAAACTTGTTACATCATTCTCGTGCTTGAACTTCCCGGTGATCAAAGCGGGAATTAAAATAAAGGAATGCCACCATTTTTTTGTTTCGGTGCTAAGACCGTGTAAAGTGGCGTCTTCTAAAGAAGCGTCTTTGTGAATGACCAGGCCGTTTCCGTAATTTCTTCCGTTGCAAATACTGACTTGCCATGAAAAAGCATTGTGGGTTTTTCCATCGAACTCCAATTGAACCCAAAAGGGTGTCATTCGTAATAATACTTTGATAGCAGTGAGTATAAATGCAAAAACACCCAACCAGCGCTTGAGGTCTGCTTGCACGACTCGATTGACTTGAGTACTTAAACCTAATCCAACTACGTTCATAAATGGAATGCCATTCACGATGCCGGTATCAACGACGTGGATCTGTCCGGTTTTTAAAAGTTCCAAAGCGTCTTTGGTGTTTGTTGGAATATTCAAAGTTCGAGCTAAGTTATTGGCGGTTCCTGAGGGAATTAAAAGCAATGGAAGGTTGTGGCGTATCAGAGCCGGCAAGGCTTCGCGCACGGAACCATCGCCACCCGAGACAAGCACGATAGGACTTTCTTTTGCGAAGTCATCAATAACTTCTGTCATCGGACGTTTCGGTGTGCTCTTGTGATCCAACACCTCATAGCCGTTTTCTTTCAGCCACGCCGTAATTTCCTCCTCGACCAAGTGGCCTTGACGAGCCTTGGGGTTGACCAACACGAGGATCTTTTTCATAGTATTTCGATGAAGAGAGTTCTGCATATTTCTGATCTCCACTTCGGGCGCATTCATCCTCCGGCCATTGAGGCGCTTGAAAATTTTTTGGCGGCTCAACAACAAAAGTTGGATCTGATCGTCATGACGGGGGATTGGACCCAACGGGCTCGCAAAGGCCAATATCAGGCCGCGGCCGAGTTCATCAAACGGTCTCCCTTTCCAGTATTAACGATTCCCGGAAATCACGATATTCCTTTGTACAATTTCGTCGCGCGTCTGGTGCAGCCTTTGAGAAACTACAATCGTTTTATCCGCAGTGTGACGACTGACACTTTTGAAGATCCCGAAATGGTGATCGTGGGATTCCGTACGGCCAGTGTTTTTCGTCCCGTTGAAGGACGCGTTTTAAAAAAAGATATCGAACGCGCGGAAAAGGTTTTTTCAAATGCGCCCGACTCGGCCCTGCGGGTGATTGCATGCCATCATCCTTTGTTTCAACCTAAAGACCTGGCTCGCATCCAGCCTGAATATCTGGCGAATCGAGTCTTGGCTCTGAAGCCGCATTTGGTTTTAAGTGGGCATTCGCACTTAAATTGGGTGGCCACCGTCAAAGATGAAGAGGGCCATCAGATTTTGCACATATCTGCAGGAAGCGCGACATCAGATCGCTTGCGCGGAGAGGTTAATAGCTTTCATATTATCACCACTGAAAATGCGGGTGTGAATATTGAAACGTATTTTCTTTCCGAGGAAGGTTTTGTGATCCCGAAGGGCGAAGTGCACAAGTCCGTCAGATGGGAGCCATTTATAAACCTGTAAGGCCTCGGCTTTCAGTGCCCTGGGAAGGTTCGATGTCGAAGGCTTAGACATACGAGCTCTCGTCCAATCAAATACTTAGTACTCGAAAAACCCGGTCTTGGCTTTGCACCAAGTCCCATCAGTATGAAAACACAGTGGCGCTTCTTATTGGTGGCTTTGCTTTTCCTTTTGCCTTCAGCACATTCATGGGCTGAAGACCCGTCTCGTATTGAGACGGAAGTTGAAGAAAAACTTCTAGATAAGGTTCAGATCGCCGACCAAGAGCGGACGCTTATCAAAATTGCCGAAGACAAGATCTTCGAGTTTGACAAGTACCCTGACCGCGAAGAGATGAAAGCAGCTTTAGGCTTAAAGCTTCCTGAAAAAGTAAAACAGCAGATTTTAGCTCGAGGCGGATCTATCGAAGAAGCCGACCCAATGCAGGCTTATGAAAGTCTTCCTGAAGATAGAAAACAAAAGTTTCAAGAAATGCGTTTGATGTTCTTGGCTAATGCGGCTCGTATTATGAATTCAACAAAGTTTGTATTCGGCGCGGGCAGTGTGGTCGGAGATGCCTTTAGTTTTGTGAAGGTAAAAACCAAGCAAGCCTTCGGAAAAACAGTCGAGCAGACGCCGACAGAAAAAAGAACTTTTTCAGTGCGCAGCCATCAAGCAGTTCAAGCTGTGTTAAAAGGTATTGATTATAAATTATGGTCCCAAGCGCCTCTGGTGATTGACTCGAACGAGTTCGGATTGAGTGTTTCTGTAGGAGCGTTAGCTGAAACCGGCGTTTTGCGTAAGGGCGGCGGTGGTGCCGAAGAAGTGGGTTTAAGTTTCGCGTTTAATAAATCAAAGCGTGCCTTCGTTTTTGAGATTTTCCACAATTCAGAAAGTTTTGATAATACCAAAGCAGCAGTTTCGGTCTTGGGTATTGTCGGTAAAGCGGGCATCACTTTGGGCCGACGAAATGGGGCTGAGACTTTAAAAGGAAGTTCGTTTTATCCACCGGCAGTGCCTGGTTATAGTGTGTCATCACCTGAGTATTTCTCAGCTGGATTGAGTTCGAGTTTAGGTTTTCCTCCGCCTCCGTTGGCGGATCTATTGACGTTCACCAACCGCTTTGAACGCCATCATCTTATTCGTGTCACGGTGTCCCCATTGGTTAAGGGCTTCGTCAGACTCGAATTTGGCGACGTTCGCGGTTCAATGCGCCTTGTCGGAATGCGTTTTGTTGACGTCTATCGCGCTATATCTGACAAAGTTCTATCGTACGGCCGTGGCCGTAGCTGCAGTGTAGTCTTTAATTAGAAGTTGGCCTTAATGAAATTTTTGGTTTTTGAAGGATTGGATGGCTCTGGGAAGAGCTCCTTGATGCGTGCCCTTGAAGGGGAACTGGCGCGTCGTGGGGTGGCTTTTCAACGCACTCGTGAACCGGGAGGAACACCTCTTGGGGATGAAATTCGCAATATGATTCTTCGTACGGAAGGGCCTTCGCCACTTCCCCGCACTGAACTTCTTTTGTATGAAGCAAGCCGCGCTCAACACGTCGAACAAGTGATTCGTCCGGCTTTGGCCAAAGGGACGTGGGTTCTTTGTGATCGCTTCACCGCAAGTTCAGTGGCCTTTCAAGGCGGCGGTCGTGATATTTCTGAAAAAGATGTGATGTCTTTAAACGACTTCGCTACGGGTGGTTTGAAACCCGATCTAACAATTCTTTTAGATCTTTCTGTCGAGGAATCTCGCTCACGTCGTCAAGGGCGTGGGGCCGCTAACGGAGAAAGTGAAGATCGCATCGAGTCTGAAGCGGATTCCTTTCACGAAAAAGTGCGTCAGTCTTTTTTAAAGCAAGCTCGCGCTGAAGCGTCTTCATGGCTTGTGCTCAATGCGCAAGAAACTCCCGAAGTTCTTTTCCAACAACTTCTGAAGGCTTTGGCCGAAAAGAATATTTTGAAATAGGTTGTTGATGGCTCGCTTGCTCGATTTCGTCTTAGGACATCAAGATATTATCGCAAAGCTGGTGGCTTCCTTTGAACAGGGAAAGCCCGGGCAGACGTATCTTTTTGTCGGACCTGCCGGCATTGGAAAAAAGCTCACCGCCAAAGGCTTGGCACAAGCGCTGGCTTGTCCACAAAGCCCTCGCGGTTGTGGCAAATGTCCATCTTGTTTCCGTATGGCGCAAGGGACGCATGAAGGTCTTAAGATCATTGAGCCTTCCGGCGCGCAAATCAAGATGGAACAAGCCCGTGAGGTGATTGAGTTCCTCAGTCTTAAAAGTCTTTCCGGAAATCGCGTGATCATCATCGATCAAGCGCAAAATTTAAATCCGCAGGCCGCAAACTCCTTGTTAAAAACTTTGGAAGAGCCTCCTGAAGGAACCTTCTTCTTTTTGATTGCTCCGAGTGTCGCGGGCTTGATGCAAACCATTCGTTCACGTTCCCGGATTGTGCAGTTCAAACCTTTGACGTCCGAAGATCTTCAGAAAAAAGTGAAAGCACCTGCCTGGGCTTTGCGCGCGGCTCGCGGAAGTTTCGAGAAGCTCGCACAGTTGCAAGAGGGTCCTGAGTTAGAGCTTCGTCAAAAATCCGTTGAGATGCTGAATCTCTTTTTGACGGATGCGGATTTTCTTTTGAATGAAACTTGGCGCACGGAATTCAAAGATCGTGCTCAAGGGCAGCGTCTGATTTCTTATTGGGTCAGCTTTATGAAGGACGCGATCTATCTTCAAGAAGGTGCTAAAACTCAGATCACGAATTTGGATCAGGCTCCCATTATTAAGACCTTGGCCGAATACAACCGCGAATTCTTATTGGCTTTAATGCAGAAGTCCCTGCAGGTAGAGCAGTCCTTTGGCGCCAACCGTGATCCTCAGTTGGTCATGGAAGAGTTCTTTATTACCCATCGTCCCTAGGGTATACTGACCCTATGGAATGGATTGATATTCACGCTCATTTAAACATGCTCGAAGAGGGCGTCGAAGCTGCAATTGCCAATGCAAAAGCTGCCGGCGTTCGTAAAATCATCACTATTGGTACCGAGCCTGGTGATCATCCCATCGTTTTGGATATCGCCCGCAAATATTATCCTGATGTGTATTGCACATTGGGAGTTCATCCCCACGACGGGAAAGTTTATACCGAAGAAGCGGGTCGCTTTATCGAAGAACATTCCAGTGAACCTTGTGTGGTGGCGATTGGGGAAATCGGTTTAGATTACTACTATGATCAGTCCCCTCGTGAACAGCAGAAAGAAGCTTTCCGTGCGCAGTTGGAAATCGCGAAACGCACGAAACTTCCGATTGAAATTCACACGCGCGATGCGGAAGAAGACACGATTGAGATCTTGAAGGAATTTAAAGGCGAAGTCACAGGACTTGTTCACTGCTTCACGGGAACAGAGTGGTTGGCAAAACAAGCTTTGGACGTGGGTTTGAATATTTCCATCAGTGGAGTTGTCACTTTCAAAAATGCCGACAGTCTTCGTGCGACGGTGAAGATGTTGCCACTGGATCGCATTCACGTTGAAACCGATGCTCCTTTCTTAGCGCCTATTCCAATGCGCGGAAAAAAGAATACGCCAGCCTACGTGGTTCACACGGCAAAATTTGTGGCGGAACTCAAAGGCATTTCAGAAGAACAGCTTTGCGAGCAAACGCGTATCAATGCTCTGAAGATGTTCCCCAAAATAAAATGGTAGTTAGTTCATTTTGTCGATGGCTTCGATGATCCAATCTGAAGCCGCGCCGACTTTCGTGGCTTGAGTTACACCCATACAGCTATACTGTCCGTTGGCGAGCTTGGGACCAAGTACGGCCGAGTTCACGCCGATAACTTTTAGCACGCCCTCTTTATGATAAAACTGCGGACCGCCGGAATCTCCTTGGCAGATAGAGGTGTCGGCACCGCTGACAGTCCAATAGCGATCGTCAGAGCGATGGTATGAAGAATCAATCGTCAAGATGCCCCGATGAAGCTGACCAAGATAAGCATAGATGTCTTGGTTTTTTCTTCCCGTATAATCTTTCGAGCGTCCGTAACCATACACATAGACTTCTTCATTAGAATAATCGGTGCGTCTGTCGGTATCGAAATCCACCGGCTGAAATCCGTCGGGTATCGAGCCTTCAAAGCGAACCACGGCAATGTCATGGTCATATAATTTTTTAGTGCTGTTATAGTCGGGATGAATTTCCCAGTCGCTAGCTTTGCGAGTGGTTGGGGAGCGTTGATACATTGAATATTTTTTCGTCGTGAAAATGATGTTCACGCCGGATAGGGACGGCAGGCGCTGTTTGTCGAAACAATGCCCTGCGGTCAAGACTGTGTGCGAGCCAATCAATGTGCCCGTACAAAAACCTAAGCCTTGGCCAAAGCGATTTGTCATCTCAACAAGAATCACACTGCGCGAAGCTTCGGTTGTTCTTTCCATGATGGGCTGGCCACCAATGACGGATGTGCCTGGCGCTGATGTCAGAGCGTCGTGGGAACTGATATCAGGGGAGCAGGCGATCAGCATCGTGGATGCTGTGAATAGAATCAGTGACTTTTTCAAGATCATCTCCTTGCATGGGGGTCCAAGAAATATCTGAGGTAGAGTATGAACTCAGGTGACGAAGAGGTAAGGTGTTTAAAGACAAGTGAAACTATTCAGCGGAATTGGGATGCGTCTTTAGAGGACAAATCTACTGCCACGGCGGCAGTAAGCAAATGCGTCAAGATTTAGTCTCCACCTCGTATCTTATTTTCGATAGTTGCTGTTCGATTCTGAAAAAATCAAGGAGGGCTCAGCCCGTCAAACGTACCTATGTAAGACAGCGCGAGGCATTCTTCTTGCGTGATAATAGACGCAGGATTAACGTGATTATGTCATTTTTCAATCTAACTTAAGGAGCTATTATGGCAAGCATCACTCTTAAAGGAAACCCAGTAAAAACAACTGGAGAACTTCCGGCAAAAGGCACAACAGTAAAAGATTTCAAACTTGTGAAAAACGATCTATCAGAAGTTTCTCTGGCAAATTTCGCAGGCAAAAAGAAAGTTCTTAATATTTTTCCAAGCGTAGACACAGGCACATGTGCGGCGTCTGTTAGAAAATTCAATCAAGAAGCGGCGAAATTGAACAACACGGTTGTGTTGAATATCTCTGCCGATCTTCCATTTGCTCAGGCGCGTTTCTGTGGCGCTGAAGGCATTAAGAACTGTGAAACGGTATCGTCATTCCGCAGCGGTTTTGGTAAAGAGTGGGGATTGCAAATCGAAGATTCTCCATTGGCGGGGCTTCTTTCTAGAGCCGTCGTGGTTCTATCAGAGGACAACAAAGTTCTTCACTGCGAACAGGTATCTGAAATCGTGAATGAACCGAACTACGAAGCGGCTTTGGCAGCGGTGGTTTCTTAGGTCGGTCACCCTTTAAGCCCCTGGCGTAAAATAAGGCCACGAACCATCAAGAACCGAACGGGACTTGTTATTCGTGGTTCTGATAAAAATTGTATTACAAGCATGTTTGCAGGCCGACGACAAATCGGCCTTTTCTTTTTGCCTCTCATTTATCCCTCTGCTCTCTTAGGGAGCACCAGCGCCGCCACGAATTGTCTGCTGTCGAAGTTTTAAACGACCCAGGGTGTTTCTAAACAAATCTGCCTCACTTTCGGAACTTCCCGTAACGGCATGATCTTTGGAATATTCGGCTTCGGAATTTGGGCTGGCTGTAATTTCTTGGGGCAACTGGTCCGACTCTAAAAATTAGTACGTTTAAAAAAACAAGTCGGAGAACACTATGAAAGCGTTTACAAAAACGTTAATGGCGATGTCTTTGCTGACATCTCACTTAGCACAAGCCTCAGGTATTGAAGATCTTCCCGGTTTCGATGAAGAAACTACACAGACAACGGCCCCCGTGGTGACCCCGGCAGTGCCCACTCAGAATACGCAAGCATCAAATCTTCTTGCGGGTTCGGTTTCCATCAACGCGATTTCTAGAAAGTCGAATGGAACGCTTTATACAGTGGACTTGAAACAGGCGCTGTCTTTAGTGCGTATCGATTTACGAGTGACAGCTCAGAAACTGAAATTGCATCGAGTGACGTTAGTGACCGACACAGGCGCACGCGTGAATGCAAGACAATTGGAAAACTCTGCCGTTCTTGAAGCGGGGAATGTGGTTTCTTCTGAAAACTTAAATCAAAGTGATCGTATTTCTTCTATCGAAGTCGTTGCAGAATCCTATGGTGCCGAGGCCAGTATTCTTCTAACGGCGATTGCCGATAGAGATGTACCGGTATTAAGACTGCGAACAATCACGACGCCGGTACAGCCCACGCGTCCCACGCCTCCAGCGCCACCAGTTCCGTCGACGCCGCCCGTTCACGGCAATGTCCCCTTGCGCTCAGGAATGGACGTGCTGTCGGGGCCGATGAACGACGGCAAGTACTACGCAGGTACTGTTGTTGAGGTCTATAACAATAGCCAAGTTTTAGTGCGAGATTATGACGATAGTAAAACCTATGTGCGTCCTCTTTCTTCAGTTTCTCGACGAGTTCAGTGTGACCCAACGGGAGTCATCTGCCAACGCTCGCAAGTTTTATCCGGCCCTTACAGCGGGAAGTACTATACCGGCGTGGTGCGCTCTATTTACGCCAACGGACTTTATTTCGTAACAGATGATGATGATGGGAAAAACTATACTCGCAAAATCAGTGAAATCGCGTTGCGTTCTCAATGCGCTCCCTCGAAGCATTGCGCTGGCGATAACGTCCTTTCGGGTCCTTTTAATGACGGCAAATACTATAACGGAGTCGTAGTCGCGGGTTACTCAAACGGATTGATTGCAGTTCGTGATTCTGACGACGGCAAAGTGTATTATCGCAATCCGGCGGTTGTTTTGAAATCCGTGCGCTGTGACGAAAAATCAGGTCTTTGTATAGGCAATGAAGTTCTTTCGGGACCTTACAGTAACAATAGATATTACTCAGGAGTTGTTACCGGCATCTACTCCAACGGCGTGATCTATATTCGGGACCATGATGATGGTAAGAGCTATGCCCGCAAGGCTTCTCAAGTAACAAAACGAATTCGTTGCGAGCAAAAAAAGGGACTCTGTGAAGGTGCACGCGTTGTTTCTGGTCCCTACCAGGGAGGCAAGTACTATGCGGGAACTATCGTCCGTGTCTATGCAAACGGAATTATCCAAGTGCGTGATGACGACGATGGCAAAACCTACGAGCGCAAAGCCCATGAGCTGACGGGCCTCAGAAATTAGTCAAAAATTGTTTTTCACAGGGAATTCATACATCTTTGGAAATCGCAAAAGGGCTTCGCAGAACGAAGCCCTTTTGTTTTTGAAGATTGCAAATCAGAGAGGCGCCCAAAAACGGTCCCTGTCTAAATTTGAGACAGCTGTCGAAACTTTAGCTGCAATATATGACAGCTTACGTACGCAACCGCAGGCACGTTCCTTGGAAATATCCGTTCGGATTAGAAAACTAGGAGCGTTATATGAACCGTCGTCTGATTGTAACAATGCTTGCGGCATTAAGTGTGGTGCAGAACTCTGCTTATGCTCAAACTATTGATGATCTTCCGGGCTTTGATGATGTGGATATCACTCCCACAACCCCTGTCGATCAGGCTCCGGTTGTTACGACGCCTGTTGAACAAAAGCCTGTCGATACAGCGCCAGTACAAACCCAGTATGCGGGTTCGGCTTCGTTGAATTCAATTCCGCGTAAGTCAGGCGGCACACTTCACACTTTAAAACTTTCTCAAGCTTTGACTTTGCTTCGTCTTGATTTGCGAGTCACGAACAGCAAGGTGAAAGTTCATAAAACTTCTTTGGTGACGGAGCAAGGTCAAAAGATTGACGTACGCCAGCTTTCACAAACCGACGTTTTGACGACAGGATCTTTATCCTCTTCAGAAAATTTGACGGCAAACTCGCGCATCGCAGCCATTGAAATCTTGGCAGAGTCTTATTCCGCTGAAGCCGACGTAATGATCACAGCCATCGCGAGTGATGCGGTTCCAAAAATGACAGTGTCTGTAGAGCAGATAGCACAACCTGTTGAGCCGGCACGTCCTTCGACGCCTTCCGTGCCGCCTCCTCCGCCACCTCCTGGAGCGACTCGTCCCGATCCATATCGTCCACCGGTTTATGAAGACAATGTTATTCGCGTGGGCGACGAAATTCTTTATGCGCGATCTTATACGGGCGTTGTGACGGCGATTTATGGTTCTCAAGCACGTGTACGTCTGAATAGTTATGGTGAAACCCAAGTTTCCGTCAACGATTTGGCTAAAGCTTTGCGTTGCTTGAAAGGAATCTGCTCTGGAGACGAGGGCCTTTATGCTCGCAGTTACAAAGGAACTGTTATCAAAGCGTACTCTAATGCTTTGCTCGCAGTTCGTTTGAATGGCTATGGTGAGTCGGTCATCAGTATGACAGATTTCGCAAAAGCGCAACCTTGCTTAGGTACGATCTGCCAAGGCGATAGCGGTCTTTATGCGCAATCTTACCGCGCAAGTGTTGTCGGTGCTTTTGATAACGGCATGCTTGAAATCAAAATGAGCGGTTATGGAAACAGCTTCGTACAGTCTCGAGATTTTGCAAAAGCGTCTTCTTGCAACCGAGAGCGCACAATGTGTGCGGGTGCTGATATCCTGTACGCCCGCAGCTATCCCGGTCGTGCTTTAGAGTTCTATGACAACGGCATGGTGTCTTTCCAAATGGATGGGTACAGCGGATCGAGTTTCAGCCGGTCATCAGATATTGCGTATTCAGTTCGCGATAGCCGCGTGGGTAGAACATATATCTACGCCGGCTCGTATCGCGCGACGGTTATGGCGGTGTACTCAAATGGAATGGCGCGAGTGAACCTCAGTGGTTATTCCGGTTCGAGCATCGTGAACTTACATGATTTAAGATAATAAAATTAAGAGTTAACAGAAAACATATTTATAACCCGAAGGAGACTTCATGAAAAAGAAACTGGTTCTTGGTTCGTTGGTAGTCGTATCCGTAGTGCAATACGCTAGCCCCGCGTTTGCGAATAAAGAAATCATCGGCAATATCATCGGTGGTGTGATCGGTGGTGGTATTGGTACGCAAATCGGCAAAGGCAATGGAAATAAAGCGGCCATCATCATCGGCGCCATCGCTGGTACGATGATTGGTGGTAAATTGGGTCGTGACATGGACGAAGCCGACCGTCGTGCTTGTGAAGAAGCGCAACGCCGTGCTCTTCGTAACCGTTTAGGTGAGCGTGAAGATTGGGATGGTCGTCGTCACGGCGGTCGTTCAGGTGCGCGTGGCTCTTTCACAACAACGCGTGAAGGTTACAACAACCGCACGGGCGAGTATTGCCGTGAATATACATCTGTTATTTATTTGAACAACCGCACAGAAGAAACTCGCGGTGTAGCATGTTCTCGTCCTGATGGTTCGTGGTATGAAGTGCGTGAAACTGAAGTTCGCTTCGGTGGTCGCGGCGGTGGTTATGGTCCAGGCCCTGGACGCCAAGAGCCTTCCAGACCTCCTCGTCACCCTGAGGTTCCTTCACGTCCAATGCCACCACCTCCTCCATCTTCATACCAAGCTCGTTATGAAGGTTCGACTCGCATCGTGAATGTGACTCGTCGTTCGGGCGGTGAATGGGTACGTGTGACTTTAAGACAACCATTGACACTTGAGCAGGTGGAAGTTCACGCCTTGGCTGCTGGCGTAAGAATCCACGAAGCGGTTCTTTACACTGACAGAAACGACCGTATCCAGATCCGTCAGTTGACTCAAACGGGCACGATCTATTCTGGTGGAGCTGTCATTTCTGAAAGATTGAACCTGAATGACCGCGTCCAAGTGATCGATATTCGCGCCGAGTCTATGGGCGGAAGTGCTGATATCATCGTAAAAGCCATTTCGAATGAGGCTTATCCGTCACTGAGCGGTTCTCGCTACTAGTGCCAATTCGGAGCTACTAGCTTCCTCGACGCCAGTCTATGACCAAGAGTGTCTAGACTGGCTTTTTTGTCTCTAAAAGTCGATAGTGAGTGGGTTTAAAAATAAGGAGCTCACTCATGTCTAAATTGCGTGTTGGTATCAACGGTTTTGGTCGTATCGGTCGCGTTCTTTTCCGTGCAGGTTATGAACAATTTGAAGTAGTCGGAATTAACTCTTTGGATAGCATTGAAGGCAATGCGCATCTTTTGAAGTACGACTCTGCTCACGGTATTTTCCCGGGCGACGTTTCTGTTTCTGGCCATGACCTTGTGGTGAACGGCAAAAAAATCCACGTTTCTAAAACACGCAACCCCGCAGAGATTCCTTGGAAAGACTGGGGAGTAGACTTGGTTCTTGAGTGCACAGGCGCATTCAAAGACAAACCTGAGTTCATGCAACACATCACGGCGGGTGCAAAACGCGTGTTGGTTTCCGGTCCTGCAGAAAAAGGCGCGGATCTAACAATGGTTTACGGTATCAACCACGAATCTTACGATCCTTCCAAGCACCACGTAGTTTCTAATGCCTCTTGCACAACCAACTGCTTGGCTCCTTTGGCAAAAGTATTGAATGAGTCTTTCGGTATTGAGCACGGCACAATGATGACGGTTCACTCTTACACGAACGATCAAAAAATTTTGGATGCTCCTCACAAAGATCTTCGTCGTGCGCGTGCCGCAGCTGTCAGCATGATTCCGACAACAACGGGTGCTGCGAAAAACGTGGGCTTGGTATTGCCAGAGTTGAAAGGTCGTATCGACGGTATTTCTATTCGCGTTCCAACTCCGAACGTTTCTTTGGTGGATTTCACATTCACTGCTAAAAAAGACGTCACAAAAGAATCTGTCAACGAAGCTTTGATTGCAGCTTCTCAAGGCGCTTTGAAAGGCATCTTGGCTGTCGAGCACAATGAGCTTGTCAGCGTAGATTTCAACGGCAACAAACATTCTTCTATCGTCGACCTCGCTTCAACAATGGTTGTAGGCCCACGCATGGTGAAAGTTCTTTCTTGGTATGACAACGAAACAGGCTTCTCAAACCGCATGGTAGACGTTGCGCACTACATGGCTAAGAAGGGTCTATAATGGCTAACGGTCTTAAAGGTATTAAAACAGTTCGTGATTTTGAACTTGAAGGAAAAGTTGTTTTCCTTCGCTTGGATTTGAACGTTCCAATGGAGAATGGAAAAATCACGGATGAAAATCGTATCACGGCGTCTTTGCCGACGATTCAGTATTGCATGGAAAAAGGGGCGAAGCTTGTTATGGCTTCCCACTTAGGCCGTCCAAAAACAAAAGATGACAAAGAATTCTCTTTAGAGCCGGTAGCAAAACGTTTGCAAGAGCTTTTGAGTGCTGAAGTGATCTTGGTGGAAGATCCAGATTCAGATGCGCCAAAACATCTTTTGCAATCTTTGAAAAAGAATCAGTTGATCCTTCTTGAAAACGTGCGTTTTGAAGAAGGGGAGACGAAAGACTCTGTCGAATTCGCACAAAAAATCGCCAACTACAGTGATATCTATATCAACGATGCGTTTGGTGCTTCTCACCGTGCACACGCGACAATCCATGCTCTTCCATCCGTAATGAAAGACAAAGGCATTGGCTTCTTGATTGAAAAAGAAATCACGATGCTGGATTCATTGTTGCAAAATCCGAAGCGTCCTTACTTGGCGTTGATGGGTGGTTCTAAAGTTTCTGATAAGATCGCTGTGATCGAAAGATTGATGGACGTGGTTGACGGTTTCATCATCGGTGGAGCGATGGCTTACACATTCTTGAAAGCGCAAGGCATTTCTGTCGGTAAATCTTTGGTCGAAAACGACAAGTTGAAATACGCGAAAGAAATGATCGAGCGTATTGAAGCTCGTAATAAGACGATTCTTCTTCCGGTAGATCACGTGACAACAAAATCTTTTGGCGACACGGCGAGTGCGCGTACGACGAAAGACGTTGTGATTGCAGATGATGAGTTGGCCGTAGATATCGGTCCTAAGACAATTCAAAACTACTCAACGGCTCTTCGCGAAGCAGGAACTATTTTCTGGAACGGCCCTATGGGGGTTTTTGAAACTCCGGCTTTTGCCAAAGGGACATTCGGTGTGGCTCAAGCCATCGCTGAAAGCAACGCGATTAAAATCGTCGGTGGCGGTGACTCGGCAGCGGCAGCAGAAGCGTCTGGCTTTGCCGACAAGATGACTCATATCTCTACAGGCGGCGGGGCTTCTCTTGAATATCTTCAAGGCGACAAGCTTCCAGGTCTTGAGATCCTAAGAGCGAAAAGATAGTTATGAATTTATTTTCTTCTCAGATCCATCTTGCACTTCCTTATTTGGGCATTTTGGTTCTGATGTATTTTGCCCTGACCGTGAACGTAATCCGCAATCGTTGGAAACATCGTGTAGGATTGGGATCGGGGCAAAATTCAATTATGGAACAGGTAATACGTATTCACGGAAATTTCGGTGAATACGTGCCCTTTCTGTCATTGATTCTGATTGTTCTAGAAATCAACAAAGCAACACCAGTCTTTCTTCACACTTACTGGATTCTTTTGATCCTTTCACGGGTAGCACATGCGTGGGGACTTTGGGGTTCACGTTCTGTCAGTCGCGGTCGCACTTTAGGCATGACCCTGACAGGAGTCGTGATGCTGGGTTCTTCGTTGATGTTGTTCGTTCAATTTTTTAAATAGAGGTCCGCGATGAAAAAAATCTTTGCTGCCAATTGGAAGCTTTTTAAATCTCCCAAAGAAACGCGTGAATTTTTCACGCAGTTTAAAGAATTGAGCAGCAAAGCCACGGGCGAAGTGGTGTTTTTTCCTTCTGCAATCTCACTAGAAGCGACAAGCACGAGCTTACAAGGAACAAATATCAAGTGGGGCGTGCAGAACGCCTACTTCCAGGCTCAAGGAGCTTTCACGGGTGAAAACTCAGCTCAAGTGGTGAAGGAACTGGGCGGCACTTATGTGCTTATCGGGCACAGTGAGCGTCGTAAGATCTTTGGAGAAAGTGATGCCTTGATTGCTGATAAAGTCGCTTTTACGCAAAGCCTAGGTCTGATTCCCATGTTGTGTATTGGTGAAACCTTAGAAGAGCGTGAAGCCAAGCACACATTCCGCGTCTGTGAAACGCAATTGCTTCAAGGCTTGGCGAAAGCCGACAAATCAAAACCGGTGGTGATTGCTTATGAACCTGTTTGGGCGATTGGTACAGGCAAAGTGGCAACACCTGAACAAGTAGCAGAAACACACACCGACGTTTTCAGCATTTTGCAAAAGTTAGGATTTGAACAAAGCCCGATTCTTTATGGTGGCAGCGTGAAGCCTGACAATGCCGCAGGCTTGATTAAGCAACCTCATGTGAATGGATTCTTAGTTGGCGGAGCTTCGCTAGAGGCGAAGTCCTTCATCGATATCGCAACGGTTTAAAATCAACCGTTGCCTTCGTCGTCTTCACGAGACGCGTTCTTCAAAGATTCTTCCAATTCCTTGGCATCTTTTTTAGGTAGGGACTTAAGGGCTTTTTCGAAAGCCTTTTTTTCTTTCTTATACAGGGGCAGTAATATCTCGGACGCCGCCTCTGAGGGGTCGTGCTCGAAAGTCAGAACAGACACACGAACAAGTTCCTTAAGGACGTCTGAAGAAACTTTTTCTTTTGAAGCTACGGCCGTATCAACTGTTTGCTCCACAGTTTTTAACATTTCTTGAGTCTTTTCACCCACAGCTGTTTCATCTTTGGCCGCTTCAAAGTCTTTTGCTGAATAGGCTTGAAGTTTCTTTAAAGAATCTTCAAGTGTGGAAGCATGAACAGTTAAGCAGAGCAGGGAAGAAAGCAGAATAGTTACCAGAGTCCTCATTTGCTCTCCTTAATCATCACACCGATCAACTCACGGTTGTGAAGAGGCTGACTTGTCGAACGATAGAAGTCACTCACGTAACCACCATTTCGGCCCCAGTCTGTTTTAATTTCGGCATGTCCTGCGTGATTGCGATCACGAGTGTTTCGGTAGACCAGGATCGCACCCTTTGGCGCATCCGCAGGGCTCTTGATTAAGTTTTTAAAGCGAGAATCTTCCAACATGTTCGTGAATCCACGACGTTTCAGGTCTCCGACCGCATAACGTGCTTTCGATCCCGGAAGATAGTCTCCGACCAAGTCGCCGCCTAAAAGGGCGCGCTTCACATAGCGGTAGCAAAGTTTTTTCGAGCGACGCTCTTTATTGCGCATGCCGTACTTAATAGAAGCTTCTACTTCTTTGCTTGTAGAATATCTAGCTACTGACGGATAGTTGCTCCATTTAGAGTCTGGCACTTCGGGTTTCGTCGAGACCTTAGCTTTACCGACTTTATTCAAATCTTCGCGATTTTTTTCAGCCGGTGTTTTTTGTTGCGAAGTGCAAGTTGCACAGAAATCGCCTTCGGTTTTTTGGGGATCCGTGTTCTTTGCTAAATTGGGATCTTCTGCCTTTTCAGGTTTTTGTTCACGTAAGACTTCTTCTTTAGTCGGAAGATGTGGAACCGCTTGCGTTCCCTCAATAGGAAGTCCGGCGCCATCTTTGATCGCGCGTGAAGTTAACGCCAACTCAGGGTCTTGCACTTCAGATCCTTGACGGTCTTTAAACGTCAACCATGGATCTTTTTGAGAGAAATAAACCCAAGTCTCGTCGCCGACTTTAGGAACGTTTTTACCGCCCTTACCGCCGACCTTTGTCACTTTGACTTTGATACCATAAGAGCCGGTGCGACTGAGTTTGCGCGTTTCAACAACAGTTCCTTCCGTTCCTTCAGGAACTAAGAATTGAACGTTGCGGGCTTTTTTTCGGAAATCCACAGAGGAGCGGCCATAAAGATCACCTGTTAAGACAAGCTCTTGCAGCTCTTCAGGTCTAAACGCGAACGAAGACGACGCGAAAAGCGTGAACGACAATAGAATGTGCAGCAATCGTTTAGATAATCTCAAATTGACTCCTAAAACTCTTTTCGGTGAACAGACGATCAACGAAAGGCTAGGAGACGGTAAACTGGACTTAAGGGAAATAAAAAAGGCCTCTTGCGAGGCCTTTTGGAATCAAAAAATGGAAAATGCCAGATTAGAACAAAGCATTTTTCGGAGTGCGCGGGAACGGAATCACGTCACGAATGTTCCCCATGCCCGTGAGGTACATCATCATGCGCTCAAAGCCCAAGCCGAAGCCGGCGTGCGGGAAGCTTCCGTAGCGGCGTAGATCCGTATAGAAAGAATATTCTTCCGGATGCAAACCCACCTGTTTCATGCGCTGTTCAAGAAGCTCTAAGTTGTCTTCACGTTGAGATCCACCAATAATTTCACCAATACCAGGTGCCAATAAATCCATCGCGCGAACAGTTTTACCGTCGGCATTCAGCTTCATGTAAAAAGCTTTGATGTCTTTTGGATAGTCCGTCACGAAAACAGGTTTTTTGAAGTGTTCTTCAGCCAAATATCTTTCGTGTTCAGACTGCATGTCGATACCCCATTGAACAGGGAACTCGAATTTTTTTCCTGACTTCTGTAAAATCTCAATCGCTTCCGTGTAAGTCACGCGACCAAAATCATTGTTCAGAACGTTGTTCAACTTATCGAACAAACCTTTTTCAACAAATTGGTTGAAGAACTCCATCTCTTCCGGACATTGCTCCATCACGTAGCGGATGATGTATTTGATCATCGCTTCACCCAATTCCATATCCGCACTTAAATCGGCAAATGCAATTTCAGGTTCAATCATCCAGAATTCAGCAGCATGACGAGATGTATTTGAATTTTCCGCACGGAAAGTTGGACCGAAAGTGTAGATGTTACGGAAAGCCGCACAGAAAGTTTCACCATTCAGCTGACCGCTGACTGTCAGGTTCGTCTCTTTACCAAAGAAGTCTTGGCTCGCATCAATCGTGCCGTCTTCTTTTCTTGGAGGTTTATCCAATTTCAAAGTCGTTACACGGAACATTTCACCCGCACCTTCAGCATCAGAGCCTGTGATGATCGGAGTATGAACATAGACGAAACCTTGTTCGTTAAAGAACTTGTGAATCGCGTACGCCAATACCGAACGGACACGGAACACCGCAGAGAATGTGTTTGTGCGCGCGCGAAGATGTGCGATCTCGCGCAAGAATTCAAAGCTGTGACGTTTGTTTTGCAAAGGATAATCGAGGTCGGCTTTTTGTACGACTTCCACTTTGCTGGCCATCACTTCAAAAGTTTGACCCGCGCCTTGAGATTTTACGACTTTACCTGTGACCAAGATCGAAGAAGAGATAGAAAGTTTGGCAACGTCTTCAAAGTTAGACAGATTTGTATCAAAAACGACCTGAACACCTTTAAAGAAGGTGCCATCATTAAGCTCGATAAATCCAAAGTTCTTCTGGTCGCGAATTTTGCGAACCCATCCCGTCAGATGGACTTCTTTATCGATGTATTTTTCAGTGTCTCTAAATAGCGATTTTACGAGAGTCGTTTCCATGGATGCCCTTTCACAGTGTTTCATAAAATACCGTTCTTTCGGGGGCTTGTCTAACGCCTCTTCATGCTTCGCGAGGTCTTCTTCGGGTTTCTGCGAAAGGGACTCTTATTGTCATGACGCGAAAAGTTAATTTACAGAAATGTGACGTAATTTCAATAGCTTAAATTGAGACCTCATATTGCTATGCAGAATGGGCAAACGTATCCTTAAGACAGGATCTATCAAGGAGTTGTACGTTGGCGCAGAGAATTCATTATCGACTTTGTCATTGTTGTGGCGGGGTGAACTCCGCCGAAGATGAACTTGTGACCACCTGTGAGTCATGCGGAAAGCATCTTGCACCGTTTTACTTTTTCGACGAGAGTAGGGCCATGGGCCTTAACCAGTCGAATTTTTACTCCAGTGTGCGTGGAGATGGTGAATCCATTCTGCCACACAAAGAGTATCCACCGATCTGGGGGTTAACGGCATATTGGGAGTCGTAGTTCACAATGAAAGTCACTTTTGCAGATATTCAAAAAGCGCGCGAACTGATTAAAGATGTTATTTGTTCTACTGAACTCAGTCATTCCGTGAGCGCCAGCAAATTGCTGAACTCAGAAGTGTACTTCAAATTCGAGAACACCCAACGCACGGGAAGTTTCAAATTCCGGGGCGCCTATAATAAGATTTCAAATCTGACGGCGGACGAAAAAGCCCGCGGTGTTGTCGCTAGCTCTGCCGGCAATCACGCGCAAGGCGTGGCTTACTCTGCGACATTGGCGGGAGTGAAGGCCACTATCGTCATGCCGGAAAACGCATCGATCAGCAAAGCCTCGGCGACACGCGCTTACGGGGCCAATGTTGTTCTTAAAGGCGAAATCTATGACGAAGCCTTCGAGCATGCGCAAAAGCTTGAAAAAGAGAATGGCTACACGTTCGTACATCCTTACCAAGACCCCTTCGTGATTGCGGGCCAAGGAACAATTGGTATTGAAATCCTAGAGCGGATTCCTGACTTAGACACCATCATTGTTCCTATCGGCGGTGGTGGTTTGATCAGCGGTATTTCTTTGGCGGTTAAATCCATCAATCCAAAAATCCGCGTTATTGGTGTGCAGAGCGATCGTTCGCCGGGCATGGCAAACATGTTCAGAAAAGAGCCACCATTGTCTCCGCAAAAAAGAGCGGCGACTATCGCGGATGGTATTGCGATTAAAAACCCTTCTCAGGTCATGTACGACAACTTCATCTCCAAATACGTTGATGAAGTCGTTACTGTGAGCGATGACGAAATTGCCGAAGCTATCGTGTTTCTGATGGAGCGTGCGAAGACTGTGGCCGAAGGTTCTGGCGCAGCGGCTATGGCAGCGGCGATGTCGCGTTCTTTGAATTTAGGTAAGAAATGTTGTGTGATTATCAGTGGTGGAAATATTGATTTGAATATCGTTTCCAAAATCATCGACCGCGGGCAAATCCTGCGCGGGCGTCTTTGTGAATTGTCGGTGATCGTCGATGACTTGCCAGGCAATTTAAGTCGTCTGACTCAAGCTATTGCCGCGCAAAAGGCCAACATCTTAGAAGTGCGCCACGACCGTGTTTCTCAAGGTCTTTCACTGCGTGAAACGCGCATCGATTTCGTTTTAGAGACTTCGAGCATTGAACATGTCGAGAAGATCAAACGAGCTCTTGAGGACACGGGGGCTAAAATCATCAAGGGCTCCTAAAGAGATCTTGGATTTTTCCCAGTCTTCCACATGATATTTATCTAAAATTCGTTGTAGTTCTCCACTGCGACGAAGTTCTTCCACTCCGCGGTTTAAAATCGCGGCGTATTCGCGCGATCGCGGATGATTGGGAGAAAAACCTATGTACAAATAGGGATCTTGCGACGCCACCCAACCAGCAACTTTCAAACTCTCTGCAGCAACGCCAAATTTTTTAAGAGCTTGGTGCAAAGCCACTGGATTTTCGATGAAGGCGTCCAGACGGTTTGTTTGAATCATACGGATCATTTGCTCTAAAGGTTTTTCACCTGAAAAGGGGATGAAAGACTTATGACGATTGCGAATCATCTGATCAATGCTATCTCCATAAGTGTAACCATTGATCACGCCGATGCGCATGTTCTGTAAAGAGTTGCGACCTGTGAACTTCCACTGTGAATCTTTTTTTGTGAAGTAGGCATTTTTCATAATGCCCATTGTGTTATGGGTAAAAATAAAATCCGGGGCATCCATGCGGCTTGCACCGACAAGAACTTGAGCTTTATTGGCACGTACGTCTTTCACCGCGCGCACCCAATTAGTTAAACGCATGTCCACCGTGTGACCTTTTTTTTCAAAGATCTGTTGAGCAATTTCAACCATGTAGCCAGGTTTTTCAGAACGAGGATCGCAAACGTAAGGGCACCAATAGTCTGAGCGCATAGAAATCACGTCAGCAAATGACAAAGACTTAAATAGCAAGATTGTCGTGATGATAAAAAACTTAGCAATCGTGATGTTCATAAGGGTCCCCCTCCTTACTTACTCTTCAGCAATACTTTGCCTATTCGCAAGTTGCATCAGGAAAAGGGGAGCCTTTCGGAATTGTAACCTATATTACTAGAACTGGATTTTGCGTTCGAAATGGCAAGTGTAGCCAGCGGGGTTCTTTTCGAGGTAATCCTGATGATATTCCTCAGCTTTCCAGAACTCACCGGCCTTCACGATTTGGGTTGCCAAAGATTGTCCCCAAGCTGCAGATTTTTCCACGCGGACTTTGATGCGCTCGGCATCTTCCCGCTGCGTCTCTGAAGTATAAAAAATTGCACTACGATATTGGGTTCCAATATCGTTGCCTTGACGATTCAGCGTGGTTGGGTCGTGAATTTTAAAGAAGAACAGAAGAAGATCTTCGTACTTTAATTTTTTTGGATCAAAAACGACTTTAACCGTTTCTGCGTGGTTTGTCGTGCCGGTTTTCACAATATTATAAGTGGCGTTTTTAGTATCGCCACCCATATATCCCACTTCCGTTTCTACAACTCCAGGAAGTTTGCGAATCAAATCTTCCATGCCCCAGAAACAGCCGCCTGCAAGATAGGAAATTTCAGTTGTTGCCATAGGAGTGCCTTTCTTCTGCGTTTTCGCTAAAGATGTACTAAGACCTAAGAATAATAAAAATGCTATTAAGTATTTCATTCTTCTATCTTAGCACTTAACACAAGGGGCTTACTAGCCCCTGTAAATTGACACTATTCTTTTCCGAAACCGCCGCCAGAACCAGAACATAATGTGAGGACGTCTCCGGCCTGGAACTTTTGCTGTCCCAATACGGGAAGTGCTGTGTGTTCTCCGGCGCGTTCCAAAGACATTTCGCTGGCATCGCCGTGACTGCAATTCTTAGGGATGCGCGGGCGGTGCAACGTGAGATCCGTCAGCCAAGCGGCTTCAACTTCGTCACGCACTTCCAACTTAACGATTATGCCACGCCCGCCGTTGTGTTTTCCTTTTCCGCCGGCAGAGTGACGTGAGTCCACGCGCTGAACTTTCACTGGAAAATCGCGTTCCATTTGTTCAATTGAAAATGGTTTTATGAGTGCAGCTTCACCTTCTTGATCAGAACGAGCTCCTTTACCTCCGGGCAAAGTCAAAAGGGCGTGCTGTTCTTTGTGCTGAAGATCGAAGTGCAGAGGACAATGACTAGATAAAGCCTTTTCATTTTTATGATGGATCTGAGACAGCGTTAGTTCCATCGCTGTTTTTATCGCCGCTACACCACAAGTCATACCTTTGTATGTCGGTGCCGGGTATTTTCCCACAAGCCAGCAACCTGTAGGCTTCGTGATTTGCAAAATTGAAAACGATCCGCTATTGGCAAATTGATCAAAGCCATAGAAACGGCTTAAAGCGTGGAAGCAAGCTCCATAAGTCGCTGACTCCGTTAACGACACGGTTTTTGCCGCTGTTGTGCCGCTGAAATCCAACGAGATTTTTCCATCGTGGATTTCCATATTCATACGCAATAGCTCACCGCTGTCTAAAACGATATCGACACGGGCTTCCCCAGACGCTCGTTCGCTGATTCTTTGAACTGCGGCATGTTTGGAAAGCTCTAAATATTCTTCGATCAACTCGCCAGTGATCGTGAAGCCCGTCAGCTCAATGGCTTCATGTAATTTTTTAGCTTTTACCGTCAAAGTTTTAATTTGTTCTTTAATCCATTCGACAAACTGAGGCGGGCAGGCGGGATGCGCTTGCATCGCCGACAGAATCATTTCATTGATCTGATTTTTTTGGCGAAGGGGAGTTGGCGGAATACGCAATCCTTCTTCCTCAACCGATTTCGTGATGCGCACAGATTTATTGATGGACTGACGAGTCACCCACAAAAGATCCTCAGACACAGCCATCACAAAAGTCATATCGCAAAGAACACTGCCGCCACTATAGGGGTCATTCAGAAGAGCAATGTCGCCTTCTTCCAATTTAAGGTATTTGCTGGCCGTGTTCGCGGCCGTCGTCAAAGTTCCATAAGTGACAGGATCTTGACCTTTGACTGCCAAAACATCGCCTTCAATAGTCAAAAGTGCCGCTTCACCTTGCAAGAAGTCGTTTAAAAGAGAGTGAAGAAGTTCAATTTGATAACTCATAATGACTCCTGCAAAGCCTTGTGACCACAAAGAGCTGTTGCGTAGGACTCGCTGAACTCTTCTGTTTCAATCAACGTGTGAGAATCTTTTTTGAATGCATTTGCAAACACTGTTGCCAAAGGCCCTGTCACAACCAATTTTTCGCTTTGGCGGTTCAAGTAGGCTTCCATCGCAAGTCTTTGCAAGGTCAGACTTTGCATTTCTTTTGTCAGATGTGAAATATCGCTGTCGCGTGTTTGGCTGATTTTAGAAAGAGCGAAGAAAGAATTTTTAAAGCGCTGAATGCCTTGCGGGGAAAAGCGATCTTCCAATCCTGGAAGCTTCGTTAGCTTCGCATTTTCAGCCCATAAGTCTAAAAGCGCAGGTTTTTGCCCGCGCCCCAAGAACATCGGGCCAGGCTCCCAGCCTTCTTGAGTTTTACTAAAATCAAATCGACCAAAGGTGTTTAAAGCGATGCCCAAGGTCGGCTGCACGCCCAGCTCAATGGTTTTTAAGTGAGGCACTTCGACGGCGCCCCAAGGGCTTTCCCAAGAAGAACTCCAGGAAGAACCTGAAATCAGCAAGAAGCTTTCAAGACCCAAGTACAAGACATCGGCTTTTTTTAAAGCGCCAAAGTAATGACCTAAAGCCGTCCCTGCAGAAAATAAACTGTTCACATTTTGCGAAGAATCTTCCTGGAACAGCTTCCCGGAAGAATTCAGGAAGTAAATTTCTTCTTTTGATAGAACGCCCTCTAATGCGGCGACGATTTCTGCTTTGCGATCAGTAAAGACGCTGGAGATCGTCGCATTCAGCGCGTTTTTGTTCCAACGACTGACCTCATGAGGGTTGTCATTATTTTCGGGAGTGAAGACTTCCAAACCTTTTTCTTGCAGATAGTTTTTCGCCACCTGAAGATTCGCGGGATGAGTAGCTGAGTGTAAGAAGTGCAAGCACACTTTCTTACAGTCCATCATCTGCAGTTTTGCAACAACGGGTTCAAGGTCATTTATATCTAACGGAATTTCAACGGTGCCATTGGCCAGAACACGCTCTTTCACAGAGAACAGCAAATCTTTGCTTGTCAGGGTCTGCTCGGGCGATTTTGCGCAAAGATGCAACCAGTGTTCGAAGCCTTCTGTCGTGATGTGCGCCACCGCTCCACTGAGCTCGTAGCTCAAAAGTTTTTTTGGCAGGCGCAAGCTCACAAAAGCTTGAGTGGGTTTTTGTCCGGCGTTGTCGTTAACGAATTGGGACAGGCTTTGTTTAAGACTTTCGCGCGCAAGATAAACTCTTTTTTGCGCTACTGGTTTTGTATCTGACAGAAGCGAGTACTCAGCGAAGGACTCACCAACGCTCACCCCTAACAAGAAACGGTTTTGCATTTTTAAACGCTCTCTATTGAAAATACTCTGGAATATGTTAAAGCTAGACGCACAGGTATACCAAAATAAAGTCTGTAAGCAAAGGATTCTAAAGTGAAGATTTCTCCCGAAATTCTAAACCTGGTTCCCTATAAACCTGGCAAGCCGATTTCAGAAACGCAACGCGAATACGGTTTAACGACAGTTTATAAACTGGCAAGTAACGAAAATCCCCTGGGTCCCAGCCCTAAAGCCATGGAAGCGGTTAAAAGAGCTCTGGATCATCAAAATCTTTACCCAGATCCTTCTCACTATGAGCTATTGCAAACGCTTTCTAAAGAGTGGGGAGTTCCAACCAAACAATTGGCGATTGGCAACGGAAGTGATGAACTCATTGATCTATTAACTCGCATTTACTGTGAGCCCCAGGATGGCGTTTTGACGTCCGTAGCGGCTTTTAATGCTTACGAAGTCAGTGCTCCGGCCAACCGAGCGGTGATTCGTAAAGTTCCAATGAAAGAGGGCTATCGCTTTGATTTAGCAGCGATTGCTGAACATTTCTTCGCTCATCCTGAGCAAAATATTCGCCTTATCTTCGTTTCAAATCCGAACAATCCCACGGGAACTTATGCTCCCAAACAAGAGGTCGAAGCCTTCTTGGAAAAACTGGGCAATCGCGATGATGTGATGATTATTTTTGACGAGGCTTATAACGAGTTTGTTCGTGCCTCTGATTATGTGTCTGCTCAAAAATACATCAGCACATATAAAAACCTGATCGTGCTACGTACTTTCTCTAAAATCTATGGTTTGGCGGGATTCCGCATTGGCGCCATGGTGGCTCCTCCGGAGGTTGTGGAGGTCTTTAACCGTGTGCGCAAACCGTTTAATGTCAACGATTTAGCGCAGGTCGCGGCAAATGCGGCTCTGCAAGATAAAGAATTTATTGAGCGTTCGCAGCAGATTTGCTGGAAAGGGCTTGATTACTTCTATAAGAAGTTAGAAGAATTAGGCCTGCCTTACATTCCATCTCAAGGGAACTTTGTCATGTTTGACACCCTTCGCGACGCCGCCAAGGTGAATGAAGCCTTGTTACGTCGTGGAATTATTATGAGACCGCTATTGAACTACGGGTTCAAGACGCATCTGCGTTTGAGTGTAGGCCTTGATCATGAAAACCAAGCGGCGATTGCAGCCTTGGCAGAAGTGCTCAAAGAAATACCGGCGCTGTCGTAAGACAACGCCCTAGTTGGAGAGTAAATGGGAATGGTTATTACGATTGATGGCCCTGCGGCCTCTGGGAAATCTTCTGTGAGTAGAGAACTTGCTCGTCGTTTGGGCTGGCAATGGGTTTCTACCGGAGCTTTCTATCGTGGTTTGGCCTTCGCCGCTCTTCAATTGCAAATCGATCTTGATGACGTGAAGTCATTAACAGACCTTACGCACAATCCGGTATGGAGCGTGCGTATGGAGCATGATCGCACGAAAGTTTTCTTCAAAGACCAAGATGTCACTGATTTGATTGCTCACGAAGACGTTGGTAATTTCGCCAGCAAAGTCAGCCACTATCCCGAAGTACGCAAAGCTCTTTTGGAAGCACAAAGAAACTGCAGCAGTGGCCCCCAAGGTTTGGTTGCTGAAGGCCGTGACTGTGGAACTGTGGTATTCCCTCAAGCAGAGGCCAAGGTTTATCTGACAGCGAACAGTGAACACCGTGCCGCTCGCCGAGCGGCGGAGTTAGGGCTGGATCAAGACGATATGGTCAAAGCTCAACAACAGCGTGACCACCAAGACTCCACTCGCAAAGTGGCGCCGATGACAGTTCCGGATGATGCCTTGGTAGTCGACACAACAGCCCTGAATCTTGAACAGGTCGTCGATAAAGTCGTTGAATACGTCAAAAATAAAATTTAACCAAAGATGATAGGGGAGTTCTGGCTTTAGCGATGGCAGGATTCTAAAAGAATTTTTTTGCCGTTAGCCGGACCTTGCATCACCGTGTAATCGGTGAAAATACCGCGGCCCGTTTTGTAATTCACTTCCAGGGACTGTTTCGCCGTGATCATGCCCATTCTTTTCTTGCTGCCCACAATGTGAAGACCATCGCCGTCATTCTTCAGCAATTGATTCTCATGATGAATAGCAATAACGGTCGCGCTTTCATTTTTCTGCGCGGATTCAACAGCGATGTCACCAAAATCTGTTAAAGCAATATTGTAGTCGCGACAGCTTACCACGATTTCATTGGCTGCAGAGGCCGCACCGGCAAATGACATCATCACGATGAATAGACTGAGTGTTTTAAGTGTCATAGGGCCTCCAAAAGACTGTGCTTTCCACTATACAAGCTCTGTGCCCTGTCAGCTCGCGTATACACGTCATTCATCGCGAAAGTGACGCCCAAGGCCTGCACACCCGTGAAAAAAACTCAAAAACCCTTTCTGTTTTTAGTCAGGGTCGAGCCAAGAGTTTTGGAATTTAAACGAGCTTCTTTTCTAATAGAAATCTATGAAAACACTTGGCGGAATTATTTTAGATGTGGATGGAACTTTGATTGATAGCAATCACGCCCATGCCGAGGCTTGGGTTCGGGCTTTAGGAGAGTACGGTATTATCACAACCTACGCCGAAGTCCGCGAAAAAATTGGAATGGGTGGAGACAACCTTTTGCCTGCGGTCAGCGACATTGAAGAAGACAGCGAAAAAGGAAAAAAGATTTCTCGCCGACGCGCTGAAATTTTTCAGATCGAATATTTACCTTACCTAAAACCTTTCAAAAAAACGCGACAGTTGATTCAATTCTTTCAGCAAGAAGGAGTGAAGATGGTCGTGGCGAGTTCTTCTTCAAAAGAGGATTTGCAAGGTCTGTTAAAGATGGCTCATGTCGATGATCTTTTGCCGTTAAGAACATCGAAAGACGATGTGGAAGTTTCCAAACCCGCCCCAGACATTATTCAGGCGGCGTTAAAGAAGCTGCAAATACCTGCCGCGAATGCGGTGATGTTAGGGGATACACCTTATGATATTATGGCCGCAAAAAAAGCGGGAGTGGAAACCATCGCTTTAACCTGTGGCGGATGGAGTGCAAAGGATCTTTCCGGAGCGGTCGCAATTTATCGAGACCCCGAAGATTTGCTCCGTCACCTAGAAAAAAATGGCCGTTCTGAAATCACGAGTGATTCAAAACTTCGTTAATTTTATGCAAAAGGGCTGCGCGATTCACGGGCTTCGTTAAGTGAGCATCACAGCCGGCAGCTATCGAGTTGTCGATCTCTTCAGGCAGCGCGTGCGCCGTCAGTGCGATGATGGGTTTTTTATAACCTTGAGCTCTTAATCGGCGCGTGGCCTCCAGGCCATCTAAACCCGGCATTTGCACGTCCATCAGAATGACGTCGAAATCATCTTGAAAAGCTTTATCAATGACCTCATAGCCATTCACCGCAGAGTCCACGCGGAAGTGACTGTTTTTAAGAAAGTGCCGGATCAGCAGCTCATTGTCTGGCATGTCTTCGGCAAGCAGAATGCTTTTTTCATGCCCATCGACAGTGATGGAAGGATCTGGAACCTCTGTTTTTTTCTTTTCAGCTTCTTTAATTCCCTGCAAATGATCTTCATCTTCCGATGTGATGCTCAAAAGGAAAGTACTTCCTTTACCCAACTCGCTTTTTTCTAAAATCAGATCGCCCCCCAAAGACTTTGCAATGTGGCGAGACAAAATCAGCCCTAATCCCGTGCCGCCAAACTTTCTGGCAATAGAGCTGTCCGCCTGACTGAAAGGTTGAAAGAGTTTGCTTTGGCCTTCACCTGAGATGCCGATACCCGTGTCTTCCACTTCGACATAAAGGACGTTCTTGTCATAGATGTGTTCAGCTCGTAAACGCAAAGTGATGATACCTTTTTCAGAAAACTTGATGGCATTTCCTATCAGATTGACGAGTATTTGACGCAGGCGCAGTTGATCGGAACAAATCTTCTTCGGCAAAGTGCTTTGCTTGATAACGTGAATCTGAATTTTCTTTTGTTCTGCGAGCAGACGTAAAGAGCTGACAACCTCATCAATAAGTTCCGTAAAACTGAATGCCGATTTTTCGATGGGGACTTTGCCGGCTTCAAACTTCGAAAGATCTAAAATGTCATCAATCAGACGCAATAGCTGGCTGCCATTGGCCTGGATGCGCGACAGATGTTCTTTTTGTTCATCGTTAAGGGGTTCTGTGGAAAGCAGATCCGCAAAGCCTAGAATTGCGTTCATGGGCGTACGGATTTCGTGACTCATGTTTGCCAGAAACTGCATCTTAGCTTGAGTCGCGGCCTGGGCCACTTCTTTCGCCTTCTTTTCTCTTTCAAAGGACCTGTTTAACTCTGCGGTTCGATCTGCCACTCTCTGCTCAAGTTCAACCCGCGCTTGAATCAGCTCCTCCTCGATCGCCTTGCGATCCGTAATGTCCTGAGTCGTTCCGAGCATGCGAACCACGTTTCCTTCATTGTCTAAGAGCACTCGTCCACGACTTTGCACAAATCGAAAGACGCCTTTAGCGGGAATGATTTTGTAATCGATATTCAAATAAGATTTATGAATCAAAGATTCTTTAAAGGCCACCTCAACGCGATGGCGATCTTCGGGGCTGACCAGCCGAAATACATTGTGAATGTTCACGGTCGTGTTCATCTTTTCCATTGAAAGTATGGCATACATTTCATCGGACAAAGAGACAGTATTGTCGATTGTGTTCCACTCCCAACTTCCTACGTGGGCGATCGCTTGAGCTTCGCGCAATTGAGCTTCCCGCGTGCGAATGACTTCGTCTGCTTCTTGCTCGCGGCGAACCAAAATGCGATCAAAGATCGAGCCTGTCAGTGCGACAATAAGAATCATGCACGTCAATCCGCCCACAACATATGCCAAAGTGTTCGTGCCCAGCACAGCGCCCGCAAACGAAGGATAGTCATGTAAGTGCTCAAAGGTGGCGGCCTTCATACCGACATAGTGCATGCCAGAAACCGCAGCCCCCATCAACAGACTGGCAAAGACGTGAAGAGCGAAAGGATTTTTGGAAGTTCTAAATTGAAGCGAGACTCCCAATGCGGCGAAAGAGGCGAACGCGGCGATAGCAACGGACCAGGCCACCAACTTATAGTCCCAAATAATTCTTGCAGGCATACGCATGGAAGCCATGCCTATATAGTGCATACCCGCGATGGCAATGGCCATCACCATTCCGCCTAAAATAATGGAATAGATAGGAACCTTTTTGCGACTGACGATGAAAAAAGCTAAACCCGAAGCACCGATCGCCACCACTATGGAAAGAATTGAAAGCCACACATCATAAGCCATTTCCATCCCGGGCATTTTCAAAGCCAGCATTCCGATAAAATGCATGCTCCAGATGCCTATGCCCATGACGATAGCGCCGATGGTAAGCCAATAAAGACTTGAGCGACCTAAGGTCTGTTGAATACGTAGAATAATATCCAAGGCCACATACGACGCCATCGTGGCGACGACGATAGAGAGAGCGATAAGGCCTGGACTCCAGACGGTTTGCATTTCCATACACTCATATTAGCACTCATAAAAAAACGAGTTAGTGTTTTGTCTTATCACCCTTCGGTTTGTGCCAAAGAGCAATTATGAGAACAACCCTATTTGATACAGGAAGGAGGGTGGATCTTTAAAAAATTGACTCGGATCATTTTCTTATCGAATGACATAGCAGATGCTCCAGACAAGGAGTTATGTATGTCATCACTGAAGACGTTCACAATTGGAACATTGGCGGTTCTAAGCCTCGCCGCTCAGGGGGCTTGGGCATCTGAAAACATCAAAGGGGAAGAAGTGGCCGTATTGACGGATGCGCCGGCGGTGCCACCACCCATTCAAAGAAAACACGCAACAAAAGTCATTGTTAACTTAGAGACTAAAGAAATAAAAATGAGACTGGCCGACGGAGTGGATTATACATTCTGGACATTCGGAGGCAAAGTTCCAGGTAAGTTCATTCGCATTCGTGAAGGGGACCATGTGGAGTTTCACCTGCACAATCATCCTTCCAGTAAATTACCCCATAATATCGATTTGCATGCGGTGACAGGGCAAGGTGGTGGAGCAGAGGGAAGTTTCACAGCTCCCGGTCACAGCTCGACTTTCAGCTTTAAGGCCTTGAATCCAGGCCTCTATGTTTATCACTGTGCGACAGCGCCAGTGGGTATGCATATCGCTAACGGAATGTATGGATTGATCTTGGTAGAACCCAAAGAGGGTTTACCCAAAGTGGATCGCGAGTTTTACGTCATGCAAAGTGAGTTCTACACTAAAGGCAAATATGGATCACCAGGTTTGCAGCCTTTCAGCATGGCCAAAGCGGTGGAAGAAAAAGCCGACTACGTGGTCTTTAACGGCAGCGTGGGCGCTCTTGCCGGGGACAATGCGATGAAAGCTAAAACAGGCGAGACTGTACGTCTGTTTGTCGGTAATGGCGGTCCGAATCTGGTGTCTTCTTTCCACGTCATCGGCGAAATCTTCGACAAGGTTTATGTCGAAGGAGGTAAGCTGATCAATGAGAACGTGCAGACAACTTTGATTCCCGCTGGTGGTTCGGCCATCGTTGACTTTAAAATTCAAACTACAGGAACTTACATCCTCGTCGATCACTCGATTTTCAGAGCTTTCAACAAAGGAGCGTTGGGAATGTTGAAGGTCGAAGGAGATGCTGACAAAGACGTCTATTCTGGAAAAACTAAAGACGGAATTTACCTGCCTGAAGGCGGCGTCATCCAAGAGATCAGCACAAAAGAACCTAAGTTGATTCCCGCGAAAACTTTGGAAGACCGTATTGCTGCCGGCAAACGAATCTATGAGTCTTCATGCTTTGCCTGTCACCAAACGAATGGACAAGGTTTGCCGGGCGCATTCCCTCCATTAGCAAAATCGGACTACCTCAATAACAACAAAGAAAAGGCGATCTCGGCCGTAGTGAACGGACTTGAAGGAGAAATCAAGGTGAACGGCAAAGACTACAACTCTGTGATGCCGGCTCAGTTGTTGAGTGATGAAGAAGCAGCCAATGTTTTGACTTACGTCTATAGCGTCTGGGGAAATTCGAAAAAATCGGTTTCTCCTCAAGAAGTGAAAGCTGCAAGAAAGAAATAGGTGTCTTATGAAGCATTATCAAAGATGGATCCTTGCCGGAATGATGATAGTGCTTCCTTGTCTAGCGAGAGCTACGGACAGAGTTCTTATACCCGCCGGCGAATTTAAAATGCCGGCGGTCTTAAGCAAAAAAAGTATTCCGGTAAAAGCGTTTTATCTAGATCGCGATCCCGTCACGAATAAAGAATTTCTGGAATTTATAAAACTGAATCCTGAATGGGCTAAATCAAAAACTAAAAGAATTTTTGCCGACAAAAACTATCTGAATCATTGGAGCCATGATTTTTCTTACGAGGATTCCCGTTATGACAAGATGCCGGTGGTTCAAGTGAGTTGGTACGCAGCCCGCAGTTATTGCTTTTGGAAGGGCGGAAGGCTGCCAACGATTGCAGAGTGGGAATATGTCGCTCTTTTTCCTTTTCCAGGTGGTCCTCCACTTCAAAGCTTAATTTTAGAGTGGTATGGCAAGTCGTCAGAGTGGCCACTCCCTGCTGTTATGAGCGGTCCCGCGAACTCAGCAGGTATTTATGATTTACACGGACTTATCTGGGAGTGGGTCGAAGACTTTAACTCATCCCTTGTCACCGGTGAGTCCCGCGCGGATTCCGCTTTAGATAAGAATTTATTTTGTGGTGCCGGCAGTGCGGGCGCCGCAGATCCCTCAGACTATGCGGCCTTTATGCGCTATGCATTTCGCAGCAGCCTCAAGGCGGCCTATACAGTGCAGAACCTGGGATTTCGTTGTGCCCAGGATAAGGAGCCATTATGAAAAAATATATTTTACCTTTGCTACTCTTAGGGCTGTTGTCGGGAGCAGGTTTTCCCGATGATTCCATCTACAACTTAAATTCCGCATTTCTCAATGAACAAGGCAAAAGTGTCTCGCTCACGGACTTGCAGGGAAGTCCGGTTGTGATCTCGATGGCCTATACAGGGTGTGTCTACACCTGTCCGCTGATACTGGCACAAATGCAGAACATCGAGAAAGAAATGGATAAGCAAGGGCGCCCAGATGTTCGTTACCTGCTGATCAGTTTCGACCATGAACGCGATACGCCCGCGGTTCTGCAGAAATATCTAGCTGATAAAAAACTCAGTAAGAAATGGTCTTTATGGACAGCGAAGACAGATAAAGCCCCTCGTGAAGTCGCGAACGTCTTAGGCATTAAGTATAAAAAAATGGATGGAGGGGATTACGACCACTCATTCATTATTTCTGTATTGGATGACAAAGGCAGAATTAAATTTCAACAAACAGGCGCTGACGGTAAACCTGAAGAAATGGTGCTGGCTCTGAAAAAGTAAAGAGTTTTGATCGTGATCAAGGAAAGCAAGCTGTAAATGGGTTTAACTTAGAATCAAGGAGACATCATGAAAGAGTTTGTAATTGAAGCCCAAAAAATTCCACCGCAACAACGTCACAGTCACATCTTTGAGACCTTTGATAATTTGGAGGCGGGTGAAAGTATACTGATCGTCAACAATCACGATCCCGTCCCTCTGTTACGTCAATTCGAAGAAAACCGCAAAGAACAGTTTCAACCTGAGTACTTAGAAAAAGGACCTGAGACATGGAAACTGCGTCTGACGAAACTTAAAAAAGAAGGCTGTTGCGGTTTCTGTGGCGGCTAAGACAAAAGTTTTTCACACAAAATAAAAAGGCATCCGTCTTCTTTAGCGATATGCAGCTTCAATAGACGGATGTACTCGTTTTTTAAAGAAGCGAAAAAATCTTGATACAGCTTTTCTTCGGGGCGGTTCTTCAAAAAAAGAAGGGCTTGCGCCAGTTCATCACTTAAAACATGTTCACCCATGGGCATGCTTAAAGGATTGTGCTCATTCAACCAATCAAACTGCGGATAGGCATGGGGACGAGGTAAACCCTGACTATAAGCCTGCTTCAAGAGTTCTTGCGCCGCAGACTTCGGATTTAAGTCCAACTCCATGCCGCGAAAGTATGTGCACAAAGGACCGCCCTCTTGAAGGAGGGGATGGCTCGCAATCAAAGGAAAGAGCGCTTGTTCTTCTAAAGGGTGATGGATGTTTTCGACCAGTTTGATGATATCAAAAATATCTCTATCTTCAGAGATCATGTCCAGCAGCGTTTGATGCTGCTGACGAAGCTCTTCTAATATTTTTGCCATGGCGAATGTCCTCCAGAATCTGCGGATTCAATATTTCAATGTGTCTATCATCAGTGCGGATCCAACCGTGTTTTGTCCACTGGCTAAGGATACGAATCACCGTCTCGCTTTGAGCTCCGATGCGTTCGGCGATATCTAAGCGGGTTAATGGAATTTGCAGACGATAGCTGCCTAAAAGATCTTGTTTCTTTAAAAGTCGTATTAAAAGGTCAGCAACTCGAGTGGGAGTCAATTGATGAGAGATACAAATGTCGTTTTGTAATTCCAAAAATCTTTCAGAAATCTGTCGGTTTACCACACCCCGAATTTCGGGCATTTTCTTTAGCAAATCGTTATATACTGAAAGTGGCATGCTTATAAAAGTGCAGTCTTCAATGCATTGAACAGTCGCTGGATGCTGTGGAGTCGGCAAGCCCGCCATCGCTATTCCCAAATATTCTCCGCGAGCTAGAAAATTAAAAATCTTTCGTTCCGAAGTGGAAACTGCATCATATACTCGCACCGAGCCGCACAGAAGAATGAAGATGTCGTTGATCTTGTCATTTTTGCGGTAAAGCACCTCGCGAGCAGAGTGGCGGACACATCTCATGAACGAAGCCCATTGCTTCAATTCAAGTTCTGAGGCTTTATTGAATCCATCCAATGATTTTAAACGTCGGACTATCTCATCCATAGTGTCTCCCTGTATTAAGGCTGACATTGATGTCCTGCTAACAACATGATCGGGATCAATATTTCTCAATTTTGATCTGGATCATGTTCTTTTTCTGCGAAGACATCCAATCTAGGAGGAGTCAGGAGTTCATTATGGAACAAAATCAACTAGATGCTTACCGAATTTTCTTTCCCGCGGGCTGGCTTTTATCAATCTGGGGTGTAGTTTTATGGGTTCTCTTTCCTTGGAAGCTGGTCAACTATCCAGGTTTTAGTCATCCTGAGATTATGATGGGAGGATTCTTTCTGTGCTTTGTGTGCGGTTTTCTGATGACGGCCGTTCCTCGTTTCACAAATACTTTTGGTCCTACTCGGAGCGAACAAAATTTTTCACTTCTGGCAATCGCCGGACTATTTGCAAGCTTACTGATTCCTCAGAAAGCGGCTTTTTATGGGGCCGTCCTCTTCTGCCTTTTCTTTTTAGTTTTTTACAGCGCGCGCAGATTTCTTCAAAGAAAAAGCAATCCACCGGATTCTTTCATTTTCGTTGCCGCTGGCTTGCTTTCAGCCATCGCGGGAACTTTCATTCTATTTCTTGGAGAGTTCTTTAACGTTCCTTCAGAGTTGTATTTTTTGGGACGAAGTCTTTTTCTGCAATGCTATATTATGTGTTTGATTTTAGGAGTTGGCTCAAGACTGATTCCAGCTTTACTCGGTTGGGCTCCACTCCCTACAGAGACGCATAAAACTTCTCGTCAGGGTTGGCTGTTTGTGGTACTTTCTTTCTTTTTTGTCCTGAGCTATTTTTGTGAAAGCCAGGGGCACATTTTAGGGGCAGCCCTTCTGAGAGCAGCGATCGTGACGCTGATTTGTTTTAAATTCTGGAAACTGCATAAGTTCCCACAAAGACAAGGCGTGCAGACTTGGGGATTGTGGATCTCTGGCTGGTCCTTGTTAGTGGCGTTTTGGGCCTTGGCCTTTTTACCGTCATTCCGCATTCATATTTTGCATATTGTTTATGTGTCTGGAATGGGGCTTATGACATTTATGATCGCGGTGCGTGTGATTCTTTCTCACGGTAAGCACGATATGATTTTAGAAAAAAGCTCCAAGCTTTTGGGGCTCGGAGCTTTCTTGCTTTTCTTTGCGGGGCTGACTCGTTTTTCTGCGGGACTGGCTCCACATATTTACCAGTCCCATCTTTTGTACGCGGCGGTTACGTGGATTGCTGGAGCTCTGGTTTGGGGCTGGATGTTCCTGCCCAAGATTTTTCATGTTGGGCCTTCACATGATAAAAGCGTTTAGCCGCTTCTTTCTGCCGAGCGGAACTAAACGAGGAGATCCTTTTCAAATACCCAATGACCCGTGTGGCATGATCGACGTTTTCGCTGCCACACTGAGAACAGTGATGCAGAGTGCGTTTGTCGATGGATTCACACTCATTGCAAATCGTGATTTTCACATTCACGCACCAGTAATTGCATCCCGTTAAGGCCGCAGCATGGATCAATTTGTAAAATCCTTGAGCGGTTAGTTTTTCTTCAAGATTGAGATGCAAAGCGGATCCACCGTCAAGATACTCCATCATTTCTGCCCCATGCAGAATCATTTTATCAACAGCGTTGACGTCGTCGTTTTCAACAACATAGAAATAAGAATTGTAGCACTCTCTTGAAGCGGCTAATCCGTCGGCGCGATCCCAGGCCGAATTTTTGACTCCTAGATTTTCTGCCGGAACAAACTCGGTATTGAACATATATCCATAAATTTCACGCGCGGCACGGTTGGCATCAAAAATCGTTTTCAGCTGCTGTTTCAAGAAAGCTTTGTAACGAGCATTGTTAGAAACTTGATAGCCTAGATATTCTGCCGCTTCGACCATGCCATTAATACCGATTGTCAAAAATTGTTTATCGAGAGTGATAAATCCCGCAGAGTACGCCGTTAAAAGGCCGTGATCGAAATAGTCCTGCATTAATTTGCGATAAGCGACTTGGTACTTCTGAATTTTTTGAACCGCTTCAAGCAAATCCAAATTTTTTTGGACCAGACGATTCATATTCAAAGTGATCACATTGATAGAGCCTGTAGCAACGCCACCTGCTCCTAAAGAATAGCTAAAGGTGCGATCCGAGATCTCATTGCGCAAGCGACAGCAGCTGGCCAAGCTGTCGGCGGAGTCGCTCATGTACATAAAGAAACTATTGCCTTCGCTAAGCTCTTTGGCGCACATGTGGGCGAAGCTGGGATTCAAAGGTCCTTGTTCGCCGGTCAGCATCGCGGCGGTCACGACTGGAAAAGTTAATAGCGCCTTGGTTCTTTCTTGATTGAACCAACTCATGAAATGCGCTTGGAGTTTTTCCACCGTTTTCCAGCAAGGTCTGTCGCCGTCAGGGAATACGAAATCTTCGAAAAGAGATTTAAAGTAGGACTCATCATAAAGCGAGATATTCCAAAACACGGATTGGTAACCGCGCGCAGCTGCGGGTTGGTTTAAGGCATACACCACATGTTGCAGATGATTGTTAATAAGACGCGTGTGAGTTTCCAAATATTTGTCACCATAGTCTTTGCGCGCAAAGTGGTCAAAATACATCAGCCACTCTACGGTCGCGACGGCTCCAGCAAATTGTGACGAGATGGCAAAGACCAGATTCACAAAACAGCCGCAGAAACTTTCCAGATGTTGAGGAGCTTGGGATTCTCCTCCCAATTTCTTTAATCCATCCAGCAAGAGGGGGTACATAGAGATGGAGGCGCAATAGGGTTTCAGTGAGGTTTCGTCATGCACGTAAATTTCATGGGCTTCGATTTGACGGATGTATTCATCGGCAAGTTCCTTGCCGAAAAGAGCCTCAATTTTTTTGCGAACCAAGGCGCGATTGACTTGGATATTAATATCCTTATTCAGTTCTGATTCCATCGTCGCAATATTTTTATGAGTGACATTGGCATTGGCATCAAACTTTGATCCTTCGGCGGCGTTGGCGGCGCGAATGTAGTTTTCGATAAATTGAATTTTTGTGTTGAGCTGTTGCTCGTTCAGGCGAAGCATGTTGTCTCCTTGGTTGTTATCTTTGAAAAAGATGATTGAGTGTCTGTTGGGTTTTTAAATCGATAAATTTTTGATTGGTCGTCGGCGAGTTCAGCCCGCCCAGCTCGGCACGCCACGGACCGATTTTGAGGAAGTCCAAATGATCTTTAATAGATGAAGGAATGTCGTCTAGTCCCGTATAAAGAGCCGTGAGCAATCCCTGCTGCTGACAATGAGTGAGCAACGAAATAAGGTCTTTCGCGTGCCACTCACCACCTAAGAAAAGAACGCAGGTGATTTTGTTTTTATAATCCGCCAAAAGCTGGTGCAGCAGGTCCATCGTGAGTGGAGAGCCTGTTTTTTCTGTCCAGAGTTCTGGAGAATGGCAGCCTGGGCATTTCAGGGGGCAGCCGCAAACGTAGAAGGCGAGGCTGATTTGATCGGGTACTTCTTGAAAGACGATGTCGTACTTGTAGATGTTCATGGTCACCTTCCGTAAAGAAAGGATAGACCTTAGAATTTTACGATCACTGCATATTGTTCAAAAATATGATTAACATCACTGTATCTAGTGATGCTTATGACAACAGTTGGATTTGCTTGTGGTTCATCTTAATTTTTCCTTCGCTTTCAAGTTCGGCCAAAGCGCGGGAAAAAGTTTCCGGACGAAGTCCCAACATCAAAGCCACATCGTGTTTCTTACCGTCTAGCTTTATGACGGGTGTCTTTTGTTGCTCTTGCAGACGTCCTAAATGAAGCCACACGCGATCCTTCGCAGACGGGGTGTTGATGTTTTCAATAACCACATCCAGATTGTTCATCCATTTAATCAGTGAACCTACGACGGCTTGATACAAAGACAGATTGGACTGAATGATATTTTGAAATTCTTTTTTAGGAAGGAACATGACTTCGGTATTTTCATTTGCGACAAAAGTGTCACCGTGGCGGTCTTGACCCAAGACACTGCCTTCACCAAAAGTTTTTCCTTCTCCGAGAATTTGTAAGACGATTTCTTTTCCTGAAGGAGAAAGCTTAGAAATTTTCACAGACCCGCTAGTTATAAGATAAAGACCATTGATCTCTTCACCGGCTTCAAAGACGAGCGAATTTTTCGCGAACTTTTTTTTCTTCATAAAAGAAAGTAAATCCGAGATCACTTTTTCTTCCTGCGAAGAACAGATGGGGCAATTCAGTTTATTTGCTTCACTCATAAAAGTCTCCTTCACGGGTGCCGGACCCCTACCTTATCAATTTCTATTGTGAATAGAAATTGATAAGAAGGGCCTGATAACTAATTGAGTGAATCTACCAACCTGGGTGGAGGTCATCTCAAATAAGGTTCAGATAAAAGTAAAGCTTTCGCTGATAAAGCCGTGGTGTAAGCTGAAGACCGCCAAACGACGGGGTAGCGTGCGATAAAAGTGGCGGCATAAAATACTTGTCCAGCCCAATAAGTTCGTCCTCCGGAATCTTTCTGTGCTTGAGAAAGTAAAAAGCGAACGCCTCTGTTTACGCGTGCGCGATGCAGTTCATTTTCGGAGTCACCCAGAAGGATGAGTGTATTAAGAGCCCACGCCGTTGAGTGAATATAATCCGGTCGTGCTAAAAAGCTGTTGCGCCAAGAGCCGTCTTTGCGCTGTTTGCTGATAATATAATTAATCAACCTCTCTTTTGATGGTTCTAGGCAAGACACTCCCGATTGAAGAGCCGTTGCCATGGTGTAGGGCAGAGCATAGTAGCTGGGATAGTACATTCCACAGAAGTAAAATTGCTTGTTCCTGACAACACGATTCAGATGATCGCAACTAGCCCGGTATCCCGGGCCTGAAGTTTTTTGTGCGAGATTCAGAAGTTTTAAAACATTGCCGTTCACCACGCAGTCCACGTCATTAAAGTTAAACGGAATTCGGGTCCCGCGGTGAGGAGCTGCAAAAATATTTCGAGGCATATCGGGATTTTTCTCATCCCACAACCAGGTCAAAAACGCGCCGGTTTTAAAATGTCCCTGTGCTGCATTGTAAGCATGAGGCACCCGGTTTAAGTCGCGTGCGTAAGAAAAAGCATTTATCACTTGCGATGGAAGATCGGGTGAGGCGCGATTTTCGATCATGTCCCGATAACGCATCAATGTGTAGGATACGGAAGTTGTATCCGCATCGGGTGGGATGTTCGCAAAACCTTTCCATTGCGGCGCCAAATACATATATCGCGGTTGTCGAACGCGGACTCCCTTGAAAGTCGCTGGAGGATAAAAGTTGAAAAGAGATCCCCAATAATATTTTTGAAAGCCGTCGATGGTTTTATCGATCATCGGTGGAATCAAGGTATAGCGTGAGTCGTGCAAATAAATTTCTGCCAAAACATTGGCGACAGACGAGGCGACAAACGCGGTGGGCTCTTCAAATGGAACATTGAACTTACCGACACCGATCGCGCTAGGTACATAGGAGGTCACCCGCGCTCGCCACTGGCCTAAATCGTAACCATCTTTACCAGTTGTTTGATAGTGCTCGATAAATTCCAAAGCAGATGAAATCTGTTTGTCAAAATAAGGGCGCGCGTCCGCGCTCAGTGAAACGAACAATAACAAGATTCCAAATAAGCTTCCCTGCACAAGGCCTCCTGATTTGAAATATGCTTTTCAAAAACAAAGGCTTTGTCAGGAAAAAGAGCTTCTTCTTGCTGGCAAACAACCGCGGAATCGGGACATTCTGGAAGGACTCACTCGCCGGAAGTGGCGCACGGGGAGCGGATTTTTCGGGAAATTGAAGCCTCATCGGGCCGGGGATTCAAAACTGAGGGCGGCGGAAACTGCTTCAAATGCAATACATTCGTTTTAAGGCCCCTCTCGGCAGGACCCCTTTTGCCGCCCTTAACAGAGTGCGCAAAACCTTTGACTTTCGCCCCCTTAGCTCGCTAAACCATTGATTCGCCCAAAAGAGGTGAAGAAAGGTTACGGGTAGGATCCTAGAGGTTCTACTACGTGGGAGGTTTACAAAAACTAATATGACAAAACAATTAAACAAAGCCGAGCTTGAAAAACAGAAAGTTCTAGCTTTCTTGGATGCTGAAGACGCTAAGGTTCCAGCAAATCCTGGTATCTTGAATGCGAAAGCAGATAAAGGTGACTTCGAAAATCTATTTGAAGCATCTATGAAAGAGCAAGACTTCAAAGTCGGCGACGTTGTTACTGGTACTGTAGTCGAAGTTCAGTCTGACTACGTTCTAGTTGACATCAACTACAAGTCTGAAGGTTTGATCGCTATCAATGAATTCCGTATTGTTGACGGTGTTCGTGAAGTGAAAGCTGGAGACAAAGTAGAAGTTTTGATCGACCGTATCGAAAACGAAAACGGCATGATCGTTCTTTCTAAAGACAAAGCTGACATGCTTCGCGCATGGACTGACATCTCTAAAGCAGCTGAGAACGAAGAAGTTATCGAAGGTACTGTTGTTGCTAAAGTTAAAGGCGGCTTGAGCGTTGACATCGGCGTTAAAGCATTCTTGCCTGGATCTCAAATCGATCTACGCCCTGTTCGCAACATGGACGTTTACCTTGGTAAGAAATTTAAATTCAAAGTTATCAAATTCAATAAGAAACGTGGCAACATCGTTCTTTCTCGCCGCGCTCTTCTTGAAGAAGAACGTGACAGTCTCCGTTCACAAACTCTTGATACTATGGCGGAAGGTTCTATCGTTACTGGTGTTGTTAAAAACATCACTGACTACGGAGCATTCATCGACCTTGGTGGCATGGACGGATTGTTGCACATCACAGACATGTCTTGGGGCCGCGTAAAACATCCTTCAGAAATGTTGAATGTTGGCGACGAAATCCAAGTTAAAGTTCTTAAATACGACAAAGAAAAAGAACGCGTTTCTTTGGGCATGAAGCAATTGACTTCTGATCCTTGGGAATCTGTTAAAGCTTCTTATCCTCCAGGCACTAAGCTTAAAGGAAAAGTTGTATCTTTGGCTGAATACGGTGCATTCGTTGAACTTGGCGAAGGTATCGAAGGTTTGATCCACGTTTCTGAAATGTCTTGGACTAAACGTGTGAAACATCCTTCTCAAATCGTAAACGTTGGTGACGAAGTTGAAGTTGTTGTACTTGAAGTAGACACTGAAAACCGTCGCATCAGCTTGGGTATGAAACAGCTTCAAACAAATCCTTGGGTTGAAATGAAGGAATCTTATCCTCCAGGAACAATCATCGAGGGTGAAGTTAAGTCTGTAACTGACTTCGGTATCTTCATCGGTATTGAAGAAGGTATTGACGGTCTAGTTCATATCTCTGACTTCTCTTGGACTAAACGCGTAAACCACCCAAGTGAAATGTTCACTAAAGGTCAAAAAGTACGCGCGGTTGTTCTAGGCGTAGACATCGAGAACGAAAGATTCTCTTTGGGTATCAAACAACTTGAGTCTGATCCTTGGTCTAACATCGAGAACAAATACGCTATCGGTACACAACACGACGTTAAAGTAACTAAAACAGCTGATTTTGGTGCTTTCGTTGAGCTTGAGTCTGATATCGAAGGTTTGATCCATATTTCTGAACTAACAACTGACAAAATCAACTCAGTTGAAGACTTCATTAAGCCAGGTCAAACTGTAAAAGCTGAAGTGATCTCTATCGACAAAGACGCTCGTAAGATCGGTTTGTCAGCTAAGCTTGTTAAACTTCGCGAAGCAAAAGCGGACGTTGACGATTACGTTAAAAAAGCGACTGCAACATCTAAGTCTACTTTCGGTGACTTGTTTGCTGACCAGTTGAAAAACGTAAAAACTGACAAGCAATAGTCTGGGCGCATACCGCCGAGGCGTTGACTAAAAAGTCATAAAGAGGGACCCTAAACAGGTCCCTCTTTCTTTTTCGGGACGTCGGAACGGGAGCGCATCATGAAGGGCAGTTTCTTTAAAAAGCTTGTTATCATTTTTCTAGTTTTTGTCGGTATCGGAGCTCTACTAAAAATGAGCATGGATTCTTTCGGAGAATCCGAAAAGAAAGTCCTTTCCCAAAATTCCATTCTTCACCTTGAAATGAACGGTGTGATTCTGAATGGGAAAAAGTTCCTTAAAAATCTTAAGAAATACAAAGACGACGACAAAGTCAAAGCGATCTTGATCTCTATCAACTCTCCGGGTGGATCTGTCGGCCCTTCTCAAGAAATCTTTGCCGAGATCAAACGCGCGCGTGAAGAACTTAAAAAACCGGTGATCTGTGTGTCGACGGGTGTGATGGCTAGTGGCGCTTATTACTCGGCGGTCGCTTGCGACAAAATCGTTGTGGCCCCGGGGGCCTTGATCGGTTCTATCGGTGTGATCATGGAATTTGCAAACATCGAAAAGCTTTACGACTGGGCGAAGATCTCTCGTTATTCTATTACTTCGGGAAGGTTCAAAGACTCCGGTGCTGAGTACAGAGCTATGCGTGAAGACGAAAGAGCTCTTTTCCAAAGCATGATCGACGAGGTTTATGGCCAGTTTAAAGCGACCGTGGCGAAAGAGCGTAATTTGAAAGAAGAAGTTGTTAGCGAATACGCCGACGGCCGTGTGTTTACTGGTGCCACAGCGGTGAAAATGGGTTTTGCCGATCAAGAGGGTTTCTTTGAAGACGCTGTTAAATTGGCGGCGGAAACTGCAAAGTTAGGTGATGACTTTGATGTTTTCGAAATTCCTAAAAAACGTATGAGCATTTTTGATCTTGGGGGCGGTGACTCTGAAGATGACTTAAACAGTCTTTCTGAATACGCCGACCTTCTTAAAGGAAAATCCTTCGGTCCAGATATGGAAGGCGCAATGAAATACATCCTGCGCGCGAAATATCTGAATCAGCCTTTGTTATTGATGCCTGGTTACTGGGAGTAATCGGTGGCTAAAAAGGCAAAAAAGAAAGCATCAGCAAAACCCAAGGTCGGTAAGAAGACTGCAAAGGCAGCGACCGGTAAAATGCAGATCGGAAAAGACGTTTGGCCTTTAGAGCGCGACGTTCTTTTTCGTCCTGACCGCATGAAGTACGTGCGTAAGCTGATCAAGCCGGAAGGTTGTGTTTTCTGTAAAGCCGCAAAAGACGATCCCTCTTTTGACACTCTTTGTGTTTATCAAACAGAGCATTCCATGGTGGTGCTCAACAAATTCCCCTATAACAGCGGGCATCTTTTAGTTCTGCCTCGCCGTCATTGCGGGGATCTTCTGCAATTGTCAGAAGAAGAGTTTCGCGATTTGCAAGACACCATTCGTTTGGCCATGAAAGCGCTGAATGATGCTTACGAACCGGGTGGAATAAACTTGGGTTTGAATCACGGGGCTGTGGCCGGCGCGGGAATTCCTGAACATCTTCATTATCATTTGATCCCGCGTTGGGCCGGGGATCTTAATTTCTTTCCGCTCATCGCAGAGACCAAAGTCTTGGTTGAAAGTCTGGAGCAGACCTACGATAAGCTTTCGGGTATTTTAAGAAAATATGAATAGAGGCGTGACCTTCCAAACAGCTCCCCTCACTCCTGCAGTGAAGTGGTTGCTGATCATCAATGTGGCTATCTGGTTTGTTTTCCAAGTGATTATGGAAGGCTTCTTGCGCGTTCCATTCACTTCTTTGTTCGGTCTTTTCCCGGGCAAGGTTCTTTTCGAATTCCAGATCTGGCAATTAGGTACCTACATGTTCCTGCACTCTTTGCAGGTGACGCACATCCTTTTCAATATGCTGATGCTTTGGTTCTTCGGAGCCGAGCTTGAACAGCGCTGGGGCACGAAGTTCTTCCTGATCTATTACTTCACTTCGGGTATCGGGGCCGCCATTCTTTATTGCTTAGGCATCTGGATCTACGCTTTGACGACAGGGTCCCAAACGGGCTTGATCGTTCCGGTTGTGGGAGCTTCGGGCGCCGTCTTCGGTCTTTTGTTAGCTCAAGGGATCATCTTCGGCGAGCGCATTGTTTACTTCTTTATGCTTTTCCCGATGAAGACTCGCTACTTCGTGGCTTTGATGGGTCTTGTTCAATTAGCCTCCATGATGACTTCAAGTGTCAGCGGGGGAGAGGTCGCTTACCTGGCTCACTTGGGTGGTTTGGTTTCGGGTTATCTGTGCCTTAAATTCAAGGGCTGGTTTGACCGTAATGAGTGGAAAAAGAAGTCCAAAGCCAAAGGCCGCAACCTGCGCCTGGTGGTTGATAACGAAAAGAACGATAAGCCGCCCAAATACTGGAATTAACGGGAAAAAGGTACTTGGTGCCTTTTTCCGAGGCTGGACTCGTCGCGCGAAGTGCGCTATAAAAGGTTTTCGCACAAAAAGGGGTACGCAATGTCATTGGCTCAAGCTAATAAAAATTTGAAGTTCGACAAACGATTGACTGAAAGAAACTTGAACGTTGGTGAGATGTCGAAAGAAGAATTGCAAAAGCACCTAGAGTCGCTTCCTGATCTTGCCCATAACGTAGAGAAATTCACAATCGACGGTAAGAACACATCGTCTTCTGACGAATCTCACTAAGATCTTTTTTAAAGACTTAGAACTCAAAAAGCCTCGCAAGCTGCGGGGCTTTTTTTATTTTAAGGGGCCGTCATATTCAAAGCAGCGGCGATCTTGTTTCGTAAGATTTCTTTTTCCGCAGGCGTGGGTTCTTCGCCCCATTTTTTGATGAATTCGGCTTCGGCACTTTTATAAGCTTGATCGAATTGCTCACGCTTGATTTGAGTCACGGCGTTTTCTGCCTGTCGGCCTATTTCCTGAATCTGTTGGATCGTCTGGTCGACGTGACGATTGTGATAATCTTGAATTTGTTCGTAGCCATTATGAACGTTCAGGGCGAAGAGAACTCCGAAGATCACACGTCCATAGATCTTTTTAAATGTATTGTAGGCCTCAATGTGGTTTTGCGAGCGTAAAGCGATGCGGGCTTCTTCGGCATGAGTCTTAAAACCGTCACGGATGATTTTGTACATCAGTTCAGGTGGAACTTCCGCATTCTTCATTGAAGGAAGAGCCAGGGGAATGCGCAGCCATTCGAAAGTGCGATGTTGTAGCAAAGTCCACAGTTTATCTAAACTTTTTCGAGCGATACCGATGTCGCGGGGATCGCGAACCTCAAGCCAGGTTTTTAATAAACCCTCTTGCAAAAGTTTTTCTTTGATCAGCATGACGGTTGATTCTTCTAAGCGCTGATCTTTACTTTGACGAATCCAACGATCGACGACATCTTTTTTTCCGAAAAGGACGGTGCCCAGTTCGATCGCATACCTTTCTAAAGCTTTGTCTGAAGCAAAGTTTTGCAGGTCGGTGTTGTTGATGAGTTTACGTAGTTTACGACGACGAAGCCACGAAAAGTCTTTTCCGATTTCTTCAACGGAGTGAGAGCCTTTCGTTAGGAATTTATTATTAGCTAAGTCAATCTGCTGAATAACTTCTAAGACGGTCGGAAGAAATACGGACTCGCAACGAGGTGCGGCCTGCGCCAGGTTCCCCCAGCTCAGGCCCAGAAAAATCACCACGCTTAAGAAGCGAGTCATCAAAAGCATTCTTGAACTACTCCAAGTTAACAGCCGCTGCCATCAAAGAAAGGCGAGTGGCTTTGATTTCCGCAATGACTTTTTCAGCATCTGAATCTGAAAGACCGCCCAGAACTTGACCCAAGTTACCCGCGCTCATCACAAGAGGTCCGACTAAAAGAGCTTTCGATTCTCTTTGGGTCATACCGTAAACTGTGATTGCGACACCCGCGGCCTGCGCGATTTGTGAAATCAATTTGTTTTGAGAAATAGAATCTTCGCTATTTGTGTATTCATTCAAAGATTGACGAACTGTTGTTAAAGAAGAATTCAATTGCTTTAGAACTGCCGAAGTCTGTTTGTCGGCGACAGAGATTGCGGATTGAACCTGGGTCTCTGCAAGTTTTAATTGTTCCTCTAAAGCTTTCGTGTCGACATCGGTCTTGCGAGCTTGCCCAATCACACCTAAACCCGCTGATGATAAAGAGATCACGGCTGACAAAGCCCCTGTAAGGTAACCATTCAGAGCTTGGCCGCCTGTTCCTTTTTTAATTGTGAATGCAGCAATAGCTGATAGGCCTAAACCAACTGCGGCTCCAGCGATGGCCGTGCCATTAGCGAAGGTGCCCCGTGATTCTCTCTTTTCAATCGATGCTTGAGCTTCGCCCAGCGCCTTATCCAAGCTTTGGATCTCGGCCTTTAAGGCTCTTACATTTTCTTGCGCAATACGGATTTGTTCATCACCAATACCTGCTGTGCGATCTTGCGCCATGGCTGCGCTTTGCAGGCCGATAATACCAGCGACAGTTAACGAAATAATTTTAGATGACATGGGTTCTCTCCTTTTGGTTCCTAAGGAGCAAGGGGCGTACCGGATTAGATGAGATATATTTGAATATGCTGTCTCAGGTTGAGACAGCATCCAAGTTTGAAACAAAGAGCGGCAAGAAGATCTAAAAAGTTAGACAGGTTTTATAGCTGCCCTAAAATTTAATGCCTACGCCCAATCCATACAGCATCGGGTTGATATCAAGTGTCGTTAGGTAGTCTCCATTACTAGCAACATCTGTTTTGATATAAACTTTTTTAACGTCAAGGTTCAGATAAAGATTGTCGCCAATTTTGTAATCAGCTCCTAGTTGCAATGCGAACCCGGTGCTGTTGGTGCTGACGGAAAGGTTTGAATCTAAATCGACGTCATAGAAAAGAGTGTGATTCACTCCGGCTCCGATATAGGGAACAAGACCATTCCCGAAATCATAGTGGTACTTCGCAGTGACCGTGGGTGGTAAAAGACTGACTTTACCAAGATCCGCTCCGTTTAATGAAATATCGTGACGAGATGTACCCAAAATAAGCTCGACGGACCAGTCCGGCGCGATGAAATAACTGAAATCCAACTCTGGAATTGTCACATTGTTGGCTTCAACTCCGCTCACCGGCGAAGAACCGTTGTCCGGGCTGATATAAACGCCGCGAATATGTGCCATCCAATGTTCAGCGAAGGCGGCTGAAGAAAAAGAAATAGTGGAAAGAAAGATTGCTGCTAACACTTTTGTTTTCATTTAGAACTCCTAGTTCAACAAGTTGTGTGTGAAGGCATCATACTGCTGTCAGAAAATATTGTTATTGGACCCACAGTGGAAATAGGGTGATTTAACGCTTCTTGTTTTAAGAATCTGACGGGGGTTGACGCAACGAAACGTTGCAAGGCATCTGCTTTTCAGTTTCAAAAGCGGAATGGGAAATCGTACTCAAAATGATTTTTTTGTGGGAGATTTATTGCAGAAGGAATAATGGACTATGACTCAATTTATCTCTGCCGAAGATGCCCTGAAGGTCGTCAAATCTAATGACAATGTTTTCATTCATACAGCCGCAGCGACACCTCAACAACTGGTCAAACATCTCACATTGCGCGCTTCTGAATTGCAAGGAGTGAAAGTCTATTCAATTCATACGGAAGGGGATTGTTCTTATGCAGATCCTCAGCATGAAAAAAGTTTTCAGATCCACAGTTTCTTTAATGGTGGCAACCTTAGAAAAACAAAAGGAAATATAAATCCCTCTTTCGTGCCGATTTTTTTAAGTGAAATTCCATCCCTGTTTTATAATCAAATTGTGCCGCTTGATGTGGCATTGATTCAAGTTTCTCCTCCAGATCAGCATGGCATGTGCAGTCTGGGGCCCTCTGTTGATGTCTCCATTGCAGCCGTTCGTTCTGCCAAAACTGTGATCGCGCAGGTGAATCCAAAAATGCCACGCACCTTTGGGGATTCCCAATTTGAATTTTCAAAAGTTCATTTTGCCGTGTCCGTGGATGAGGAACTTTATTTAAAAAAACCTGCCGAACTCAGTGATACCGAATTGCAGATCGGTCGAAATGTGGCGGGATTGATTGAAGATGGAGCGACCCTGCAGATGGGGATCGGGGCTATTCCAGACGCCACACTGAAGGCATTAACGGGACATAAGAATCTTGGTGTGCATACGGAAATGTTTTCAGATGGGTTGGTGGACCTTTATAAAACCGGAGCCATCACCAATAAGTTCAAGTCGCGCATGCGTGATAAGATCGTCACGAGTTTTGCGTTGGGCTCTCGCAAGACTTACGACTTCATTGATAACAATCCAATGGTGATCATGATGGACGCGACGTACACGAACGACACGCACATTATTCGCCAGAATCCGAAGGTGATTGCGATCAACAGCGCCATCGAAGTGGATCTGACGGGGCAAGTGTGCGCAGATTCCATTGGTTCGCGCATCTATTCAGGTATTGGCGGACAAATGGATTTCATGCGAGGGGCGGCGCTTTCTCCAGGGGGAAAACCCATCATTGCATTGCCTTCTAAAACGGCAAAAGGGCAAAGTAAAATCTCGGTCTTTTTAAAAGAAGGGGCTGGAGTTACCACCACGCGCGCCCATGTTCACTACATCGTCACGGAGTACGGGGTTGCTTATTTGCATGGAAAAACACTGCAAGAGCGAGTCAAGGCGTTGATCGCCATCGCGGCCCCTGAGTATCGCGAAACTTTGGAAATCCAGGGACGAAAAGTTTTAGGATTCTAAATTGATTACTGCTGAACCTGATTGGCTTGAGCTGTCATCGAGTTGTCGCGAGCAATAGCTGCGGCCACTTTTTCTTGGCTGAACGGCGCCCACTCTTCACGGATGATTTTGTAAGAGTCGCCAGATTTCAAAGCATAAATAGTTTTTACACCGTAATCGACGTGCTTGTCAGATTCGTAACGTTGCAAAGTCTTTACTAACAACTGATCGTTGTGTTGAACGATGTAAGGTTGTGATAGGTGAACTTTGATATACTCATACTTCGACTTCAAATTGGCTTTATGGTTTTTCCAGGTGTTGAAGTTAAAACCTGGTGCCTTGAAATCTTGATCATAAAAGCTCATGTACTTTTCGATATCTTGATTTTCCCAAGACTTGCGCCACTCTTCAACAAAGGCACTAAGCTCTGTACGGCGTTTTTCGTGTTCACCTTTGGTGAGGTAGTTCACGTGATCAAAAATCAAGATCGGTGTTTCGCGAAGTTTGACGTAATCTGCCAGTTTCTTAATGACTTCATTGCGAACTACAACGCATCCGCGAGAACCACGAGTCAAAGGAACTGAATCGGGGATGGCATGAAGCCAAATTCCTGATCCTGTTTTCTTTTGTCGCTGGTCAAAAAGATTCGGATAGTTGGTCGTGAAAGCCAAACCACCATAAAGGCTGAAAGGAATTTGCGGCTGAGTCAAACGCTGCTCAAGAAAGTAAATGCCTTCCGGTGTTTTGTGATCATCGCGTTTGGTTTTGTTGCCGCCCATTTTTCCGATGTCCGCTGGGAACTCTTCGACTTTTTTGATTTCAGCACCGTTACGCTCGAAGACTGAAAGCTTGCGCTTCTCTTTATCAACAAGAAATACATAGCGTGAAAATGCCTCTGTCTCTGAAATTTGCAGCAAAGAAGCTGGGAAAAGATCCGCCTCGTTTTGAGAAGACGGCGCGACAGATTGGCCCGCCATCACTGGCAGACTTAAAAAAGATAATGCGCATCCCGCGAGAAAAAGTCTCATAGTTCCATTATGAGTGAACTAGACGTGTTCTTGTCAAGTGTAGGTCCACATATGTCCAAAGCTTAGACGTTTTCCCTGAAATTTTCTGACAAGAATTAAGGTCTTGCTCGTTAAGACCTTGGCCTGTTTCACCGATAAACTAAATGTAATTATTCATGAGGGTTTTAAATGGCAGAAGCACAAGCACAGGCTGCGGCTCCTAAGAAGAATGTCGGCAAACTACTGCAGATAGTGTTTGCGGTGGTGAATCTGGGAGTGATGGGTGGAGGCGCCTACATGGTGTACGCCTCGACTATGGGATGGGAAAGTCCTTCGATTTCAGAAGAACAAGCTGAACGCGAATTGGCTTCCACGCAGGATTCAGGCGATACAACTCCACTTGTGTACACGATGGATAAGTTCACAGTGAATTTGGGTGGTGAACCCAAACGCACGATCCGCCTAGAAGTGAATTTGCAAATGCTGGGTAAAGAAGGTTTCGAAGAAGTGATGGAGCCGGAAAACCGCGCCAAGGCTCGTGACCGCATTGTTCGTTTATTGAATGATAACAGCTTCAGTGACCTGGATAGCATTCAAGGGAAGTTGTTTTTGAAAGACAAAATCGCCGGTGAGGTGAATGGCATTCTTCATCGCGGTGTTGTTAAAGACGTTTTCTTTTCGGATTTCGTCGTGCAATAAAGCACAGCCTCCTTAACCGGGCGCTTCAGCCCGGAACAAAGTCTTAAGCGTCCTGAAAGATCGTTGAATTCAAAGCCCTCCAGTTTCAAACTAGGGCTTATTGTACATTCAACGAAAGAAGCAACTATGACACGCTTTACGACCTTGCTTTTGGGACTTCTCATGTCCGCATCTGCCTTTGCCGTGGACCCCATGCCAAATCAAAAACCAGAGATCAAAGAGCCGTTGGGCACCATCAAGGGATGGGCAACACAGAATGATCTGAAGATCTCTTTGCCCGTCACAAAATTTGTTTTAGACAACGGGTTGACAGTTCTGCTTCTGGAAGATCACGCCGTTCCTATGGTCAGCTATCACACTTGGTATCGGGTCGGTTCTCGCGATGAGTATCCTGGAGTCACCGGTGCCGCTCACATGCTTGAACACATGATGTTTAAAGGTGCTAAGAAATACGATGGCAAATCTTTTGATCGTATTTTCCACGAAAATGGCATCACCAACAATGCCTTCACCACAAATGATTACACAGGCTTTTACGAAAATCTTCCCAGCTCTAAATTAGAGCTGGTGATGGATATGGAAGTGGATCGAATGAGCTCACTTCTTATCAGTCCTGAAGATTTGAAAAGTGAAAAAGAAGTCGTTGCGGAAGAGCGCCGCTGGAGAGTAGACAACAATCCCATGGGCCTTCTTCGCGAATTGATGATGGGCACACTTTTCAAAGTGCATCCTTACAAATGGCCAGTGATTGGTTATATGAAAGACATCGCGGCCTATGATTCGGATAAGCTGCGCTTCTTTTATAACACTTACTATGTTCCCAACAACGCGGTTCTAGTTATTGTCGGCGACTTCAAAACTTCGAAAGTGAAAAGCCTGATTGAAAAATATTATGGCAAACTTCCAAAGCGCGATCTGCCTGAAACAAAGAAAATAGAAGAGCCGCCACAAAAAGTTCAGCAGAATGCGACTTTAAGAAAAGACGTGCAAAACAGCTCTTTCGTAGTTGCTTATCGCAGCCCTCGTCAAGGGGAGCCGGACATGTATGCTTTGGATTTGGCAGCCAATATTCTGGGTTACGGAACTTCCAGCCGTCTTCACAAAAGACTGGTTTATCAAAAGCAAATCGCGACATCGGCTTACGCTTATAATTACGCGATGAAAGACGCAGGTATCATGGGATTTGGCGTCAGTTTGAAGCCGGGCCAAGGAACGCAAGAAGCTTTAGACATTGTCTATAACGAAATCTGGAAACTTAGAAATCAAAAAGTTTCTGACAAAGAACTTGAGAAAGCAAAAACTCAAGTTATGAAAGACCTTGTCGACGGATTGAAAACTATGGACGGTAAAGCCCGTTCACTAGCCGTGAACGAAATCGTGACGGGATCTTATGAAAGTCTTTTCACGGATCTTGAGAAATACCAGGCCGTGACTGCAGAGGATATTCAAAAAGCGGCGGAAAAATACACACAGCAAACTCAGCGCTCGATCATCACTTTAGAACCTAAGGCGAAAAAGGAATAAGTATGAAAAGACTTTCACTGGTAATCACTCTTCCTCTTATTTGTTCCGTGATGGTGGCTTGTTCCAGCTCTTCTAAAAAGGACGCTGCAAAACCAGGCCAAGGGTATGTGCAAAAAGGCAGCGGCTCTTTTAAGCTTCAGCCTTATAAAGAAGTGGTTTTAGAAAATGGACTTAAAATTATTTATATCCGTGACGCCTCTTTACCACGTGTGAGCTTCACACTTTTGATGAAGACAGGAAATATGCAGGAGCCCGCGGGTAAAGCCGGGTTGAATGCTTTAACGGCCTATATGCTAGAGCAAGGCACTCAGTCACGTGATGCTCTCAAAGTTGCCGATGAATTTGGTCAATTGGGTGCAAGCGTTGATATCTCTCCGGGATATGATGTCACAACACTTTACTCAGACGCTTTGATCACGGGCTCGACGACTTTGTTAGAACTGTTTGCTGACGTGACGATGAATCCGGCATTTAAAGACAGCGAGATCAGCCGCATTCGCTCACAAATGCTCGCGAATTTGCAAAAGAAGGTGGATAATCCTTCGGCTTATGCAGATGACAAGATGGATCAGTTTCTATACGGAAATCACCCTTACGCGCGCGATGTGAATGGAACGCCGGAAGATCTTCGCAGCATTTCTAAGCAAGACATCATCAAACACTATTTGACCTTCTTCCGCCCGAACAATGCTTTATTGGCCGTGGTGGGAAGCTTTAATGATGAGTTTGAAAAGTCCGTGCAGGATGTGTTTTCAAAGTGGACAAAAAGAACTATCCCCGTCGTGACTGCAGAAGCGCCTCCAGCAATTGATGCTTTGAAGGTGAAATTGGTCGTGAAAAAAGGTTTGCAACAAACTCAGATTCGCGTCGCTCAATTGGGGATTGCTCGCAAAAATGACGATTATCTGCGCTTACGTTTGGGTAACGAAGCCTTGGGTGGTAGCTTTGCCAGCCGCCTGAATCAAAAGGTGCGCGACGACTTAGGCCTGACATACTCGATCTATTCTTTCTTTGACGTGCGTAAAGAGCGTGGCAGCTTCGAAGTTTCTACCTTTACAAAAAATGAAACGGCAGGAAAAACTTTGGAAGAAACGCTGAAAGTGGTTACTGATTACGTCACTGCAGGCGCGCAAGATCCTGAGGTCGCCGCTGCTCGCAGTCAGTTAGTAGGTCAATTCCCAAGAGCCATCGAAACCGCGGACCGGTTGGCTTACAATCTGCTTTCGTTGGACTTCTATGGAATCCCTGTCGACTATCTTACGGACTTTAATAAAAACGTAGGCAAGATCAATGCGAAAGATTCAAACGCTTCTATCCAAAGAGCCTTGAATCCCAACAACTTTAAAGTTCTCGTCTATGGAGATGAAAAAATTATCTCTCAGTTCGAAAAATACAAGCCAGAAATCGAAAGAGTAAAATAGCTAAAAGGTGCCAGGGAACTTTTACTAACCTTGGCGCATCTAACGCCCGCGTGTGTCCTCAAAATAAAAAAGGAGCGCCTTAGCGCTCCTTTTTTTATCTTATTTCTGGAAATGGGATTATCTCTTCTTTTTCTTTTTAGCGCGAAGATAGATCAAAGCTCCCAAGGCTGCTAGCAATAGAGCGCCACCTAAAAGCATTGCTTTGTTGCTGCCTTTTCCTTCAGTGCCATCGCCTTGAATCATATCCGCTGGCATTGCAGAGCTGATCGGGGCGCCTAATGTTTCTGAACCAGGGCGAATAGGACCAAGGTCTGGTTTCGCCAAAAGATTTTTGGAAGCAATCACGCGCAAACTCATCACGGCTTTAAAGAAGTCTTGGCTGTATTTTGTGTAGTATTGCTTATGAGCGCTGAAAGTTACCAAGATCGCGATCTTATCTTTGATTGTCGCTAAATATCGCGTGAAGTAGTTTGGTACTTCTGAACCCAAGTGAAGAGAGTCAATCCATGTCTGATCATTGATTTGCACGCTTTTCGCTTTATAAACGATTTTAGACTCTGCCGTACCACCACCACGAAGGTTCACCGCAATCGGGGTGTTTAAGTGCGACTCATACAATGCAAAAGTATCCGTCGGGCCAACTTCTTTGGCTGTCAAAATGATGATGGCTTCTTTGGATTCTTTGGTTTGTTCACTACGGCAGACCCATTCGGTTTGCTCTAAGTTGCATTTCCAAGTCTCTGGCATTTCAAATGCGATGTAAGCATTACGAAAGACTTTTGCATGGGCGCTAAAACTGAGTAGAATAACGGCGAGTGATGTGAACAAGCTATACTTCATGCTGACCTCGAGTTGGTTATGTTTGCAGTATAATAACAAAATTCCTTCGGATCAAAGCGCAAAGGAGAAAAATCCTGTGAAGAACCTTTATCAGTTGACCACTTTCGTCACGGTTATCAGCGAAGGAAGTATGACTGCAGCGGCAGACAAGCTGTATCTGACTCAGCCCGCGGTGTCGCAACAGATCCGAAATCTAGAGGAAGATCTAGGAGTAGAGCTGCTGGTTCGCGGTGTGCGCCAGATCAAAGCCACACCTCAAGGTGAAGTTCTTTATGAGTATGCAAAGAAGATCATCAATCTGACTCAACAGGCCGAAATCGCAATCAAGTCCATCGGTGCGCATATGAAAGGGCAGTTGCGCATTGGAACTTTGAATTCTTTGGGTTTGCACTTGATGAGCCCCATCGTGGGCCGTCTGATGCGTCACAACCCTGATCTGATGTTGAAGGTTGACTATGATCGCGGTGAAGAGCTGATTAAGAGTTATAAAAAAGGTTTGTACGATATTCTTATACTTCCTGATGTAAAGACGGAATTTAGTTCTGAACTTGAAAACAGTGAGCAGAAGTTTGTGGCCAAAGAAGAGATGTGGCTCGTGGGTTCAAGCAAAGACGAAAAAATGCCCCAACAAATTAGTTTCAAAGACATCGGAGCTTTCCCATTAGTGAACTTTACAGAAGAGTTCCCGGGCTTTAACAATACGGTGAATTCTAAAATGCAGAGCGCGGGATTAAATCTTTCATCTATTTTTGAGTCGGCCAATGTGGGAACTTTAAAGCGCGTCATTGAAGCGGGTTTAGGGTGGGGATTTTTACCTGCCCACTCTATCAAAAAGCAGGTGCGCTCCGGCCGCTTGAATCGTGTCTACGTCAAAGACCTTCATTACGAAATCGATTTGATGTTCTATTATAAGAAAAATTCAGAGAATAAGGCTTTGGTCGAGGTCTTCTATCAAACGATGTCTCAACAAGAAAAGGGCTAGCATTGTGCTAGCCTTCTGTCTCAAAAGAGTTAAGGGTCCTTAATCTTTACAGCTTTTTTTCCGATACCAATTCTGATCTTTCGGGATTTTCGGAAAGAAGGAATGTAAATGAAGAAGCACTATTCGATTCGTCTTAAGCTCGCTGTACCTATCATCCTCATTGCTTTGTTCGTTTTAGGAACGATGACGTTCTTAATGGCGAAGAACGGGCATGAAACGGCGAAGTTAGCTGCAACAGAAAAAACTGTCGAGACAGCTCACGCCTATGCAACTGAAATGCGACTTGAGGTGGAAAGAGGTTTGGATGTGGCTCGCACCATGGCTCACTTCTTTGAATCGTATAAGAAGAACGGACATGTTCAACGTGAACCGGTGACGTTTTCTTTAAAAGAAGTTCTAGAGAAAAACAAATTTCTTATTGGTGCGTGGACCGGGTGGGAACCTAATGCCTGGGATGGTCGCGACTCTGAGTTCGTAAACTCCAAAGGTCACGATGCCACGGGACGTTTTATTCCATATTTAAATTGGGAAGGTGGCAAAGCCAGCTTAACTCCGCTTATCGGTTATGCGAATGCGGGTGAAGGTGACTACTACCTTGTGCCCAAACAACGTCTTAAAGAAACTATGGTTGAGCCCTACTTGTATCCTATTGATGGAGTGCAAGTGTTGATGACTTCGGCCGTGGTACCGATTGTTCTTGATGGTAAGTTTGTAGGCGTATCGGGTGTGGACCTTCCGTTAAAAGAGCTGCAAAAGAAAACAGCTACCATCAAACCGTTTGAAACTTCCGAGGCTTATTTGGTGACGGCAAAGGGAAACTATGTGTCTCATCCCGATGATAAACTGATCACAAAGCCGGTGGCTTATCCTTTTGAAGAGGCCAAATTCAAAGAGGCCATTCAGCAGGGTAAGGAGCTCGTTTTAACGGGAATAGATGCTAAAGACAATCAAGAATATCTTTACGTCGTCACTCCTATGAGCATTGGATACACGGAAGAGCCTTGGGCTTTGATCGTAAGAACTCCGACTAAAACAGTCTTAGCGTCGGCGAACTCCATGGTATGGACACAGGTGCTTATTGCCTTAACTGGATTGTTGTTCTTGTTGGCGGCGGTGGTTTTGATCGCGCAATATATTTCTAAAACAGTCAGTGATCTTTCTTCGAAACTTCAGAACTCCGGTGATCAAGTTTCAAGTGCTATTGGTCAGCTTTCTATAGCGGGGCAATCCTTGTCACAATCTTCAAGTGAATCGGCAGCCTCTTTAGAAGAAACGGTCGCGGCTCTCGAAGAAATGACTTCGATGGTGAAAATGAACTCAGACAACGCGAAGCAAGCTGCTTCCTTGTCATCCGCTTCATCTGAATTCGCCGTTCAGGGCGAAAAAGAGATGGAAGAACTCTTAGTCTCTATGAAAGAAATTTCTGAGTCTTCAAAACAAATTGAAGAGATCATCAATGTGATCGACGATATCGCTTTCCAAACAAACCTTTTGGCACTCAATGCTTCTGTCGAAGCAGCACGTGCGGGTGAGCATGGTAAAGGATTCGCGGTGGTTGCCGAAGCCGTCCGCTCGTTAGCACAAAGATCCGCTTCTGCGGCAAAAGATATCACAGGTCTTATCAAAGAATCTGTTGATAAAATTGAACGTGGTACCGTGAAGTCGGCAAAATCAGGTGAGATGCTTAAGAACATCGTTCAGTCTGTAAAGAAAGTTTCGGACTTGAACAACGAAATTTCGGCGGCCAGCGAAGAGCAGTCTACGGGTATCGCACAAATCAGCAAAGCGATGAATCAGTTGGATCAGTCGGTCCAATCCAATGCTGCCTCTTCAGAAGAGATCGCAGGCACGGCCGACGAAATCAACTCTCAAGCGCAGATTATGAAGGGCGTGGTGGATGAGCTGAAACTTGTGGTTTACGGATCAAGTGAATCCACAGCGACAGTCCATACATTGCAACCGGCAGAAGAAAAGCCGCACGTAAAAGCGGCTTAATCTGCGACACGATTAATAAATTGCAAGGAAGAGCTATAAGCTCTTCCTTTTTTTTTTATTCTCTATCATGAGCCCTCACCATGCTACCTATCGTCCTTTGGGTAGCGGATCTCGTGGACGCGCTCTTTTTTGCAGAAATGTGAGTCCGATAAGAATTCAGATTTCAAATCTGGAGTGACACAAATGAAGACGTGGATGGTTCTTTGTCTTTGTTCGATTCTTAGCGGATGTTCTTTAGAAGCTCAAATCGAGGATCTCGGTTTGAACAAAGACTCTGTCGTGCAGGCCAAGAAACGCATTCATCCAGACTTCATTTCGGCGGAAGTCGTTTCACTTTCCTCGGGTTACCGAGTGACGGCGACTTTTGGTGAAATCACTGAAAACAAAGTGACTAGTAATGGTTGGAAAGTGCGTGGAGTTTTCTATGAATAGATTGAGCTTGTCCGTACTTGTTATGCTTTTGTTTGTTGGCTCGTGCGTGAATGCACAAAATAAAGGAATTAGTTTTCAGGGTGTTTTTCAAGACCCCAACGGCGATTTTCCAACGGCTTCGGGGCTGACGGTACGCTTGCAAATTTTAGATCCCGTCGCAGACTGTGTTCTAAGAGAAGAGGTGCACTCGGCGGTGGACGTTACAAATGGGTACATGAATCTTGTCATTGGCTCTAGCAGCGCCTCGGTTCCTGCGGCAAGCAATCCATCGCCCCTTCCCAGTTTTCAAAAAGTCATGGATAATTCAGCGCCGTTGAACGGTTTTAATTGCAGCTACGTGCCTCAAGCTCATCATGAACGCAAAATTCGAATCATTACCAATATGCCTCGTTTAGCGGGAGGCTTTGACGCCGTGACCGCTGATTTTAATATGCGCGCGGTCGCGTTCGCGATGAATTCTGAGATGCTGAATGGAAAGAAAGAAGAAGATTTTCTGCAAGTGAACCCGGCTCAGGGAGTGACTCAAACTCATCTTGAGCAACTATTGAGCCGGTATTCTCAATTAGATGCTATTTTGAATGGAAACTACAGTGGTAATGCCGCCACGGCGACAACGGCGTTGACGGCAAATTCCGCAACCACCGCCACTTCTGCGACCACTGCCGCGACGGCCGCTACAGCCAATGCCCTCAGAGGATTCAATGTAGCCACGACAACGCCAACGGCTGGGCAAGTCTTAACTTGGGATGCAGGTTCCTCTTCGTGGGAACCTTCTACCTCCACAGGACTGGTGTCCTCTGTCGCCGGCAGAACCGGAGATGTGACTTTATCAACTAGTGATGTCTCTGGACTGGATACTTTTGTGGATGGCCGGGTGACTTTGCAAAAAGGAGTGGCTAGCGGACTTGCACCTTTGAATTCTTCAAGCAAAGTTTCGACTTCATTTTTAGGAACGGGTACCGCGGACGCTTCGACATATTTGCGAGGCGATGGAACATGGTCGACGATCTCTTCTTCCGATGCGACGAAACTTCCGCTAGCGGGCGGGACCATGACGGGTGATATCACGATGGCCTCTGGCGCGGATTTAATGGTGGGAGGAAATTCCCTTCAGAATGTCGGATATCTGACAATGAACCCTTCAAGGTCTCTGCATCTTTCAAACAACGCAACAGATCCTGCGGGCCTGACTTTAAGTGATGCGGGGAAGATGTGGTATGACTCTTCGAACAACGTGATTAAATTTTGGGACGGGGGTGCGGTTCGGACTTTAGGTGTCGCGGGCAGTGGTCTTAGTACATCCACTTCCTTTGCCGGCGATGTTTCCGGGACTTATAACAACTTAGTCCTAGCAACGGTGCCGATATCTAAGGGTGGAACGGGACAGACGACCAAAACAAATTCCTTCAATGCTCTGAGCCCGCTGACGACAAAAGGAGATTTAGTTATTCACAACGGAACGAACAGTGTTCGACTTCCCGCGGGCTCTAATATGACTTATTTGCGCGCAAATAGTGCCGCCGCAGAGGGGGTTGAGTGGACAAGCTCAATCTCTGCTTCGGAAATATCTTCTCTTGCTAGTACAGGCATCGTGCAAAGAAACGGGGCAGGGAACTACAGTACGGTGACAGTCAATGCACCTTTAAGTTATACAGGCGGCATTTTAGGTGTCACGACGGGAACAAGTTCAACCACGGTGGCTGCCGGAAATGATTCCCGCATCGTAGGAGCTCTTCAAAAATCAGGCGACACTATGACTGGAACTTTAAACGCGCTAGATGTTAACATCGCCAATACCAGATATCTGAAGCTTCCGGAGAGCAGCGATGGGACAGTTGCTGGTCAGCTGTGGTACAATGCGGGTGATATAAAATATTTCGACGGCACGTCGGCAAAAACTTTGAAAGTTGCAGGAACCACCCCTGTAGATCAGGGAGGCACTGGAGTCACATCTTTAAACTCAGGAAGTCTGCTGTTAGGAAATGGGATCAACCCCGTAACAGCGTTAAATCCTGTGGCGGGGAATATTGTCTACGCGACGGGGACGACGACATGGCTCAGTGGTTCGCCAGATACAGCCAACCTTGTTACTAAGTCCTTAAATCAAACAATAACGGGTCTAAAAACTTTTACGTCCTTTATGAATACTAAGGATATTCGTTACTTTGATTTGGATTCAAGTCACTACGTCGGACTGAAGGCTCCCAACACTGTCTTAAACAGTTTCACACTTTCTTTGCCGGCCACAGCGGGCTCTTCAGGGCAGGCTCTCACCCATGATGGTGCTGGCGGGCTGACATGGAGCAACCTCCCTGCTTCGTCAGGACCTGCTGGAGGCACAGGTCGCATTCAATACAACAACGGCGGCAGCTTTGGAGGTACGAATCTGTACACAGATGGATTTAGGATTTCTTTGAACTCGTCAGAAATGAAAGATTATTTTTACCTCGAGGTGCCGCACGGAATCCAATATAATTCATCTGGCGCTGGCGTTATTCCCCAATATGAAAATAGCTTCTTTCGAGTCAATAACACAGCTCCTTCTGACAATCGGGCGGCGCTTCATACTTTTGGTGTTACCAATACAGCAACAACGTCACAAAATGCTTATTTCGGAGCGGTGTCGACACCAACCGGGCACTCGCCAGCCATCGTTATAGGACAACAAACTGGCAGCTCATCCTATGAAGAACGTTTTCGTGTTGATGCTTCCGGCAATGTGGGGATTGGCACGGTGAATCCCGCGTATAAGCTTGTAGTAAACGGAGATATAAACTTGCTGGGAGGAGCTTCAGCACTGCGATTTGCGGGAACAGGTGTTTGCACCAGTACGGGATGCACCAGCTCATCCGATCAAAGATTAAAAGAAAAGATTGAACCTTTATCTGATTCTCTATCCAAGTTACTGCAAATTCAGGGCGTACAATATGAATACATCGACAAAGAGAAATTCGGAAGCCGCCGTCATATCGGGGTCCTGGCACAAGACGTGGAAAAGGTTTTCCCCGAGACGGTCGTTACTGATGAAAAAAGTGGTTTAAAGTCTGTGGCGTACGATCATCTTGTCGCGCCTATCATCGAAGCGATTAAATCTTTATACGTTGAACAGGAAGTTCAAAGAAAAGAACTAACCTTGCTGCAAAAGCAAAATATCGATTTGAAAACGGAGAACTCGGCCATCAAGTTGTATTTATGTCAGAAAGATCCCGAGGCTCCATTTTGTAATTAAATTATTTCTTACGTACACAAGTCATGTCTATTTTAGAAAGCTCACGCGCATCGGGATCATTTAGATTCAAGATGCCGGTCATTGTTTTTTCGCGTAAATCATCAATGGTAATCTCTAGGTTGCTGGGCGCATGAAGTGCGTGAAGACCTTGATCTTGGGCCGTGACTTCGACGATGCCTTTGATCGCGACTTTGCCTTGCGCATCGAAGAAGGTGAGGACGACGTCTTCATTCTTTTGTTCAAGATGAAGGCGATATTTTCCCGCCTGACATTGGATTTTCGCTGCCCAACTCAAAGAGGGCAAAAGAAGTAATGTAAATAAAAACCAGCTTTTCATATTTATCTCCTAGTAAAATTTTGAACTGCGAAGATTGTACCGATGCCATTATCGTTTAAAATTCTTAGCATCTCGTTTATCATGTTTAAGGAATTTTCGTCTGACAATCTTGGTTCCTGATGCTCCCTGGTTTTAAAAAATGAAGCAACCTGGACACTCGGGACATTCATTGCATTTTCAAATTACCGGTAATTTTTCAGCCGAATGCTCTTTAATTACTTTCTAGGGAGCAGCATCTCGATTTCTGTCTTTATACAAAAATAAACCTTTGGTAAGGCTCAAAGCATGAACCAAAAGCAGCTTTATCCTGAAGTGGCCTCTTTTCTAAAAATGAAAATCGAAGAGCTTCGCAGTCAGCGCAAGCGACCGCTCAGTCTTCGTGCTTTGAGCGTAAAGTGCGGCATTCCATCGGGAAGATTCACGGATCTTTTGCATGGCCGTCGTCCTTTAAGTGAATTCTATGCAGAGAAGCTTTGCGTAGGATTAAAACTCAATCCTCCTGAACAACAAAAACTTAATTCCTTAGTGACGACGGCGTCCCGTAAAGAAACTCGTCGTACCTTGAACGAAAATGAATTAGCGGTCATGTCGGGGTGGGAGAATTTCGCTATTTTAAGTCTGCTAAAAACGAAAGACATCTTTGTAAAACCAGAACAGATTGCCGAACGATTGGGAATCACGGTCGAGCGCACTCAGCAATGTCTGGAAGTTCTAAAAAGTTTGAATATGATTTCGGATCATGCGGGGTTCTTTGAAAGAACAGCGTCGCATCTGACGACGACGTTTGGTATTCCAAGTGAAGCTATTAAAAATGCCCATGAAGCGGTGTTGATGAAGTCTTCGCAAGTTCTTCGCGCGACCACGCCAGAACAGCGATATTACTCTTCCATCACTTTTCCTTTCGATATGAATAATTTGGGTGAGGCGAAAAAGATGATTGATGAATTTAGAAAAAAATTTTCGCGTCGAATGGAATTAGGAAAACGAAAAGAAGTCTTTAATTTAAGTATTCAATTCTTCCCTTACACGGAATTAAAAGGACCTTCTCATGAATAAGATTCTATTTTTATTTGTCTTATGCGCCTCTGTTTCTGCGATGGCTCTGGGCGGAGACGTCTTAGGCAATGGTGGTGATGCTGTCGTCTGCCCCGCTGAAGGTGGAATAAAAACTGTTGAAGCCCTGGATCTGCATGAGAGTCGCGAGCTTCGCAAGTTCACTTATATTGATGCCGCCAATGCTGCTGAGGCTTTAAGAACGGTGTTTAAAAATCTTGAAGAAAAAGACCCCTCACGCGCTTGCCTGTTTGGAACTTGGATGGAAGAGTTCACGTCTCAGTCAAAATTTGTCTATGGCAAAATTCCTAGAATATTTGATGAAGGTCCCGTTTATGTGCGTCCTCGCTGTTTCGTCTATCAAGCCATTGTCAGGTACGATCAGGTTGATGCCGACGGAAAGAGATACTTTATCAACGGAGATCTTTTTACCAATATGGACGCTCTTAATCAGATTGCTATGGTCCTGCATGAATTGGTCTATCGAGAAGCCAAATTTGCGAAGGGGCCCCTTAAAAACACGACTCGAGTGCGTCGCTATACGGGATATATCTTTTCGACGCGCTTAAAAAGCGATTCTCCCGAGGCGTATCGGCAGTTTTTAGAGGACTCCAACCTTAGTTCTGATGAAGACTATTGCGACGCAAATCACCGTATTTATCAAAAAACACACTAAACAAGCTTTCGGTCAGCTTTGGAATTGACATGATTTCCAGCTGGGAATAGCAAAAGGGGTGGAGGTTTTATGAAATCCCTGTTTTTGCTGTTGAGCTTGATGGCTACCAATGCCTTTGCTGCCGCGGATTCCGTGGGTGTGTTTCATCGTCCTGAAAAAGTGGTTGTTCTGGTGAACGAGCACGGCAGTCAGGGTCGTTTGCAGGGCTTTATGGATGCTCTTCAAGCTCAAGACCAACTTCTTTGGCTGTCACAAGATGAAAGCATCAAGATTCAATGCGGTCGTAATGCAACCGATGCCAGCTGTACTTTCCGTTTCTTTCCTTCAGACAGTGTGAGTGTGGAATCGCGCTCCGTAAACGCTTTCACAGAAGGAAAAAGCCTGGCGAAAAATCCTTATGAAATGCACTTCGAAAGCTCCAACGGCGATAAATTTACTTTGAAAGTAGAAGAACAAGGGATTTCGTTCTGGGGAAGTAAGAAGCCGCTTTAAGGTCCAGTCTATAAATCAAAGTCCTGTTTAAAAGGGGCTTTGAAAAACCAAAAAGGCCAAGAGACAATGTCTCTATGGCCTTTTTCTTTTTCCTGACATTCTCTTTTCTTGCGGGCGCCGCTGAGCCGGACAACTTTTCGGCCCGTCATTCTCCCAACACTGTTGTTGCTAATGCGGATATCAACCGTGTTGTGAATTCCGTTCTTTCTTTGGCAACCGATCAGTTTCAGGCTCGAAATCGCTGTGATCGCGAAAAATTCCTGCAGTTTTTAGAAGACGACTTAGACCGCAACTTTCCTAAAGTGGATAATTATATTTATTTAAATGCTCCTTTTGCGGGTCCCAAGTCCTATGAGGAAACGCCGCTGAATAAATTCCGTGGTTATGGAAAAGTTTTTTTCTCTCCGTCCGTCAAATTGGAAGTGAAAGGTAAAAGCTTCTTTGTCGGCTTAGATAAGATGGATCACTTTTTTTCCCACGGATACCTCTACTGGCAAATGGCCGGAAAAAAAGGGAAGCTCGATAAAGAGAAAGTTCAAAACGCACTGCAAGTGGGAATAGAACAAGAAAATGGTCCGTGGGGCTTAAAGAGCTCTGGCGTAAAATCTTACGCGGACTTAGCGGCAAATTATGCAGGTTTAAGTTTTTGGAGCCAGCTTTTAGACGGCCCGTCTCCGATGATTGTCTGCGAAAATGGACGCTTTGTTCAGAAACGTTCTTTTGATATCGCAAACTACTTCTCCGAAGCCATGGATGAAACGATTAACTGCAATAGTTACGCGACAAAGGAAATGCTATCGGCAGTAGAAAAAATGACGGCCCCTTGGAATATGGAATGTCCTGTAAAGGCGAAGGCCTGTGACGAACTCAAAAAGAATTACCCTGCTGATGTGGCAAGTAAAATTCTGCACCCACGTTGCCTGGGGACGGGTGATTCACAGTCAGAAGAGGCTTCTGCAAAAACCACGAAAGACATTATCGATATGGCGGGCGCCGCGGTTTCCGGTGGTCCTCAGTACTTGCTTTTTAAGATGTTTGGTCAAAACAAAAAGCACCAAGCGCAACCTCAGGGTGAAAACGCGGGTGGAGGCCAACGATGAATAAATCGCAGATGCTGGCTTTTGCCTTCTTAGTATCAATGAGTGCGACAGCGGTTTCTCAAGGCGATTTAGGGACGGCACAGAAAACCTGGGATCACTATAAGAACTGTCATGCCTTCAAAGACGATGATGCCAAACTTATTAACTGCACCGAACCAGCCATTGAAAGCAAGCTGTCTCGTCCTGAAAAATTAAAGCTGCTGGAGTTCTTGATATTAGGCTACGACTTTGGCGAACTTAGAAAGTGTCGCAAAGAAGACCGCGTGCAACCGACGCGACCCTTAGCGACGTCGCAATACTTTTGCATGGACGTCAAAGGAAGCGAAAAATCCATGCAAGGGTATGTCGAGTTTGTAAAAGAAAAAGGCTCTGCAAAAATCAGAGCCCTAAAGTTTTCATTTTAATTAAAAGATCACACTGTCAGGAAGGCCCAGGCGGGCGGCGATAATGCGAACGATCTCGGAGGCATTTTCTTCCAGCGCTCGCTCCGTCACATTGAAGACGGGCCAGCGGCGGTTTTGTTTAAAGATCTTTTCGGCGTATTCGATCTCTTTAGCGATGTGGGACATCGAAGCGTATTCGCCTCCGGGATCTTGACCGAATTTTTCCAAACGACTTTTGCGGATTCTTTGCAGTGATTCCATATCAATGATCAAACCCACGATGCGGCGTTGATCGATTTTAAAAAGCTCTTCGGGCAAAGGTGTATCTAATACCATCGGAACATTGGCCACCTTCCAACCTTTGTGACTTAGAAAGATCGACAAAGGCGTTTTGCTGGTGCGAGAGATCCCGACAAGAACGATATCGGCTTTGTCCAGTTCAGCAAAAGTTTTACCGTCATCATGTTTTACCGTGTATTCGATAGCTTCGATGCGCTTAAAGTAGCGTTCATCCACGGCTCGTAAAGCGCCGACGTGTGATTCCGAATGTTCACCGAAGAAAGTATCCAAAGTTCCTAATAGTGGTCCTAAAAGATCGAAGTAAGGTATTCCTTTCCCAGATGCGATTTCGCGGATTTTATTTCTAAGCTGTTGGCTGGCCACAGTATAAGCAAGCATTCCACGGCGTTCGAAGCACTCTTCGATCACGGCTTCGGCTTGAGTTTCTGTGCGCACGTTTTTACAACGAATGATGTTGATGTCTTTCGTAGAATATTGCACCAAAGCCGCGCGAATCATCGTGGCCGCGGTTTCGCCCGTCGAATCGGAAAGAATGTAGATGGTGTAGGTTTTATTATCGGCGTCGGTCATTAGTCAGCAAATCCATTGATCAATGCACGACGTACGTTTTCGATATGATCCTTCAACCACAGGTCAGCAAAACTAGAGAATAAAATAAACGCAAAGTCCGGACTGGCTTTAATCAAAAGACACGTCGTTTTATTTTCGGGATCCAGGTGTTGCAGTTGAAGTTTTTCCAGCATTGCGCGCGAATCTGTTTTGAGAACAGAGAGTAAAGTCATATCCGGAATTTTCACGATAGCTTTGCCATTGTTTTTTAAAAGCTGCGTGCTGCCTTTATGAAAAGAAGCTTGAGCTTTCCATTGGCCATCATGATTTTCTAAAAGGACGCCTGAATCAAAAAGCATCGCCAAACGAGAAAACACCACGATCGCACGGTCGATATGATCTTCAGGAAGACCATGGGAAATTCCGCGCACTAAAGATAGATCGCGAGACGCTTCGAAAAGAACCGCGTTGTTTTCGCTCTCTTCCACTTTGTTTTCAAAATCATTGTCCAAGAAAGACTCTAAACGTCTTTGCACCATTGAAATTTTTGAAACCAGTGTCTGAGATAATTTTTCCATGAACAACGCTCCTCACTTTCATTGTGAGAAAGAAAAGCGCGTTAATCAAGCACGACGGTGAAATCTTCGAAGCTGTGGTGAGCTTGCCATTCTTGTTGAACTTTCCCGGCACTTTGTCCAGGTGGCAGGAAAATGCGCAAAGAAGGTTCTTTGAGTTTATGCCAAACTTCAAAAACTTGGGCGATCCAAGGCACTAAGTTATCCTGCCACGGAACGATGACAACCCATTTGTTCGGCAAAAGCTCTTCCGACGCAATCATCAAGGGATGAGAAGTTTTAACGGCGAACTGCACTTTAGGAAGTTCGGTCTCTGACAGAACTTCTTGCAGAAAGTTAGGAATGGAAGGGGACACGTGGCGCGAAGCCTTGCACAATTGGAAATTCAAATACCAATCAAGGCGTGCGGTCCACTGTGATTTCTCAAGATCCGGTACGATCCACAGCTCTGAGCCGGGATTAAAGGCACTGGCTTGAGAAAGCACGCTTAAAGCCATTAGTGGGCCTTACCCACTTGATCCAGCAAACCATTGACGAAGCTTGCGGATTCCGTGGTCCCGAATTTTTTGGCGATTTCAACGGCTTCGTTGATCGCGATGTTTTCTTTGATCGGATCTGCGGCGAATTTCATTTCATAAACTGCGACACGCAAGATATTGCGATCAATCGTCGCCATGCGCTCGACTTTCCAATGAGCGCTGGAAGCCTGAATTTTAGAGTCAATCGCGGCTTTGTTGGATTGAACACCGGTGACCAAAAGATCGGCGTAAGAAATCACTTCAGGGTCGACAGATTGTTCGAAGACATCAAGAAATGTTTGGTAGCTGATCTGAGGAGCGAACTCAGTTTGAAATAGGATTTGGAGTGCGAGTTCGCGGGCTTGTCGTCTTGCTGTCAGTTTCATTATTCGGCTTCTTTTCGTTTTCTACAAAGTTCATCGCTGTCAGGCTTAATTGTGGATTATTTGCATCGACAAAATCAAGCAGTTCAGCATCTTCCAAAGTCTCGACAAATTCTTGAACGTCTTTGAAAGTTCGGTACACGCTCGCGAAGCGGATGTAAGCCACGTCGTCGAGTTGTTTAAGTTCTGCCATGACCTTTTTCCCGATCAAGCGTGAAGAGATTTCGGATTCCCCACGATTCACGACCCAGGAAGAGATTCTTTCCACCACGGCATCAATTTGCGCTAAACCCACGGGGCGTTTTTGGCAGGCCGCTTGAAGACCTTTTAAGATTTTCTCTTTGCTGAAAGGTTCACGGCGTCCATCTTTCTTAATGATGAACGGAAAGGCGAGCATGATAGTTTCTACGGTTGAAAAACGAGCCTTACACTCAAGGCATTCACGACGGCGGCGGATGCTACCATCTTTTTGCACTCTCGTGTCTAGTACTCTGTCATCAGCATGTCCACAGAAGGGGCATTTCATAGTCTTTGGTCCCGCCTTAAACTCGCCTGGAGATTAGGGAGCCGCCGCTAGAGAGTCAATCATCAATTCACCGCGCTTGGGCCAGTCTTACATGTCTATGTGCGTCATGCGCTTAACACCATTGGTAAAAGTTAGTTACACTGAAGACTCAGAATTGAGGTGCGTGTGAAGACTTTTCTCATCATGATTTTGCCCTTGTTAGTCAGCTCTGTTGCTATGGCCCAAGAGTCTCAGCCCGTGGTGGGGCGTGATGCCGCCGCTAAATACTTCCAAAAAAGAGAACCCTCTCAAAATTATGGTGGCGGATACGGTGGTGGTCCTCAGGATCATTATCTTGCATTACACGTAGGGCGTTACATGGGCTCTCAGTCTTACGATTGGGGTAAGAACGGACAAGAAGACGACGTTGGCAAAATGAACTTTGGTGTCACTTACCGCGTGGGAGAGTGGCAGAACTCGATGGATTTGAATTTACGCTTAGACTACACAGAATTCGATGTGGGGGGAGAAACACCATCGAAACTGTCTTTCTTGCCGCTTTTGACTTTTCCTGACGCCTCTTCACGTTTTCCACTTTATTTCGGAGCGGGTGTGGGACTGGGAGTTTTTTTCAAACAAGCCTCCAGCAAATCCGCCCTCTCTTTGGATTATCAGCTCGTAGCCGGGGCCCGTTTCTTTGATATTTTTGAAAACACTGGCTTCTTCATCGAAGCTGGATTAAAAAACCACATCCTTTTGCTCTCTTCAGGCCAGTTTAACGGAACCTTCCTCGCTGGCGGATTGGTATTTACGTTTTGAAAATTCATAAGCACTTAGTTGGAACTATTATTGACGCCCTTGATGAAGTCTTTGAACAAGGGCAGTACGCAGACAAAGTTATTCAGCGCAATCTGAAAGCTCAAAAACAATGGGGCTCTCGGGATCGCCGTTTTTTCGCTGAAAGCATTTATGAAATCGTTCGTTGGGAACGTCTTTTGGCGTATCTTGTGGACGACAATGATTTTTGGAAAATCTGGGCCGCTTACTGGATTCGTCAAGGCAATGAACTTCCTGATTGGGATGAAGTTTCTGACGTTGATGTGAAAGCCGTTCAAGCTCGTCTTAAAGACATGCCTTCCTTCGCGATCGCTCAATCCATTCCTGATTGGATGGCAGCTCGATTAGAAAAAGAGTTGGGACCTGGTTATAAAGAAACCGTGCGTGCATTGAATCAACCGGCTGAAGTTTTCTTGCGCACGAACACTTTGAAAACGGACCCTGATACTCTCTTAAAAACTCTTTCTGAAGCAGGGATTTCGGCGACGAAAGTGTCTCCGGATTTGCCGCATGCTTTGAAGTTAACCGAAAGAAAAAACGTCTTTATCACGCAGCCATTTAAAGATGGATTGTTTGAAGTTCAAGACGCCGCTTCGCAAATGGTCGTTCCTTTATTGGACGTGCAACCAGGTCACCGTGTGGTGGATGCGTGCGCGGGAGCCGGTGGAAAAAGTCTGCACATGGCTTCGCTCATGAAGAACAAAGGGAAGATTATTTCCTTAGATATTCACGAGTGGAAGTTGCAGGAACTGAAAGTGCGTGCACGCCGTGATGGTGTCGACGTGATTGAAACACGTTTGATTGATTCAACAAAAGTTATTAAGCGCATGTACGAATCGGCGGATCGTCTTTTGTTAGACGTGCCATGTTCGGGAATGGGTGTTTTGCGCCGCAATCCTGATACGAAGTGGAAACTGACGAACGAAGAAATTGATCGTCTGCATGCCCTTCAGTATGAAATCTTGACGAGCTATTCACCGATGACAAAGAAGGGCGGCAAGATGGTTTATGCCACTTGCAGTTTGCTTCCGAGTGAAAATGAAAAACAGATCGAAAGATTCTTGGCCGAGCGCGGGGACGACTGGACTTTGATTAAGCAAATGCACTTACGTCCAGAAGTCGAGGGCTATGATGGCTTCTATGCGGCTCTGTTAGAACGTCGTAAGTAAAAAATGATTCACAATGCGAAGGATGTAATTGATCCTTCGCGAAGTTCTTCCGATAAAGATTCTGTGAAGAAAATCGTTCTGCTTCTAATATTTCTAGTTTCTACATCCGCTTCTGCGGGCACCCTGGTTGAATTGGGTGGCACTTATATGTCTGACAATCTCTCTACCAGTGAAGCGAAAAAATCTTCGAAGTATTTCTATAACGTCGGCGTTCTTTTTAGTCTTAAAAAACACATCTGGGGCGGGTGGAATTACTCGGGCATCTCTCACACGGACAGTGGCGATGAGGAATTGAGTTTCGCCTCTCAGGATACGGGTCCTTATTTGAAGTGGCAGTTTGGTCGTAACGAACTTTACAGTTTGGGTGCCGCTTATAATATTTTAAGCCGAGCTTCTTACAAAAGTGGCAGTGACACCGAGACCTGGCAGGGAACCAGCTTCTGGCTTCAATTTGCCGTGGCCCCCGAGGTTCGTGAAGGCTTTCATATCGGCGCTTCATTAAATTATTATCTGGCAAGCTACACAAAGAAGACTGTGGACAATGTTGAATCCAGCACGTCGAACTCAAAATCCTGGATATTTCCAATGCTTATGCTAACTAAAGAGTGGTAACGCAACGCGCGCCCTTTTCGTTGGCACACTTCTTTTTCATTTGAAAGCTCGTATTCAGCTTGATAGAACCCTCGGCAACAATTTAAGGGGGTCCACAATGATTCGTTCTCTAGTAGCAATGGCTTTGACTTTGGGAATGGCTACTTCTGCTTTCGCAGCAGACAATGCTTATTTCGAAATCAAAAAAGTAAAAGTTACTGACGTCACTGAGCAATACGCTCCACAAATGCATTTGTTCGCGAAAAAAGCGAATGGTTTGAATGCAGACTGCAACTCTTCTCAAATGCCTTTGGCGCCAAAATTCACTGGCGACAGAACATTGGGTTCTGTGAATCCTCTAGACGCTGTTGAATTGATCGTAGATCAAATCATCAACATCGGTAAAAAAATCTTCAACGTGATCAATGCAGGTCGCCCGGTTGTAAACATCAACTTGGACACTGCAAATGCTCTTCCAAAAGGTTTGTCTTGCTGGTCAGATCTTTCTGGCTGGAACATCCCTCAATCTAAAGTTTACAACGTTCAATACGAAAATGGTTTCGGTATGACAGTTGTAGATTTCACTTACCGTGTGACTTACACTGCCGGTGGTTCTGCTGACGGTATCGGTAAATACATCACAAACGCGACTTTCCAACCTGCGAACGTATCTGTAGGTTGGGGCTTCCAATTGGATGCTACGGCGGTGATCCCTTCTGTATTCAACACTGGAACAAAACGTGATCCAGTTGCAGGAATGCAAATGAACATGGAATGGAAAGTGACTTCAGCAATGGCTCACGAACAGTCTACAGAGACATACTTCGTAAGCGGCGAAAACAAACTAGTCCACATGGAGTAGTCTGAGCCATCGGTAAACGCACCAGCGAAGCTGCTCA
>NZ_LUKD01000008.1:195832-301490 GCF_001592745.1 Bdellovibrio bacteriovorus
TGAGCAGCTTCGCTGGTGCGGTTATCAATGTTCATACTTATGTAAATTAAAAGGGCCCTGATGGGCCCTTTTGTTTTTTGCGTAATCTAGAAGTAGATTTTCAAACCTGACCTAATCCCTTGGCGATCGGTGACCGTGTCATCCGTCGCCGCAGGGATTTTTGTTTTCTGGTTCTCCTTATACCAGGCACCGAATATGCGCACGGCTTTAAAGTCTATAAAAAGCCCGGCCTCGGTGTAACTTCCTTCCACATCTCCTAATTCATCCGTGGAAGTGGGAAGGAAATAACGATATTTCCCGTCTAATCCAAAGTACTTGGTTAAATAAACTTGCAACGATGCTTGACCGAATTGCTGTGAAAGCCGCGAATCACTGCTTTCACGTGTGCGTTGGCCATAATGAATAGTGAATGACGTGTTTTGAATGGAGTTCCCTAAAAGGCGGATGTTCAGCATTCCGGCCAGATCGTTGAAACTCTCTTCGGTGTTGTTTTCATATTCCGCGGTGAGCCCCACGAATTGCGCGTAGGCCGAAGCTTCTCCAGCGAAGCTTGTGTACGAGTTTTCAACGCCAGAATCTTGAACTTCGGTTTTGAAAGAGTTGTAGGATCCGCCGATCATGAACTCAAAAGGTGAGGGAGAGTTCATGGAAAGCCACATATCCATCATGCGATTGCGATTCTTCATTTCCAGCCACTCCGTCAAAGACCAGCGGCTTTTTTCGCGATTAGCGGCCCGTTGAGTGAAGTCGATACCACTTCCCCAGCGAGATCTGGACTGTGCCTCGGAGATGCCTGAAAAGGCCATAATGCAGAGTAGAAGCAGAGATGAAAATCTAGACATACCCCTATTTTCCCGCTTTTATAGGGCTACGTCTAAATATTCCCACGTTGATACAGTTTTAACGTCTCAGAAAAGGATACGTTGTGGTTCATGATTTCGACCCGTTTGCACTAAGAATTTCCGGAGATTTTGGCGTCCGTTGGTACGGGCTTTCTTACATGATGGGGTTCATTTGTGCTTACTTGCTGATTCGTTGGTTGGCGCAAAGACAGCGTTCCGGCTTGGCACCAAACATGGTGGGCGATTTTATCACGTATGCTGCGATCGGAACTTTGGTGGGCGGTCGTTTAGGATATGTATTCTTCTATGGCATTGATCTTCTGTGGAAGTTCAAACCCGAATTCCCATTCTGGGGAGTTCTAGCCGTGAACGAAGGCGGGATGGCGAGCCATGGTGGTATCATCGGTATCGTGATCGCGTGTATGTTGTATGCCAGAAAGTATGGCGTCAACACTCTTTACCTTTTTGACCTTGTGGCCGTGACAGGTCCTTTGGGTGTTTTCTTTGGGCGCATCGCGAATTTCATCAACGGAGAATTGGTGGGACGCGAATGTGATCCATCTTACCCACTGGCGGTAAAATTCCCTCAAGATATTTACACTTGGCCAAATCAAAACTTCGCGAAGTTGGGTGAGTTGACTCCGGTGATGGAAAAAGTCGGTGTGGCTCGCGAGCAATGGTTAGAACTTGTTGATAAATACCGTTTCGATGGTTCAGCTCGTGAACAAGTATACTCGTTGATGACGAAAGCCATCGATGCGATTCAAAACGGCAACGAAGCAGCGAAAGAGGCGATTGCGCCTTTATTGACGCCACGTTATCCGTCGCAGTTATTTGCCGCTTTTGGTGAAGGCTTGTTGCTTTTCATTCTTCTTTTCTTCCTTTGGAGAAAACCACGTAAACCAGGCTTCATCGCCGCGTGCTTTATCATCTTCTACGCGATTGTCCGTATTGCTGATGAACAATTCCGTATGCCTGATGCTCATATCGGCTTTCAATGGATGGGCCTGACTCGCGGTCAGCTTCTCAGTATCGGAATGTTAATCTTGGGCTTTGTTATGATGTTCGTATGGACTCGCGCAAGTTCATTGAAGATTCCTGGCTGGGGTCGCGGTCAATCGATCAAGTTGAATCGTAAGTAGGATTTTTCTGAAAAATAAATTCTGAATAAAAAAGCCGCTGAAAAGCGGCTTTTTGTTTTTGAGTTATCGTATCGTCGCGTCTTGCAGGGACAAATTCACGTCCACGGTGGAAGTAAGAAATTTCACTGCCATCGTGGCAGTAAACAGCCGTGCCATGTTTCAGCGGTCAGCGTATTCTACCGCCACGGTGGCGGTAAGCGTGTGCGTTATAAGTTCTGAGTTAAGTGAAATGCAAGATAGATGAACTTGTTGGCAGTAAGAATTTCTGTTGGATGAACATAAAAAAACTCCCCAAGGAATCCCTGGGGAGTTCTGTTGTTATCGCCACAAAGCAACGATGGTGCCGGATTTCGCGGATTGGTTTCCTGCGGCGTCGACGGCTGTGAACTGATAGTTATAGTACACGTTCTTTTTGATGTTGCTGTCGCCGTAGCTCAGTGAAGTCGTTTCAGCGATTTTTACCCCGTTACGATAGATGAAGTATTTTACTACTTTCACGTTATCCGTCGAAGCAGCCCAACCCAAGTTGAATCTTGCAGTTCTGTTGCGATTGAATGTCGTTAGGGACAATGTCAATCCAGTCGGGGCAGACGGTGCAATAGTATCAACTACTGGTGTAGGCGTGGGGGTCGGAGTTGGAGTCGGTGTCGGTGCTGGCGTTGTTCCCGCAACCAACATACTTGAATTTCCATCTACAGTCAGTGGTACATTCGCTGCTGACAGCAAAGTATTTCCCACACTTGGATTTACGATGTTGAATGCCGATGTTGTCAAAGCACTTCCGGCAGTTGAGTCTTTCATAGTCAGATAAAACTTCTGCGTATTGATGTCGGATGCAGCTAACGAAGAAATATCAAAGTAAAAGCTTCCAAGCTTCTCTGCCGTTGTTCCGTCAAATGCATAGTTACCACCGCGATTTGCGAAAGCGAACGGTGACCACGTCGCCGAAGGACTGCTTGACGTATTTGCCGAAGAGCCGAACTGCAATGACATCTGTGCGCGCATTGCGTGCGACATTTTGACTTCCGCTAACAAGCGAGGAGCGTACGACGTGTAAGTCGAATAAAATACCATTCCACTTTGCGTAAGCTGAATTCTGCCAGCGGGTGCAAAGTTTGGAACCGTTGAGGTTGCGCGGAAGGCATCATAAGAAGCCCAGGCGTAACCCTGGTTTTTCCAAGACGCCCCAAAAGAGTTGGCAATTTTAAATGCGCCCACTTCGGAAGCTTCAACCGCGCCATTGCCATTGATATCTGTCCAAATCGTGTCGTCGTAACCGACGATCACCATGGCATGACCAGAAACCGTGCCGTTGATGTGTGTTGCGATAGCTTGGCCCACAAAAGGATTTGAAGCCGCTTGTGGATTTGCTTGCACCGTACGGTACACCCAACTGTTGATGTAGGTACCAAAAGACACCACGTGGCCATTGGCTAAGATTTGTTTTACGTTCGCCATATCCGCATCAGTGTTAATGCGGGAATAGCTAAACGGTTTCATGCGTGAATTGATCGCACGCTTCCAGTGATCCGAGTTTATACTCCAGGCGCGGAAGTCGCTGTCATAGGGGAATTCTGCCGATGTGGCTGCGCCATGCTTTTCCATCACCGCAAAAGCATCCGACAAAGAGGAACCGTTGTCGACGCCGCCGTTGATCATATTATAAGTCCATTTGGGGGAATAAATGCGAGCAGCGGATGTTTTGTTATTACAACCCAGTGTTAAGCACACCTCGTGGCTCATCAGATAATAGGTCGTAGCAAAAGCCACGCACGAGCCCAAGGTTCCTTGGCTGACAATAGGGGGGAACGAAGGTAAAGCCGAGTTGTCAACTTGCGCGGGCGCTGATCCTAGAGTCGCCATTGCGGCACTCTCCGCCGTTTCCGAAGACGAAGAAGCTTGCAAGCTGTCGTCTACTTCAACTTCTGGTTTTGTCGTATCGACTTGAACTGGTGCTTGGCCACGACGAGTTCTTTCTTTATTAACGCGCTCTAAGCCCAAACGATTCGGACGAACTTTTTTGATTTTACGGCGTTGCAGTTTTTGCTGCTCTTCCTGAGTCATCTCTTTCAGGCCGGGACGGAAGCCTTGATTGTTAGCAAGAACGGTGGACGGAGAAACGTGCAGACTTAATGTCAGCGCAATCATTCCGCCGACAGGTTTCAAAAAGTTTTTCATTTCTTTTTCTCCAGAGGTTTTTAGTTCCGCACCCGCCAGCAAGTCCGGCAGTGCGACTTCGTCACAATGTTAAGTAGCAAAGCTCTAAAATCCCTAAAGAAATGATCCATTCAAATGCGAATGCGAGGTTATAAACTCGAGATTTGTCGATAATTTCGGCGAGAATAAAAAAGAAAACGGCGAAAGGAAAACCTTTCGCCGTTTGAAGATAAGTCTTTAGTCGAAGTCTTTTACAGGACCTCTATTTAAAATCAAAAGCGGCAAGCTCGGTGCGAGAGATTTCTTTTTGCTCTCCGGTTCCGAAGTTTTTCACGGTGACCGTCTTATTGGTCACTTCATTACCACCTAGGATCAATGCGTAATGCGCGCCAATCTTGTTGGCTTTTTGCATTTTCTTTTGCATTTTTCCGGAAAGAAAATTTTCTGTCTTGAAGCCGCGAGAACGAATTTCATGCGCCACTTTGACGCTTTCTTCTTCGCCTTGATCATCCGCTCCGACAACGGCGATGATAACTTCTTTTTTCGTCGCCAATTCTTTCGGAGTCAGATCCGCTAAACGATCAATGCCCGCGGCCCAGCCTACGCCTGGAGTTTTTGGACCGCCCATAGTTTCAATCAAACCATCGTAGCGTCCGCCGGCAAGGACTGTTCCTTGAGCGCCGAGCTTCGTTGTCGTGAATTCAAAAACAGTGTGACAGTAATAATCTAAACCGCGCACGAGGTGCGAGTTCACGTTGTAAGGGATTCCTAATTTTTCAATACCCGCCAAAACTTTTTTGAAGAAGGTTTGAGATGTTTCGTTCAAGTATTGCTCAAGCTTTGGTGCTCCGGCATTCAGCTTTTTATCGCCTTCGTCTTTTGAATCTAAAATGCGCAACGGGTTTTTTTCTAAACGCATTTTGCTGTCAGCAGAAAGCTGATCCTGGTGTTCGGTGAAATATTTCACCAAAGCATCGCGATAGGCAGCGCGGCTTTCACTGTCACCCAAGGTATTGATCTCGAGTGTGCACTCCGCGGAAATGCCGATTTTCTTTAAGATGTCCCACGCCATTGCAATGCATTCCACGTCAGCTAGCGGACTGTCATAACCTAAACACTCTGCGCCCAATTGGTAAAATTGACGATAACGTCCTTTTTGTGGTCGTTCATATCGGAACATGGGGCCAGAATAATAAAATTTCAAAGGAAGGTTCTGCATCATGCCTTCAGAGATAAAAGCGCGTGCAACTCCGGCCGTTCCCTCAGGTCTTAATGTGAGACTTTCTCCTCCGCGATCTGTAAAGTCGTAAGTCTCTTTATTCACAACATCGGAAGTTTCACCGAGCGTGCGATGAAAAACGTCAGAAAATTCAAAAATAGGGGTTTCGATTTCTCCGTATCCGTACAAAAGAGCCTTTTCATAGGCTGATTCTTCGACAAAACGGAAAAGAAGACTGTCCTCGGGAAGCAGATCGCGGGTGCCACGAACTCTCTGAATTTTGTTGCTCATATTACGTCCTCAATACTAACAGGGAAATTAGGTTATATCAGAGCCTCGGGCAGTGCGCAAAGCTATTGCATTTAAGTGGGTCCGCGTTTTTAATAGAAATGACATGGAATCAGCACAGAAAATGAAAAAATGGGTTATCGCAGGAGCTGCCGTTTTGATCGTCGTTATCGGCGCGGTGGTCTATCAATCAATGTTCAGCAAAGGTGCCGCTTTAACGGGAGTTGAAGTGGATTGGCGTCTTTTGGGCGAGATGGACTACATTACAGGCAAATCTTCTTCGGAACTCCAGGCTTTGAACGGCAAGGGTGTGAAGATCCCTGGTTTCATGGTGCCGCTTGAAGACGACCAAAGAGACGTGGTGGAGTTTTTATTAGTACCAAGCCCTCAGGCTTGTATCCACGTGCCGCCACCGCCACCGAATCAAATGGTTTACGTAAAAATGAAAAAAGGAACCGAAGTAGCTGTAGGCCCTATCTGGGTTTATGGCACTTTGAATCTCGTAACGAAAAAATCCATGTACGGAGATGCATCGTTTGAGCTCGTAGGTGAAGCTGTAGAGCCGTACAAATAACTTTGTGAGGAGGTCTCTATGATGAAGGTTCTTCTATTATCAGCCATGGTCTTTGCTGCGCGTGAACACGGGTCCCATGTACACGGCTCGGGCAAAGCCAGTGTGGCATTTGATGGAAAAAGCGGAAAAATTGAATTGCATGTCCCTGCTGAATCCATCATTGGATTCGAACATCAAGCCAAGAGCAAAGCCGACAAACAGAAAAAAGACAAAGCTTTAGCGAAACTCGAAGAAAAAATCGGCGAAATGATTGTCTTGGATCCAGCACTTAAATGCGAAATTAAAAAAGACATCTTTGAAGTGAACCAACATGATTCGCATGCGGAAGTCGAAGCTGAATTCAATGTAACTTGTGAAGCTCCGGCTGCGGGTAGTACGATCACATTTAATTTTTCAAAACAATTTCCGCGTTTAAAGAAAGTGCAAGTGGATATTCTTGCCGATGGCGTGCAAAAATCCACGCAAGTTTTGAAGAACGGAGACACTGTTGAGCTCAAGTAACATCCTGATTGAAGTACGTGATTTGCAGTACACTTACCCCGGCGCAACTCAACCCACTTTGAAAATCCCTGAATTTTCGGTGTTGCGCGGGGAGGAGCTCTTTCTTTATGGCCCGAGCGGAACGGGCAAGACGACATTGTTAGAAATGTTTTCGGGCGTTTTAAAACCCACCCAAGGCAGTCTTAAAATTTTGGGTTTTGATTTCGTGAAAATGAGTGACGCTGATCGCGATGCTTTTCGTGCCGAGCACATGGGGTACGTTTTTCAAAACTTCAATTTGATTCCTTATCTGAGCGTGCAGGAAAATATCGAACTGCCTTTGCACTTAAGCCCCGCGCGAAAAGCACGACTGGGCAGTGTGGATACGGAAATGGTCATTCGCGCTCTTTGCGGAAATTTGGGGATCGGTGATCTTCTTGGTAAAAAAGTGGCAGAGCTCAGCGTGGGGCAACAGCAACGTGTGGCCGTGGCACGCGCTCTACTGGGAAAGCCCGATCTTATTTTGGCTGATGAACCCACCTCTGCATTAGATACAGATCATCGCGAAAAATTCCTGAAGCTGATGTTCGAACTTGCAGATCTTTACGGCACAACCGTTGTCTTCGTATCTCATGATCGCAGCATGGAAAAACTTTTTAGTCGCAGCATCTCGTTGGACTCCATCAATAGGGTTGGATAATGGTCTTTCTTAAACTTGCTATCAAATCTTTGAAGAACCGTGCTTTTGCTACAACGCTGACCGTACTTTCCATCGCTTTGAGCGTGACGCTTCTTTTATCAGTTGAAAGAGCCAAAAGAGCGGCGGAAGAGGGCTTTACCCAAACTATCAGTAAGACGGACCTGATTGTCGGAGCTCGCAGCGGATCTTTGCAGCTTATCCTGTACACGGTCTTTAATATGGGAAATGCCACTCATAATATTTCCTATGAGACTTACGAGGATATTAAAAAGAATCCGGCCATTGAATGGACCATCCCATACTCATTAGGCGATGGTCACCGCGGGTTTCGTGTCGTGGGTACGAATGAAGATTTTTTTAAGCACTATCACTTTCGTGGCAGCGAAAAGATCCAATTAAGCCAAGGCCAGGTCTTTAAAGACTTATGGGATGTGGTTATTGGTGCCGAAGTTGCGCACAAACTGAAGTATCGTTTAGGTGACCGTATTGTGGTCGCGCATGGAGTGACAAAAGGAGAGGGGATTCAAAATCACGCCGACAAACCTTTTGTTGTCACAGGCATTATGGAGCCAACTGGAACGCCACTGGATCGCGCAGTTTACATGTCATTAGAGGGCATGGAAGCTTTGCACGTTGATTGGGCGGACGGGGCCGCGCCGACGGCAGAAAAGGCAATTCCTCGTGAACAGCTTTCACGTGCCGGGATGAAAATTCACACGATCACGGCTTTCTTCGTGGGAGCAAAGTCTCGCATTGAAACTTTAAAACTTCAGCGTGATATCAATACCTATAAAGAAGAACCCTTGTTGGCGATCATTCCTGGAGTCGCATTGAGCGAACTTTGGAATGGTCTGTCTTATGTTGAAGGTGTCTTAAGAATTATCTCTTGGATGGTGGTTCTGGTGGGCCTTGTTTCAATGTTGATCGCCTTGACAACTACATTGAACGAACGCCGTCGAGAGATGGCTATCCTAAGAGCCGTCGGAGCGAAGTCTTCACAGATCGTCGGTCTGTTGGTGTTTGAATCAGCGCTACTGACTGTTGTGGGCATCACTTTAGGGACTCTTCTTTCGTGGACGCTGATCGCGATTCTTCGTCCGTGGATCGCCAGCGAATTCGGTCTTTATCTTGTGGGCCCGTGGGTCACGAAGATCGAGATTTTATATATAGCTATCACTTTCTTCGGTGGCACGCTGATGGGATTGATCCCGGCATTGCGGGCCCAGAACCTCGCCTTGAAAGATGGGTTGAGTGTGAAGTTATAAAAGAAAAACCCCGGTCGCTCCGGGGTTTTTTAGTTTAGAGCTTCTTTTTAGGCGGCTTTGACTTTCACTTTATCCGCCGCCTCCGCTTCGTAATCCGAATAAGGCGTTTTTACTTCGACCATGGTGCCGTCTTCAGCGCGGTAGCCACGGACTTTGAACATCTTTAAAGCTTCCGAACGACCTTTCACTTCGGCGGCTCCAGCAAGCTCTGTTTTAAAATCTTCTCCGATTTTTTCAATGACCGTATCCGAAATCAAAAGATCGGCGCCGAAAGCTTTTGTAGAAGCCTCAATACGGGAAGCCGTATTCACCGTATTGCCGATAACGGTATACTCCATACGTTCATCTGAACCAATCGTTCCAGAGATCGCAAGACCTGCATGCAAGCCCATACCAATATTGATCGGAGGTTGACCACGAGCAACACGTGTTTCATTGAGTGTTTCAAGAGCACGACGCATTTCTAAACAAGCACGAACGGCATTGTGAGCATCACGATCCGTGGTTTTTGGAGCACCCCAAACCGCCATGATCGCATCCCCGATAAACTTATCAACAACACCACCGTGAGAGTTGATAATCTTAACCATCACACCGAAATATTCATTCAGCATTTCAACGACTTCCTCGGGAGAACGCTTTTCCGAAAATGCGGTAAAACCGCGGATGTCTGAGAAGAAGACCACCACGTCTTTGGATTGACCACCAACGCCGATGTCTTTACCGATCAAATCTTCGGCAACCGAAGAGCCGTGGAACTTTGAAAAAAGGCTTTTCACCTTATCACGCTCCTTAAGACCTTCAGTCATGTGATCAAAAGCTTCTGCCAAGTCTCCCACTTCGTCATGGGATTTCACTTGCGCGCGCGCCTTCACATCAAAGTTACCTCGAGACACCAAGTTGATCATATCCGCCAACTTTTCAATCGGGGAGGTGAGTGTCATTGAGAATAAGAAGATAAAGAAGATGGCCATGGAAATAGCAGAGCCTGCCACAAAGATAGCTCGGCGGCGGACCTCGCGTGACACTTCAAGAATGGTTTCTTCCGAAGTTTGCGAAATGACTGTTGCACCAAATGAAGTTTTTACGGAAGCACCGAAATAATTTTTGTCAAAATCCGGATCCACGAATTTAGTTTGATACTGCGGAGATTTTTGCGTCAGAGCCTTTTTTACAAAAGGGTTCTTACTTACATTCAACCGGGCCATGGCTTTTTGTTCGTCTTTATGCGCCAACAACTCGCCATAGCGGTCGACTAAGTACTGTGTTCTCTCTGAGGGATCAGTAAAGGGTTTTTCTAAAGGCGCTAAGGTCACGTCCGCCAAAGCCACGTGAGTGATTTTACCTTGAGCATCGCGAACCAATGGAATGCCGATTGTAATCAGTGCCGGCGCCTTAGGGTAAGACGCATTTTTTAGTTCGATATTTCCCTGAGCCACATTGCGGATAGGGAACTTCTGCCAAGAGCGAACATTGATAATATAGTTGCTAGCCAAATTGTAAGGACGAAGAACATCTTCCTTTACTTTGCGAGCCACGGTGTGAACCGATGTGCCGTCTAGTCTTAAAATTTCCAAAGAAACAAAGTTTTTATCTTTTGTGAAGTTGAAATCAAAATCATCACTGGCCGCTGTCTGATCCGAAGTGTCCTTCATCAACAAAGAGGCCGTCACACGGGTTTTATCCACCAACGAGCTTACGATATTTTCCACTTCCTTGGCTTTTGCCGCCGCAGATTCAAGATTCGCGATATCGACTTGTTCAGAAGCTTTCTTTTCGAAATAGTCTGAAGAGATCCATGTGATCGTGCCCGTCGCTGCTACCAGGATCAGGATGGTCACCGTAATGAGTTTTGTCGAAATAGGTATTCTCATATCATCTCCAAGAGCTTAGAAAGCCCACTCCGCGAAAATATTTAGATAGTTCCCGACGATGGTGGATTCATTCGTATCTCCGTCCACGGCAAAGTTATCTGATGCAGGGACTGCTTTATAAGACATTTTATCTTCACGACGGGCGTAACCTACCAGGCCCGTGAATGTCGGAGTGAAGCGATAGCTTCCTAAGAAACCATACTGTGTCGACATTGACGGTGTCAGGGGAGCCCCGTTCGGTGTGCTGATTTTCAAAAGTGACATATACATATGAGCATTCACTTGAATGCCTAATTTCGGCGTCAAAGAAAACCAATATTCCGCACCAAAGTGCGGACCCGCCGAAGTGATTTTTAGATCTTCCGAACTGCCAGAGAAAGGATCACCCACAGTTTCTGGAAGTTCTTTGTAGTAAGGGCCGACTTGGAAGCGCAACTCTCCACGGTCACCCATGGTTTTGCGATAGACCGCATTGGCTTCCGCAGAGGCAAAAGTCTGTGTCTTACCATTGAAAGTAAAGCCACTCATATCGATGATACCTAAAAATCCCCAAGGAGTTCTGTCGCCAAACCAACCCAATCCCATACGACCGGTACCACCCAAGGCACTGTAAGCCACGGCCGAATTTTTTTCGGGGTTCTTTCCGCTAAATTGCATTTCTGTTACTAGGTAACTGGCAATCGCATACCATCCCGTCACACGGTCAATGGATTTACGAACAAGTGCTGTGTACTCGGCTGCTGGAGAACGATCTCCGTGACGAACTGAGAAGCTTTGTTTAGCTAGAGGAGAGCTGGGACGTAAATTCGATTTTGCACGTACCGCCACTTGATAGCGGCCACCGGGCCATGTTTCGTCAAAGGGCAAGGACTCTTCCTGCGTGTTTTCGATGACTTTGAACTTTTCCCATTTTTTGTCTTTTTCATTCAACTTCAGTACAAAAACGTCAAAAGAAGAGACATTGTCGGGACGATTCCATTTTACTTCGCGCACGAACTCACTTTCAGGTTTGCTGATCTTTGGATTTTCCAAAGCCTTCCCTAAAACAGAGAATTGTGACACGGAAGTCGCATCACTGCGAATGCCTTCATTCGTGGCGGCTAGAACCTTCCAAGTGTAGTTGTTCGCCACTGGAAGGGACAATTTCACTTTCGTATCGCGAATGACTTCACTGACTTGAGTTTTGCCATCCTCCGAAGTTAGAACGAATTGGTACATGTCTGCGCCGCCCACAGGATTCCATTGGAATTCCATCTTAACACTGTCTTCTTCTTTGCTGGCGATTCTGGCGCGAGAAGCGGGGGATTTTAAAATAGCGGCCTCTAAGCCCACATTGAAATCACTCTCTGGAGACCAATCACCCGGAACACCCCGATAGTCACGCGCACGCAACTTCATGAGGTACTTGCCGGGAGTCAAGCGTCCATTCCATGCAGCTTCTTTCACTTTGAAAGTAAAAGTTTTGGCGTCTTTCGGATCTTCTTTCACCTGGCGAAGTTCGATGTCGTAGCTTTTTGCACCTTCGATCGCATCCCACTCAAAGTTCACCAAACGGCGATAAGGCGCCGCCCAGACCGCCGAGGTCCAGAATGTGAAAATGAGAATAAGGAACGCGGTCATCAAACGCATCAATTCACCTTAATCTTCTTCAATGTGGGGGCGCGCAGATTTGATTTATCTGGCACCAGAAGTTTTCTTGCGGGAGCGACCTCGCTAGGGCGACCATAGTTATCCATCGCCGAAAGCTCGATTTCATATTCTCCTGGAAGAAGATTTTTTAAAGCTGTCATATTGTTTGTGTATTTCGAACGTTTCAATTCTTTGCCATTTTTACGAATGGTCAGCCAATATTCTTTGGCGCCATCGAGTTTCGTCCACTCCAGTTGAGTACGACCGTCAAAAGTAGCTTGCAAAGGTCCTTCAGCAGGAACGAACAACGGAGCTTGAAGTAGTGGAAGAGGTGACACCGTCAAAGGCTGCGACACCTTCGTGCCAAGAATTTGACCGTCTTTATTCACCGCTTCGATGGAAGCGATGTAACGACCTGGCTTGGGCACGGTTGCAGAGAACTTAGTGTCTTTCACTTCCAATGAAGAGGCTGATCTTGGATCTGCATTTTCTTCTAGAAGCTTCACGCGGTAAAGAGCCACATCGTCCGTTTTATCCGCTTTCCATGTCAAACCCACTTGAGGTTTTTCTACATAGTACTGAGTCATTTGCGTTTCAGGCATTGTGAAATCCACATTGACTGGAACCAGCGGAGCACGCTCCACCTTCGCCTGAACTTGTTCCGCAGGTTTTACGGTGAACTTTTGAACTTTTCCTAAGACCGGCTTGTCAGACTCGACATAATAAGAACTCATCCGCCAATAATAAGTGCCAGCTTTCAATGAAGGCAGAGTGTAACTTTCTTCATTTGAAAAAGATTGAGTAGCGATTTTCTTTTGCAAAGTGGGGTCAGACCAAACTTCCAAAGTCATCTGGCGAGTGTCATCACCTTTTTGCCATTTAAATGTCATATCAAACGGAGTTTTCGCCGCTGGGATATCCGCGTCCGCAGTAGGAAACACCACTGTCGGCGCGTAGCGAGCTAAAACTTCTGTTTTATAAATTGGGCTTTCTGCAATCACATTCCCCAGGGATGATGTCCCGACAAGTTTCCAGTAGTGACGCCCAAAGGGAAGTGAAGCATTAACTTGGTTTTGATTTAAAGCGGCTTGAACAAATGGTTTTAACTGCTTTCGACTTGGGCCCACCCACAAGGAAACTTGTGTGCCTTGCGGAAAGCCTGTCCATTGAAACGGTACGGGCTGTGGTGATTCCGCATCCATCGCGATAGGTTTTTGCGGAAGGGGAGTCAAAACTTTGATGACGGTTGTTGAAGTCAAATCTTTGCTTCGACCATCGTCACCTTTTACCGAGGCTTTACCCTCTAAGACTTGAACGTCGACGGAGTTGCCGCGGCCTTTGGATAATGAAGCTGAAGCTTGAGAAAGATCCACTTTTCCATTTGCTGAATTCAACACAAGGCCCGGGGCGTTGGCTTCGGCTCCACCAGCTTTGGCGTTAACGAATAAACTACCTTCCATCAAATCAAGGGCGATCTCGCCCTCTGATTTTTTGATGACGATCAACGACTCGGGCTCGAGATCCAAATAGCGATCTGAATCAACGAACTGAATGCGCACTTCACCGCGTTCGCTGGTGCGAATCGCTTCTCCGTTATAGAGAGGTTCCCCTGTGTTCACGAGTTGCCATAGCAGGCGCGAAGCGGGACGACGTTGAATGTCTTCAACAACTTTCCCAACGTAGGCCAATGGTTTTTCATTTCCATAAGAGGAATTACGGTCTTCGGTGGATTGATACCAATACCAAGTCACAGCGAAAACTGATGATGAACTAAGTGCTGCGACAAGCAGCCGTTTCCACTGTTTTTTCATGCAATCCTCCTTCTTAGTTTTTCGGAGAATTTTTCTCGGTATTTAATAGCGCTTAAGTCTAGGACCGAAGGCTTAGTCAAAAAAAATTAACGATGAATCAGAAAACAGGCTGGAGAGTTTCTATCGAATGGTCTAGAGTCTTGCCTATGGATAATAATAAGAACTACATTACGCCCCAAGGTCTAGCCAAACTCAAAGCCGAGTACCATGAGCTCATGCATGTGGAGCGCCCGAAGCTTGTTGAAGTGGTGGCTTGGGCCGCCAGCAATGGAGATCGTTCTGAAAACGCCGATTATCAATATGGAAAACGTCGCTTGCGTGAAATTGATAAGCGCGTTCATTTTCTGACAAAAAGAATTGAAGACGCCGAAGTCGTGGACCCAAAAGCGATGAAAGGCACGACGGTTCTTTTTAGTGCGACTGTCACACTGGCGGATGAAGAAGGTGAAGAAGTCGTCTATCAAATCGTGGGCGAAGACGAATTTGATCCTAAGAACGGGAAGATCTCCTGGAAATCTCCGGTGGCCAAAGCACTTCTAGGAAAAAAGGTTGGCGACGAGGTTCGTATCGTAAAACCTGCGGGCGAAGAGTACGTCACGATTGAGAGCGTCGAATACAAGTAAAAATTACAGCTGCGTGTTAGTAATAGGGCCTTTATGTGGGCCCTTTTTATTTTTAAAATTGTCTTTGCTTCCATAACCGGACACACTCGCTTCGCACATCCGGGGGGATATTCATGAATATGAAATGGGCTTTTGTTCTAACTTGTGTCTTTGTACTTTCATCTTACGAAACAGTTGAAGCTAAACGCAAAAATCGCCAAGAAGTAAATCCCGTTTTCGAAAAAATTGAGCAGCCTTCTGAATCCTTTCTTATCGACGAAAATTCCAGCGATGCAGACATTGTACGTGCCGTGAATGATCAACGTCGCGTTGATTTCGTTGAGGGTGGCAGCATGGTTGTGGTGAAAGTCCTGCCTGATGACAACCAAGGTTTGGCTCATCAAAAATGGACGGTGCGCCTTTCCAATGGAAAGAACATGCAAGCTGTGTATAATTCAGATATGTGCCCACGTGTTCCTATTAAAGTCGGCGACGTGATCGCGATGGGTGGACAGTTTATTTGGACAAACAAAGGTGGCCTCCTCCATTGGCTGCATCATGACCCGCGCGGCAAACGCCAAGATGGTTATGTTTATGTAAACGGGAAGTTCTATTGCAAAGACTAGATTTGATTCCATGTGAAGCTCCGTTTTGGGCCGACAGCGGTCACGGGCAAACTTTGTGGTCTCACTTTCTTAAGTCTCCCGAACTCGAAAATTTTGGAACTCAATTTGAAGTCGATCTTCCTGATGGAGATCGACTTTTTTGTTTTCATATTCCAGGTGCAAGTGACACGGTCGTAAGTGTCTATCATGGTCTTTCCGGAGATGTGACTTCGGACTACATGCAAAGAACCGCCTTGGTGTGCCAGAAGCTGGGGCACTCTGTGGTCCTCGTCAATCACCGTGGAGCAGGGATTGGAGCCGCTTACGCTCGCAATCCGTATCACTCGGGTCGTGCCGAAGATATGTCGGCGGTGTTAAAAAAACTGCGCGAGATGTTTCCGGCAAAAAAGCAAATCGCCGTGGGTTTTTCGATGAGTGCCAACATCCTGCTTTGTTTGTTAGGTGGATTTCGTGGCGAAGTAAAGCCCGATGCCGCCATCACGGTGAACGCCCCGATTGATCTTATGCAGGGCTCACAGTTACTAAAAACAGGCTTCAATCGTATTTATGATTTGCGTTTTGTTCTGCGTTTAAGAAAAAACGTTGAAGAAAAATTTCGTCAGGGATTGATCACTCAGAAATACGACATTCCCGCTTGGTCGACAATTTGGGATATGGATCAGATTTACACAGCGCCCGCAGCCGGATTTAAAGATCGTTCTGATTATTACCAAAATTGCTCGGCGATTCATTATCTTTCAAAAATCCAGACGCCCACTTATGTTTTAACCGCACAAGATGATCCTTTTGTGTCCGTGGAAAATTATATGAAGGCGTCTTTTTCTAAGAGTACCATGCTGCACGTAGAAGCTCGTGGTGGACATATGGGGTATTTGGCAAAACAAAATACGCCCTTAGGTTCTGTGCGCTGGCTAGATTATTACGTCCACGAGGCTTTGCAGTCTTTGAAACAGGTGTTGGCTTAAAGAACACTTTTCTTCAACAAATCCCAACGCGCGCTCCAGTACCCATAGGATAAAGACGTTGCGCCAGAATCCCAGATAGGAACTTCCAGAATCTTACGGGCATGTTGCGCATAAGCGTGATGTAAATCCGGGTGTAAGTACCAACCGGAAAGCTTGGCCGGCAGTGATTTGTCGATGGCTAACCAAGACTCCTTCGTGAATCCTCCGATTTCGCAGAAAGGGTCCAGTGAGCTGAAGCTTTTGTTCTTCTCTTTAAAAATTCCGGTGAATAAGTGTTCGATAGAATGTCGGGGACCCGTGCGACGGTGGAACAGACTGTCCTTTTTCGATATGCGTTCACCCCAACATAAAGCCACAGTCGGGTCTGTCATCAGGTTCTGCAAGACTTTGAAAAGATCGCCAAAGGGCGTGGAAAGCAAAGGATCTGCAACCAGAACATAAGGCGCTTGGGCTTTTGAAAAAGCTCGGCGTAAACTTTCTGCACGCCCCAGATATTTCTCGTTAAAAAGAGTTTGAATGTCTTCACGTTGTGGAGATTCTGTTTGAGCGGCTTTAACCTGAGCCAGCGCGTCTTCTGCATCTTTTTCGATAACCGCGAGGAGTTCATAGTTCAGTGGGAACTTCTGAAAAAAACCGCGCAGATCCTTCATGAAAGAAGGAATAAACGCTGCATCTTTATGCAGATAAATAACGAATGAGCAATGCAGGGTTGACTCTGAAGATTCCATCTTTACGATAGTTAACAATGAAATCAGCAAAGGTCACGCAATACTATGGGACTCTGTTTTGGCTAGCACTGCTGCTTTTGACAGTTGTCACACGATTTTATGACTTAGATAACAAGCCCATTCACTTTGATGAAAGCATTAATGGCTGGTTCGTGATCCAAATGAAGTCTTGGGGTTACTACAAGTATGACCCTAATAACTATCACGGACCTTTACTTTTCTATCTGATTCAGGTCTTCGAGTATCTTTGGGGGAAAAGTCTTGAAACACTGCGCGCTGTACCTGCAGTCTTCAGTGTCTTTAGTATCATGTTGTTTGCCTTTCCGGTTTTACAAAATCGTTTTGTCCTGACAGCGACCTCTCTATTTCTTTTACTTAGTCCGGCGTTTTTATTTTTTGGACGTTCAGGAATTCACGAATCGCCCTTTGTGTTCTTTCAGTTGTTGTTTGCCATGGGATTTTTGCGCTGGTTTGAAAAGCCAGATGGCAAAGCATGGGCCCTGGTGTTAACCGGTGTTGTCGGCATGATGACGTTGAAAGAGACATTTACAATCACAGGTTTTTGCTGGCTTCTGGGTCTTCTTGCTCTGGGCCCCAAAAATTTTCAACAGATATTTTCGTGGACCCAGTTAAAGCAAACATGGTCTAAGAAGACAACAGTTCTTGCCTTTGTGCTTTTGATCCTTTTCGTGCAATTGTTTACGGGTTTTTTCCAAAACATGGCCGGCCTTGCGGATTTTGTGAAAGCGATTGTGCCATGGTTGAAAACGGGCGTGCATGGAAAGGGACATGAAAAGGAATTTCTATATTGGGTGAAAGTCATGTGGCAGGCCGAACCGCTGGCGTTGTTGGGCGTGCTTCTTTCTTTTGCCGGGATGTTTTCAAAACAAAAAAGTCTTCGTGTCCTGAGTGTGTTTTCGTTGTCGCAGCTTTTGATTTACTCTTTAATTCCGTACAAAACGGTTTGGTGTATTCTGTCCTTGGTGTGGGTTTTTTATCTAGTGCTGGCTTTTTATCTCCAACTGTTTTTTACCAATGTGAAGATGAGGGCCGTGTCTTTAGCGGTCGTGACAGCGTTGTCTTTCTTGAATGCGCGAAGTCTTTACGCTTCTTCTTACGCGGATCCCTTGGATTTTGATCATCCGTATATTTACGTGAATTCCACCTATGATCTTGAGAATCTGCAAAGATTTATTTTGGAAGAAGCTCGTAAGCGTCCCGAACTATTTTTGCAGCCCGTCCAAATCGGCATGAAAGAGCAGTGGCCGTGGCCTTGGATTTTGCGTTCGTTTCAGAATTTAGATTATAATTTGTGTGAAAAAAATCTGATTGAAGACGCGTCCGTTTACTTCTGTGATCCTACGGAGTCTTTGGATGTGGATCGGGTCTTGAATGAGCCATATTGGAAATTGCAGATCGTGCTTCGACAGTCGAGAGAGCCTTCAATCGTATACTTGAAACAATCTGTCTTCCCGAAGATTCCGTTTCAAAATAATGTCGACGTTGTCGGGGGTGAGGAGTGAGTATGAAAAAAGCGACTTTCTTAAGTGTCCTTCTTTGCAGCAGTTCTGTTTTAGCGCAGGTGCAAAAAGTCGATGTTCTAAAGGATCTCAGCGCCAAAAAAAGTGTGGACCTGTATCAATCCTCTGATAGGAAGCAAAAACTTTCTCCATTATCACAATTGAAAGATTATGAAATTCATTTGAAATGGTCTGAATGTTCAAGGCTGGCGCCCTCGGTTTTTTCCGCCCAAAAAGAATTGCGCGGGTGGGTGGCGCAAAGCTGGTTGCATTGTTTGACTCAAGAACAGAAAAAGAAACCGAATTTCGCGACAGTCGAAAAAGCTTTAACTGCTATGTCTGCGCATAAGAATCTTTTTCAAGAGGGCCCCTGGGCCGATCAAGTGGCGGAAAATTGGGTGAGTCTGCGTCTTTCCTATCTTACGGATCAAGTGGAAAAGAAAAATCAAAAGGCGGGTCCGCAGCTAGAAGATCTTCTAGGAGGCGGGCTTAAACTCAATAAAGAACAAAAATCCCTGATCTTTCAATTGTTGGCCGACCTGGCGATGTTGAAAGTGAATTACACCGAAGCCCAGTTTTTATATGAAGAGGCGCAAGACCAGAAGGATTCCAAATACCTTCAAGAGAAAATCGAATTCTTATTAAAGGCCAAAGGGGATCTAACAGAAAAGGCACCGACGCTGGCTGGCAGCGAAGTGCTGACGGAAGAAGTAAAAATTGAAGAGCGTTTGCGCCAATCACTCAAACAGAATGATTCGATTTCCGCTTTAAAAGATGCCGTGCTCATTCTTAATCAGTATCCAGGCAGTCGTTCGGCGAAAAGACTGAAAGACAAGCCTTTGGAGATCTATAACTCTCTTTCTGAAAAGCTCGCGAAGATCAAGGCGCTAGATGAAATGGAAGAGGCCGACGGAACGCGATTGATTGAATGGGCGCAGTTCCTACACCGTCGTGGCGATTTCAGCGGCTCTATGTCGCTTGCGCAAAAAGCCTTGCAGAAAAATCCTGGGGCCACTCAGTCTACAAGCGCTCTTTGGATTGTCGGAAGATCCGCCCATTTCTTGGGACAGTATGATCGCGCCCTTGAAACTTATAATTCCTTGATGTCTTACCACAATGGATCTGATGAAGCTGCCGAAGCCATGTTCCGGTCTGCGTTGATTCATTTCCGTCGCAAAGATTATTCTTCAGCCAGCGCTCTTTTAGAGAAACTTCTTTTACAAAATCGCGATCGTTACGATCTGAATGCGCAACACTGGTTGGTGCGCAGCCTTCAGGAAACAAATCCAGAACGGGCAAAGCAAGCCGCGGCTGAGCTTATCGAAAAATATCCTTTTTCATACTATGGCCTTCGTTTGAAAGCGGAGGCGCAAAATGGAAAGCTCACTTGGCCTGAGTTCAAGGACAAAGCTCCGAAGTTGCAAAGTGAGTTATTCTTGGCGGGTCCACAAAGAAAAATGTGGCAGCGGTTTAAAACTCTTTCCGATGCCGGATGGTTGATTGAAGCGCAAACCGAGTTGGAAGGTTTACCGTTTATCAAAGATCCCACTCTTAAAATGGCGTTGGCAGAAAAGCTCTCGGAGCGACGGCAGTACATGACAGCGATTCGCTTCGTCGGCTCCGCGATGGATGCAGATCCTAGATTGCGTCGCGAGCAATTTGTGAAGCTGGGGTATCCGCAAGTGTATGCATCCCTGTATCAAGCTGAAGCAGAACGCTATGGTATCCACATCAATTTGTTGCGCAGTCTGACTCGCCAAGAGAGTGCTTTTAATCTTCAAGCGGTATCAACATCGAACGCTCTGGGGTTGATGCAGATGATTCCACCGACGGCTCAGGAAGTTTCAAAAAAACTCGGGATGAAAGTCGAGCTTCCAGAGGATATGTTCCGCCCCGAAGTGAATATACCGATGGGATCTTTCTATATTTCCCAGATGTTGGACCAGTTTGAGAGAAACGTGCCCTTCGCCTTAGCTGCGTATAATGCGGGACCCCACCGTTTGAAGACGTGGATGGAGGGCCGCACAGAGATCACGGAGCTTGTTTCTCAGAGTGCAGGCAGTGTTCGTGACGAGATTTGGTTTGATGAGCTTCCCTGGACGGAAACAAGCTTCTACGTGAAAGCCATTCTGCGTAATATTTTGCTCTATAGTCTCGTCGAGGACGGCAGTTTCACTCTGAAACCAGTACTATGGCAGGATATGCTGAATAAAAAGGCAAAATAAGGGAGATACTTTATTGAAAAAAGGCTCTGAGTTTTGTAGCCTGAAATCTGTGTGTCGATAGGAGAGGACTCATGAGGAGACTTTTAACATTGAGTTTGGTTCTGGCCTTTGTGGCGGGATGTGCGCATAAGGGCAGCAACACTGGAAACGGTGGAGCCGCAGGAACCCAGTCTGGTGACGGTGAAATTAAAGATATCGGTTCATTCCGTCTATCAGATCCCGAAGGCCCTAAAGTGGTCGACCAAGAATTGGAATCCATCCCAACGGAAGTCAATCCGCTGGTTGAAAAATGGATTGCTTACTTCCAGGGACGTGGACGTCCTCACATGGAAAGATATTTAGCCCGTTCTACTCGCTACGAAAAACTCATGAAAAAAGTTTTGCGCGATAACGGTCTTCCTGAAGATCTTTTCTATATCGCTTTGATCGAATCCGGTTTTAGTTCCAAAGCCACTTCTCATGCTTCTGCTGTTGGTTACTGGCAGTTCATTCGTGGAACAGGGAAGCGCTACGGTCTTGATATCAACGCGTTTGTTGATGAAAGACGTGACCCTGTCTTCGCCACTCAAGCGGCGGCAGAATACTTCAAAGGTCTTTATAGTGTATTCGGTTCTTGGTACTTGGCGATGGCTTCGTACAACGTCGGTGAAAACCGCGTAAAACGTGAAGTGATGAATCACTACACACGTGACTTCTGGGAACTGGCTCGCAAAAAAAGACTTCCTAAAGAAACAATCAACTATGTTCCAAAATTCATCGCCGCGAAGTTGATCGCAAAAGAGCCAGATAAATATGGTTTCGGCGAGATCGATTATCTTCCACCTATCGAGTTTGATCACATCACAGTGAATAAACCTATCAACCTTCGAGCGATGGCTGATAAGTTGAACCTGAACTACGAAGACTTTAAAGCTTTGAATCCAAAGTATAAAGGTGAAGTGGCTCCGGTAAAAGGATCTGAACTTGTTCTTCGTATTCCTCCTGGAACTTCCGAGCAAGCCTTGATTGCTGCAAATGAAAGCGTTGTTTCTAGCGTGCAGTTCGTTGCGGATTCTGGTGATACCCAAGTTTACCGTATCCGTCGGGGAGATACTTTGAGCACGGTGGCTCGTCGTTACCGTACGACAGTGGCTTATCTTCGTGATTTGAATGATCTTCCTCGTCGTAAACCATTGCGCGTCGGTATGAGAATCCAAGTTCCAGACCGTACGCCACTGAGAGAGCGTTCAACTTCAACGATGTTGGCGAAAAAATCTAAAACAGAAACTCGCAGTGTGAGTGTAAGTACCGATGGACGTTATTACATCGTTCAGCAAGGGGACTCTTTGTTCACGATTGCGCGTAAATACTCAACAAGCGTGTCTGAACTTCAGCGTTTAAATCAAATCAAACGCGGTCGTACTTTGAAGGTCGGCATGAAGTTGCGTGTGCCGACTCCTGACAGCTCTTCGGCTCGTGAAACAACGAAGTCGGTTGCAAAAGCGAAGTCAAAAGTTCACGTTGTTAGAAGAGGCGAAAACCTAGTGGGTATCGCGGAACGCTACAATGTTTCTATGACCGATATTAAAGAAAAAAATAAAATCCGCAATCCATCGTCTTTGATGGTGGGTGCAAGAATTCTGATTCCGGTAGCGGAAGCAAATCAATAAAATTGAAAAGCAGAATAAAGCAAAAAAGGCGATCTTAAGATCGCCTTTTTTATTTCTGATATTCGAAAGTCAGATGCGTGATCGCCTCTTTGATCTTACGAATAGAGATATTTTGATCAGGCGTCGCCGTTCCCTGAATAATGGACTGGTGACGGCCCTGGTAAAGGTAATACAGATAGTCTTGCAAAGTCTCTTCGCGGATGCCCTCATGTTGAGGAGCCCGATTGCGAAGTTCTTTTAGTAGCTCAGCTGCAAAAGCCAAAGTCGCGACGGCGGCGTTTTCTGGGTATTTCAGAGTGGACTTTGTTAATCGATACTTTTCTTCAACAGAGTCTGGAATGTCCTTAATCTGAGTGGGACCGCGGCTGTTTTCATCCGTATCAAGCCCATTTCCTTTAGCGATAGAGACGACAACAGGAATCGACTGTTTCAGGCGATACTTCATGCTTTTCCCATAATCAGTCTCTGGGGAAAGAACGCCAAAAGCAAACTCTGCCAACATGTTGTACTCATCATCTTCCAGTTTTAGAAGCTCCATCAGTGCTTCTTTTTCTTTCTCTAAAGTTTCTACGTACGTGCGTTTGAAAGTGTCGTTGTCATCGACGCTGAAGCGAACTTTCACACTTTGTTCGTTGAAAGGGGAGTAGTTAAAACTAGGGCGGTTGCGCAAGACGCGAGCAGCGTTGAAAGTCAGAACGTGATTGCGAATGCGGAACTTGTGATCTTCTGACACAGGTAAAACGTAAACGAATGTGCCTTCAGGGATTTGCAAAGAGCCTTGAAACACACTGCGAACTTGCGCATCTTTTTGCGCTTTCAAAAAATGAGTTCCTGCGCGTTGGCCGGCGTGAACGTAAATTCCTGCGCCACCTTGATCCAACTCATCGCCGTTTTTAACTTTGATTTGGGATGATGAAATCACGTTACCTTGGGCAGAAAAGTACGTGGCAAGTTGTTTGGTCTTATTCACCACAACGTAAGGAGCATGGTGAAACTTTTCGTGCGCCAGACGAATGACGGTTTGATTATCCTGAGAATTGATCTTGTTTCGTTCTTCAAAGTAAGACCGAAAGCTTTCCGCATGGGCCGAGAAGGCCATGGCGAAAGTGAGGACTAAAAAAGCGGGAAGGGGTAAAAACGCGGTTTTCATCATGTCTCAAATCCGTGCAAATATGCGACCTTCCAAGGCTTAATGTATTGATTGTCATAGGGAAAACCTGACGGGGAATTTGTCAGTATGACGATTCTGGGCACTGATATTTCCGCCTCTGAAATACGCATTTCCCCTCTTACGACTAGATCTTCAAACCCGAGTGCAAAGCCTTCGGCAGATTGCATAGCCTTAAAAGCATGAAAAAATGGGGCTTCGTATTCGCATCTGCTGTTCTTGTTCTGACAACTCAAAATTCTGTCGCCGCCGATTGGCAAGAGACGAATATTCAGTTTCTGCACTGGGATTCTTATAAAACTCCGACTGGAAAAGAACTTTCTCAAAGCGTGATCACGTTAGAACACGCAAGCAGTTGGACCTATGGAAGCAATTTCTTTTTCATCGACATTTCAAATCCGGATACGGAAGATGAAACCAGTTTTTACGGCGAGATTTCGCCGGGATTTAGTTTAAAAAAGATGGGGTTATTAGAGCTCAGTGAAGAGAGTGGACCTTCTGACGTTCTTTTGCAGCTTAACTACGAGTTCCCTCAAGGACCGGCGAAAAGAGCCGCGCTCGCGGGCGTGAATTTCGTGTGGAAAAATCTTGGTTTTGATTTTCTTTCAACCCAATTTCTATTTCGCGACACCTTGGGGTTGGACGGTCATACGGGCCAACTTACACTGGCGTGGTTGAAACGCTTTGGCAGCGAAGCATGGCCTTTGGAATTTAGTGGTTTTATCGACTGGGCGGGGGCCGAGGCCACCTCTCACGAAAATATTCACACGCAGCCGAATCTGCTTTTAGATTTCTCTCGCAAAACAGCACGCAAGGTTCCTTTAAAGCTCGGCATTGAATGGAAGTACTGGAAAAACAAATACGGTATCGACGGCCTTGAAGAAAGCGTTCCTCAGGCAAAGCTCGTCTGGATTTTTTAATTCGGAATTTTAAAGAAGAAAAAGTGAAGTCCCCAAAAACAAAAGTGCCTGCGAGGAATCTTCAGTGATAACTCACAGGCTAAGGGGAATGAAACCAATCCTTGTATGTATTGATACCTTCCATATGCACACCTCTGATTCCTCAGGTGACTCACCTTTGGCAGCTGGCTGGCGTGGACGAACCGACACCCCTCTAGCTTTGCGTCCCGCCGTTTCCGACGGTTTGCCTTGAGGCAAAGGAAGGATCTAAATCCTAACGAGTATAACCCTAGGAACCTCCTTATGAGTTATTCGATAGATCCAACCAGTTCATCGTTTTTTATAGAGGCCTGAACCCGGAACCTCTGCGTAGTAATCCTGGTGACGCCTCGTCACTTCGGTGGTTCATCATGATGATCGTGAATACGGTTTTTCATCTGTGTCCTCCTTAGCTGGCCCTAAAGCATTCACTTACTCAGAGGTAAGTCTCACGAGCCATCTGGTTTCAACTCTTTTAGGATAGCTCGACCAAAGTTTTATTTTCAAGGGGACCACTTTCGATTCTCAAAATACGTCGAAATCTCGTTTCCGTCTGAGAAACAAGGTGTGATTCTGTTTTAGGATGAAACAAATTTAAGAAGAAAAAGAAGATGAAGAGGCTCGAAAAACCTCTTCATCAGAAATTTTTAAGGCAGGATTTCGCGGATGTTGTTCGCGATGGACATGAATTCTTGAGCTTCCGCACCGTTGCTGTTGGCTTCAACGATAGGGATGCCAGCTTCACACGCAAGACCTACTGAAGGATTGAAGGGAACGGCTCCCAATTTTTTCATTCCTTTGGCGTGAGCGTAAGTGTCCATTTCTCCCTTAGGGAAAAGTTGGATTTTTTCACCATTCGCTGGATTGATCATGTAGGCCATGTTTTCAACCATGCCCAGCAAAGGCACGCCCACACGCTCAAACATATCGACGGCTTTTTTCACATCGAGCAAGGCCACGTTCTGCGGTGTAGAAACCACGACCGCACCACTGACCGGAACTTTTTGTGCTAATGTTAGTTGGATATCGCCAGTGCCCGGAGGAAGATCCACGACCAGGTAATCAAGTTCGCCCCAGTTCACATCGCGTAGGAATTGATCCATGGCTTTAAAGAGCATGGGACCACGCCATACGACAGCCGCATTTTCATCAACTAAAAAGCCGATGCTCATAAGTTTGATGCCATAACGAGTGATTGGCTCAAGTTGATTCGTTTCAGGATTAATTTGTGGTTTTTGTCCTAAGCTACCTAACATGCGAGGAATACTTGGACCGTAGATATCGGCATCCAAAAGACCGACACGGCTCTTTTTACCCAAGGCCATAGCCAAGTTAGTGGCGACGGTGCTCTTACCAACTCCACCCTTGCCTGAAGATACGGCAATAATATGTTTCACTCCGGGAATGGGGGTCTGTTTCTCGAACGGATTTGGTGCAGCCATGAAGGTGACTCCTTGATAAATTTAAGCTCCCAACGAATAATAGAAAGTGGATGAATAGCCAAGACTTTTTGACATTGAATTTAGTGGGAGCGGGAGCTTTCATCTTCTGGTACTTACTCTCGCGAGGAGGGTCGCGTCGTCCAACGCAGCTCAATATGGGTGCAAAGGACAGCGCTCCGCCTTTAATCACAGCTGAAGAGCCTCCACCGGCTCTCGAACCCTCGCGTCGTCATCCTGATCTGACTCAAGCCAAAGTAAAATCCCTAAATGTGATGTTTAATTACAATGGTCACACCTGGGACGCTTATGAAGTCCTCGGAGTTCCGGCGGGGGCGTCGATCAAACTTGTCACCGAAGCCTACCATGTGGCCCTGCGACGCTGTGATAAGGAATCGATGGAGTTTATCGAAACGGCCTATCGGGCCATTCTGAATAAAGGTGCTTAGTTTTATTGCTCGCGGGTGAAGAGACAGCTAAAGCCGCGTCCGTTCTGACTGTGTTCCCAAAGAAACTTTCCGGTTTCATCCACAATCACCGTGTCTTCTTCGGAAAGACTGGCAGAGCTGTTGTTGTTAATGAAGATCACTGTTTGGTTCTTGCTAATCAAGTTTTCTGACTTCGTCACTTCCGACAGAATTCTTTTATGACCGCGCTCTAACTTTTCAAGCTCCGTCTGCGGGCCTTTGTTGGCGTGACAGAATTTTTGGACAAGGGGAGCTTTCGCGGAAAGAGAATTCAGAGTGAAGCCTTGGCATTCGGCAATCCATTCGATCTGCTTAGGGCAGTCATCAGTTCCGCTTACGAGTGAATAAACAGCTCTTGCAGCAGGCACCACGCTTTGTGGCGCGCGCATCGTGGTCTCGACGGAAGTAAAATTCTTTCCGACCCAGATCAGTCCCAAAATGAGAAATAATGCGATATTGCCCAGCATGCGGCTCCTTTGCTTTTGGATTTTTAAAGCAAGGGTTGTGCTTTGTGAGCTGAACTAAATTTGAGCACAGGGAGGTGTTCTCAAATTGAAATGTTGAACTTCTCCGGAAGTGACAAAATTAGTTCGCGGGCTTGCGCGAAGGACGGGTCCAAATAAAAACTAAGACGCAGGTGCAGATAATGCCCGCACACCACTTGGCATAAACGGGGACCGTGGGTTTTAGCAATGAGAAAGTCACCAGCGGCACCATTAAAGCAGTCGCAAGAATTTTAGCGCGGGGGCGAATCACGCCGTGCAGTTGCCAGTCTAGAATAAAAGGTCCTAGATGCGGTTGATTGATCAACCAACGATGCCATTTTTCAGAGCTTCGTGAAAAACAAAACGCCGTCAGTAATAAAAACGGCGTCGTAGGCAAAAGGGGAAGAAAGATGCCTATCACCCCCAGGCCTAAAAAGATCCAGCCGAATACAAAATAAATCGTGCGCTTTGTCTGTTGAATCATTTCGCTGGGGCCACCGAAGTAGGAAGTTCATCATCAAGTTTATGAGTCTTCTTACTTTCAAGTGGCGAAAGCATCAAGTACAAAGCGGGTACAACGAACAATGTTAAAAGCGTCGAAACAATCGTTCCCCCGATGATGGATAAACCCATCGGAATACGTGTTTCCGCCCCAATGCCAGATCCAATCACCAAAGGAGTTGCCGCCGCCACAGTTGCGACCGAAGTCATCAGGATCGGGCGAAGGCGCACGGGGCAGGCCTCTAAAAGTGCTTTGGAAATATCTTTTTCCCCGTGATGTCGCACTTGGTTTGTGAACTCCACCAAAAGAATTGAGTTCTTCTTCGCGATACCCATCAGAACGATCAAGCCGATAAAGCTAAACAGATTCAAAGAAACATCAAACATCCAAAGGGCAATCAAGGCCCCGGTCACACTGAATGGAAGAGCAACAAGAACCGAGATCGGATGAATGAACGAGTTGAATTGCACTGCTAAGATTAAGTACGCGACTAAAATACCGACCATCATCGCTGAATAGAGACTTTTAAACGAGTCGGCAAAACCGGCAGAAGCACCTTCCAGCGCGAATGAATAGCCCGCGGGAAGAATTTCTTTGGCGATGGAGCTGGCACGCTCTAAGACTTTTGCTTGAGATTCTCCCGGAGCCAAGTTTCCGAACACAGAAATCGCTCTTTGACGATTCACGCGCGAAATTCCCTGGATGGCTTTTTCTTCCTTAATATCTACCAACTGAGATAGAGGAATAAGATTTCCGAAGTTGTTACGTACGTAAAGACGTTTAAAATCTTCAGGTTTTTGAATCTGATCTTCTAAAAACTTAAAACGGATGTCGTAACGACGTCCATCGGCCGTGTAACGCCCTTCGCGAAGGCCTCCTACACCGGCAGAAAGAATTTGCCCGACGTCTTCAACTGAAACTCCTCGCGCCGCCATGGCGCCGCGCTTAGGAAACAAAACCAATTCCGGAATCCCCATACGGAAATCCGTATCAAGATCTACCGCCAGTTTTTCTTTTTCTAGACGCTCCATCAATTCATTGGATTTATCAAAAAGGACTTTCAAATCCGGTCCACGCAAGTTGATGGCCAAAGGATTTTGGCGTCCTGTCGAAAGATTTCGTGCGGAAATATCACGCATGGAAATACGCATACCTTTAAGTTCTTTGAATTTTTGGCGCCAGATATTCATGATCTGTGTGTGACCCAATTGACGATCCGCGCGGGGCTTTAAGGCCACCGGAAGGAAGAATTGATTCACGTTTGCGGAACCACCACCTCCACCGACAGAGATAACGAAGCCTTCGACGTTGGCGTCCGCCTTAATGATAGCTTCGACCTTTGCGGCTTCCGCACTGGTTTTTTCCAGAGAAGTGCCCGGAGGCATCTGGCCATTGATGATGATGAAGTTTTGATCTTGCGCCGGTACGAACTCTTGACGTACTTTGCTGACTAAAACCAACGAAACGACGAAGAACACCAAAGATCCGCCGACAACTAAATATTTAAATCTTAAAGTGCCGTGCAAAACTTTTTGGTAAGAGTGAGAGAACTTTTCAAAAAGAACATCCAAGAAGTGCTCAAGCTTTGAAACTTTTGGTTCTGTACTTAAAAGAGCTGCGGCCCGCATCGGTGTGATGGTGACGGCTTCAAGAAGTGAAAGCGATACCGCCGCACTCATCGTAACGCCGAACTGGAAGAAGAACTTACCGATAATACCGTCCATAAAGACGACGGGTAAGAACACCGCGATAACGGCCAATGTGGCTGCTGTCGCTGCCGGCAAAACTTCTTTGGAACCATCAGAGGCGGCCCGGGCAGAGCCTTTACCCATGCGATAGTGACGGACGATGTTTTCTAAAAGCATGATGGCATCATCGACGACGATCGAAATGGAAAGCGTCAGTGCCAAAAGCGTAAATAGATTCAGCGTAAAGCCCGAGAAGTAAAGAATGATGAAAGTTCCGACAATAGAAGTCGGAATTGAGAAAAGAATGTTTACTGCTGCCTGAATACTTCCTAGGAACAAGAAACAAACCAGGATGGTGATTAGGGCTGCCACCCAAAGTTTCTCAATCGTTAAGTGAACAGTGGCATCTGTAGGAAGTGTGAAGTCCACATTCACGCGGAAATTAAATCCTTCAGGAAAACTGCCTTTGATGGAATCTAATTTTTGACGAACTTCCTGTGCCACGGTCACTTCGTTCGTGCCGCGCTGTTTTTTTACGGAAATAGAAATCGCCTGACGACCATCGACACGCGCTACACGGCGAACATCAGAAAGACCATCTTCTACGCGAGCCACGTCGCGAATATAGATGTTGCGGTCATGAATACGCTGCCCTCCGCGACGAAGAATTTGGATGTTCGCCACTTCGTCAACATTAGTTGCTTCGCCCAACCAGCGAACACGCAGTTCACGTTCTTTTTCGGTAAATTGTCCTGCGGCACTTTCCACGTGCTGCGTGCTGATGGCTTCAATCACATCGGACAAAGTAAGATAAAGAGCTTCTAGTTTTTTAGTATCCACCCAAATACGCAAGTTTCTTTGACTGAAGCCTTGGATGCTGACTTCGCCCACACCCGGAAGGAAACGGATCTGATCCAACAAGTAGTTCTCAGTCCAGTTAATCATCTCGCGCAAGTCAGACTCGCCATAGATGGAAAGAATGATAATGGGGTCTTCTTCAGGGTTTTGTTTACGGACGGTCGCAGGATCGACACCAGGAGGCCAACGCATACGGCTGAGCGCGGTTTGCACTTCTTGCAGCACGACGTCGACGTTGCGGTTGATGTCGAACTCTAAAGTCACCGAACCTGAACCTTGGCGCGCACTCGAACGCATCTCTTTGATGCCTTCGATCGCCAAAAGTCTTTCCTCGATGGGATCGATCAACTCGGCCTCGACAATTTCTGGCGCAGCCCCTTCATAATCCACCGAAACGCTGATGACTGGGAAGTCGACGTCGGGCAACTGGCTGATCCCCATGCGGTTCATACAGATGGCACCAAAGACGATAAGAGCAAACATTAGAACCCAGGCAAAGACGGGGCGGCGAATCGAGAGATCGATCAAATTCATGGGTGTTCCTTTCGCGCACAGATATTTTTACCCATTAAAACAGGGTGTCAACAAAGCGGGCTTTCGGCCGACTGAATTTAGACGGAATGCAGAGGCATTTAGTTCGAATTATTTTCGAAAAAAAATGGGAGCTAATTTTTAATTACTGAGCTTTGGCAGAAAGAGGCTCTTTATAATCGGGCATCAATTTCCCACGATGACACATGTAACACGTGGCCATGGGGCCTTTTTTCCCATCGAAACCGTTTTCTTTCAACATTTGAGTCAGCTTCATATGGTCTTTGCCGACTTTGAAAGATTTCTTCGAATCGTCGCGGAAATTTTGAACATTGTGGCACTCAGCGCAGGTGACTCCCAGCTCGCGAGAGATAACGATCATCTGTTCGCGAATTTTTTCTTCTTTGGTGACAAACTTAGTGACGGATTCTGAGTGCGCCTTTGGTAAAAGGAGCACGAGGCCTAGTAAAAAGAGGGCGTGGCTTTTTCGGATGCGCTGCATGAGATTAGCTTCGCTGACGTCAGGTCCTTTAGGCAAGCAGACCCTGACTTCTTGACTGCTTCTGGACCAAATGTAAAAGTACACGTGGTATTGTCTTACCTATTTTGGAGCCCAGCATGAAAATTAAGCACTGTGAAGACCTCAATACTCTTGTAAGTCTTAGCAAACGTCGTGGTTTTGTCTTTCAATCGAGTGAAATCTACGGAGGTCTAGCTAGCTGCTGGGACTACGGTCCTTTGGGCTCTTTGATGAAGTTGAACGTGAAGCGCGCATGGTGGAATGCTATGACCCGCAGATCGGATATCGTGGGTTTGGATGCGGCTATCTTGATGCACCCCACAGTTTGGAAGGCTTCCGGTCACGTCGATGGTTTTAGTGATCCTTTGGTTGACTGTAAAGAATGTAAGACACGTTTCCGTGCCGATAACACAGAATCTTATCTTAAAGATAAAAAGTGTCCGAACTGTGGCAGCAAGAATCTTTCTGAAGAAAGAAACTTCAACTTGATGTTCAAAACTCACATGGGTCCTTTGGAGGATTCTGCGAGCGTAATCTACTTGCGTCCAGAAACGGCTCAAGGTCACTTCGTGAACTTCCAAAACTGCCAACAATCATCTCGTTATAAAATTCCATTTGGTATCGCGGCGATCGGTAAGTCTTTCCGTAACGAAATCACTCCAGGAAACTTCATTTTCCGTACGCGTGAATTTGAACAAATGGAGATGCAATATTTCGTAAAACCAGGCACCGACGAAAAATACTTCGCGGACTGGAAAGAAACGCGTTGGAACTTCTATATTAAGTACGGCATCCGTCCTGAGAACTTAAAATTCAAAGACCATGATAAGCTTGCGCACTATGCTCGTGCCGCCGTGGACGTGGAATACAAATTCCCAATGGGCTTTTCAGAGCTTGAAGGTATCCACAACCGTTCGGACTTTGATTTGACCCAACATTCGAAATTCTCTGGCAAAAACTTGGAATACTTCGACGAAGCCAACAAAGAGAAATACATCCCTTACGTTATTGAAACAGCCGTAGGTTGTGACCGCCTGTTCTTGGCTTTCTTATGTGATGCTTATCGTGAAGAAATCACGACGGATGAAGCCGGTAAAGAGGACACACGTGTGGTTCTGGGGCTTCACCCGGATATCGCGCCATTTAAAGTGGCCGTTCTTCCTTTATCTAAAAAAGAAGAGCTGACTTCGATTGCTGAAAAGTTGCGCGATCAATTGGCGGAAGACTTTGATGTGACTTACGACGAAACGGCTTCCATTGGTAAGCGCTACCGTCGTCAAGACGAAGTGGGGACACCTTATTGTGTGACCGTGGACTTTGATACTATCAACGACCAAGCTGTAACAGTGCGCCATCGCGATAAAATGACTCAAGAGCGTGTGCCTATGAGTCAATTAAATGCGTACGTGGCCGCAAAGTTGAAAACATTTAATCAGTAGTGCAATTCAATTTTGGGAGCCTGAAACGGGCTCCCAGTCTTCCTGTCGTTCCGCCAACATACCATTTAAGATCTGCGGACATTTTTTAGAATTCTGACAATTAAAAGTTAAGTTTTTGTAGTTAATAGGCCGTGTCAATGTGCATTTCGCTTTGCAAACCCCTGGACCATGGTCTGTAATCTTTCGCGAATAGGTGGGTAATTCGTTTTTATCCACAAACATATTGGAGGGGAAATATGGAATTCCTAACGAAAGTTGCTCAAGCATTTCAACACGGTGGATTTTGGATGTGGCCTATCATGTTCATTCAAATTACATCAATCGCGATCATCATCGAAAGAACTTACGCGCTTTTCGTGCGTCGCAAGTTGAATCAAACTGCTTACGCATTGGGCTTTGAAGAGTCTATTCGTCGTGGCGAAATGGATGCGGTTATCACAAAAGCACAATCAGGTGCGACTGAAAACCCAGTAGCGCGCGCGATTGCAGCCGGTGCAATGGCGGCTCGTAATATGGGTGGTAAAGAAGAGATCCAAGGTAAAATGGATGAAGTTCTTCTAGAAGAGAACGGTCACCTTGATTACCGTACAGGTTTCCTAACTATGCTTGGTAACGTGGCGACGTTGACAGGTCTTCTTGGAACTATCAGCGGTATGATCAGCTCGTTCGCAGCGGTGGCTTTCGCGAATCCAGCAGAAAAAGCTTCTTTGCTTTCTGCAGGTATCTCTGAAGCGATGAATGCGACAGCTTACGGTTTGATCGCAGCGATCCCAGCTCTAGTAGCTTACGCTATCTTGCAAAACAGAGCGAATCGCTTGGCTGAAGATTTGAATCAGGGTGGTTTGAAAGTTTACAACTGGTTGAGCTACTCTTACGATCCAATCACATCTTACCAAATAAAAACGAACAAATCTGAGCGCCACACTGAAGTGAATGCGTAAGCTTAAGAGGGTTTATGAAACACTCTAAAAAGCATTTGGATTTTGAAGTTAACCTTATTCCGTTCATTGACTTGTTGTCAGTGTCGATCTGCTTTCTTTTGATCACAGCAGTGTGGTTGAACGTGGGATCGATGGACGTGAAGCAAGCCGTTGGCGGTCAAGCACAAGAGGATACTAAGAAAAGTCCTCTTGTGTGGATCCGTATGACTCCGGCAGGGGACTTGGACCTTGAAGTGCAGCAAAGCTCTTTGGTTCCAGCAGGTCTTCGTAAGTTTCGCGTTTCTCAGGTCGATAAAAAGGTGAATTACGAAGGTTTGGAAAAAGCTCTGACGAACTTAAAAGCAGTCGAGCCTTCTTTGAACACAGGTCTAATTCAACCGACAGCGGCAACATCCTACGAAGAGATCATCGACGTGATGGATAAGTTGAAGAAAAGCGGAATGAACGATTTGGGCGTTTCTCCTTTATAATGGGGGTTTTGTGATTTCTGATGGCATTTTAAAGACATCAGTTTTAACGGGGACTTTAGAGGGTCACTCTATTATCAGTCCTCGTGGAGCTAAAGGAAAACGCAACATCGCGGCCGATCTTCTTTTGACGGCTCTGATTGATGCGTTCTCTATTCTTGTGATCTTCCTTCTTATGAATTTTTCCAGCACGGGTGAAATCCTGATGATTGGTAAAAACCAGGAACTTCCTAAAGCCCACCTTGCGGCGGTTTTAGAAAGAAATCCGGTGATCAAAATCGATGATAACAAGATTTACGTTGAAGATAAGTTAGTCACTGCAGACACCATCACTGCGGAACTTTTGGAGCTTCGTAAAAAGCACCAAGAGCTTCACCCGAACGTCGAATTCCAAGGAGTGGCGACGATTCAGGCGGACCGCCGAGTGAAGTATGAGTTCTTAAACCAGATCATACTCGGAATGAATCAAGCAGGATACAGCGACATTAAATTTGCAGTAGTACTGAAGTAGTTTTAGGGACGGAGGGGGTCTCGATGATGAAAAAAGGACTTTTAATATTCTCTTTGTCAGTGGGTGTGGCAGCGTCAGCTCAAGCATCTGCGACTCAAACAGGGTCAACTCAAGACCTCCTAATTCAAAAACTCACACAAGTGCAATTGGGCTTGGCTCCGGCAGATCCTGCCAGAGCCGGAGTTCTTTTGCGTTTGGCGGATCTACATGCAGAACGTGCCCGTCAACTTTCAATGAAAGAGTTGAATGACGGTTGCGTGGTTTGTAAAGCGGGTGAAAAAGACCGTGAAAAAGCGCTTTCATACTATACAGAGGCTTTGACGAAAGTTCCGGCGAACTCTGTGGCGAAAGTGCATTTGCAAATGGGTCATCTTTATGAACTACAAGGTCGCAATGAATTGGCTGAAAAAAGCTATCAAGCGATGTTGAGTTCTTCTTCATCTCCGATTGAGATGGCCGAAGCCAATCTGTCACTGGCAGAAATGGCCTTTAGAAAATCTGATTTCAAAAAAGCCCAAGAACTTTATGGAAAAGTTTTGGCAACAGAAGGAGCGAGCTCTCAAGGTCTTGCGGCTTACCGCAATGCTTGGTGTTCGTTCCGTATGGGTGATCTTGAAGGTTCTATCGTGAAACTTCAGGACATTCTTAAAAATCCAAAATTGCAGTCTCGCATGGCGGCTTCCCGCGGTGTTGCGGACGTGCAATTCTTGGAAGAGGTTTCTCGTGATTTAGCGACCTTCATGGCCGCACGTGGAATCAAAGACGGTGATGCGGAAACTTTATTCGCGCTATCTCCTGAACAATTCAAACTTCAACAAGTGACGATGCTGGCTCGCGAAGGTCTTCGCTTGGGTCAAAAAGAACCGTCATTGAAAGTTTGGGATTTCGTTTACCAAAAACAAGCAGATCCAAAAATGCGTCTTGAAGCTCAAGTGCGCATGGCTCAATTAAACTTCGATCTTAAAAACGTTCCTGCCGCTTTCAAAGCTTACCAAATGGGTTTGAACCTTTGGGGAGCGACTGACTGCACAGCGACGACTTGCGAAGAATCTGCAAAAGGTCTTCGTCAATTTGTTGTAGGCTGGAATCGTATTGAAAACAGCAAGCCAAGTGCCGAGCTTTTGGGTGCTTACGACGAATACTTCAAAGTCTTCCCTGAAGATGAAGATATGTACGTATGGGGTTCTCAAGCGGCAGCAACAGCAGGCCAGTATGCGCAAGCGGCTCAATGGACAGCGTCTGCGAATAAAATGATTCTTGCGAAGTACTCTGTAGAAAAAGATTCGGCTCAACAAAAAGTTCAAGCTGAAAAGCTAGAGAAGAATTTGCTTTTGGGTATCGAGAACGCAGAAAAATCAAAAGACGAAAAGCTTTTGGTCGCGGCTCAAGACGACTACCTAACGAAATCTGTATTGAAACAAAAATCTTTCGATGTTCAGTACCAAAAAGCTTATGCGATTTACCAAAAGGGTGATTACGCAGCGGCGGCGGGACAGTTGAATGATCTAGCAATCAACGGCAAAGGTTCAAGCCAGATTAAAGTTCAAGCGGCAGAATTGTCTTTGGATGCTTTAGCGCTTCTTAAAGACGACGCTCGCATTCAACAATGGTCGGCGCTTTACGCTTCTAAATTCGCGGATAAAAAAGGCGAGTTCCAACAGATTCACGAAAAGTCCGTGTTGACTCAATCTGCGAAACTCGCAGAAGCGCAACCAGATCAAGCTTTGACTGTATTGGCGAGCTTCAATATGGCGGCGGCGACTCCTGAAGACAGAAAGATCTATCTTAAAAATAAAATCTTATTGAACGAGAAACTGAATAAGATCACGGAAGCTCGTGTGGCGACCGAAGACCTTCTTCGCGAAAAAACTTTGACGACAGAAGAACGTGAGTTCGCTTTGGGTCGTAAGGTTTGGTTCGCAGAATTGGAATTGGACTTCGCGACGGCTTTGGCGGCCGCAGAACAAATGCAATTCAGCTCTTTGTCTCAAGAAGAAAAGGTTCTTAAGCTCGCTCTTTACTCAGAGCTCGCAGACAAGAGCCCGGCAACTTATTACTCTCAATACTTGAAACAATCTAAAGACGACGAAAAGAAAGCTTTGATTGCGACTCAATTGATCCGTTTGTCGAAAGCTCCGGCGAAAGACTTCGATGCCTATAAACCTTACTTCAAAAACAACGCGGGTCTTTATGCTCGGGCGGCTCTTGAAGTTTACGGCATGACAAAAGACCGCAAGGTTCTTGAGAAAGCGTTGAAGGAAAAAGGCAGCTCAAAACAAGATGCTTTCGTGATGATCGAAAAAATTCTGGTTTTGGCTGATCTTAAAGATCTAGGCAAACAGACTGCGGCTCACAACATCGATACTAAAAACCAGAATACAATCGCGATGGGTCTTAAAGCTCGCGTGAAACTTTTGGAAAAAATCGATTCCCTTGCAAATCGTGCTATTGCGACGGGCGACTGGTCGTCTCAATTGTTGGCTTTGGATCTTGTGGCGAAGGAAAACTCTCGCTTCTACAACGAAGCTTTGGCTTTGCCGATGCCTGCGGGTTTAACTCCTGAACAAGAGAACGAGTACCTAACTATTCTTTCTCAGCAAGTGGCGCCAAATCAAAACACCGCGATGATGGCAGAAACGAAAGTGAAAGAGTTCTGGAGCCAAAAAACTGCTTTGGATTCTTACAAAACTTTCGCACACCAAAACTACAACTGGGCGAATTACATCGTCGAAGAAGTTGAAGCTGTAGCGGCGATTGCTCCCGAAGATCAAAAGATCGCTTGGACGGGAGCAGTTTCTGAAATCAAAGCTTCGGTGACGGCTCAGCAAAAACCTTCTTTGGCTGAAATGGAAAAAGCGCGCACTAACTTGAAACAGAATCCATTTACGGTGAGCGCGATCGAAGAAGCGATTGCCGTAGAAAAGAAAGCTCAACGTAAGAGCATGGTCGAGTACCTACAGGGACGTTTAGCAACACTGGCTAAAAAAGACGGTGAAGTGAAAGGGGACAAACAATGATGAAATACGCATTGATGATGGTTTTGGTTGTAACATCCACAGTGGCATTTGCCGCTCCGGACGCAAAACCGGCAAAAAAGACTGACATGAACTTCGAAGACCTTTTGGTCAGCGGTCAGTACCACTTTTCTGACGAAGCCGTGACAACAGTGGAAGAAGATAAAGTATTAAACAGCTTGATTGGCGTTAGAGCAGACTTCAAAGACCGCATGAAACAATCGGCGACTTTGGGTGAGGTGAAGGGCAAATGAATCTTAGACTCATTTTAGAAGACAATGCAGGTAATGTGACTCGTCAGATTCCGGTAACGGAAAAAAAGGCGCAGTTGATTCAACGTTCTGATACGAAACGTTTGGAAGTTGTGACTGACACTGCGGCTTTGACGAAAGAAAAAATCAAATTCTCAAAACTAGCGGATCTAGATTTTGACGAAATGAAGAACAAGAAATTCCCATTGGGTAATTTCGGATCTCTTCGTCTGGTTGAAGCGATCGAAACTGTTCCTGTGGATGGTTCTGTTCGTGCGGATGAAAAGAAAGACCTTAAGGCTTCTATGCTTTTGGCTTTCGCGGTCCTTCTTCTTTTGATTTCGATCATTAAGTTCGCGCCAAAAGAAAACGCGAAAGTGACTGAAGAATTGAAACAACAAGTTGTTAAAATTGTTCAGACAAAAGAAATGAAGCGTAAGACGGTGGCTCCGACAAACAATATGGCCGCAGATCCTACCGCGACAAAAATGCCAACGAAACGTGCGGAACTTGTAAAGCGTTCGGGAGCTCTTTCCGCTCTAGGAAGCCTTCGTTCTGGTAAACAACGTGGTGGCTTGAACTTGGGTGCCGTGAATACAACAGCGGGCATCGGTTTGGGTGGCACAGGTGGCAGCGGTGGTGTGCAAACATCACTTTACGGTAAAGGTATCACTTCCGCACCTCTAGGTACGGGTGGAAACATTCAAGGTGGCGGCGGCTACGGAACTAAAGGGAAGGGTGGCGGCCAAGCTGGTTACGGCAGTCTTTCTTTGGTGGGTTCTGCGGGTGGCGCGCCAGTTCCATTGGGTGCAGAAGCTGAAGTTGCACAAGGTTTGGACCGTTCAGCGATCGACGAAGTCATTCGTCGCAACTTAGGTCAAGTGCGCTTCTGTTACGAGCAAGCGTTGCAAGGCACACCGAATTTGAGCGGTCGTGTGGCGATGGGTTTCACCATCGGTGGCAACGGTCTTGTAAAATCAGCATCAGTTGAAAACTCTTCGATGGCGAATAAAGGTGTCGAGGATTGTATTACAATGCGTTTGAAAACGTGGAAGTTCCCAGTGCCTCAAGGAGGCGTGGACGTAAAAGTAACTTATCCGTTCGTATTACGCAGACAAGGGCAGGGGTAGACAATGAAATTAGTATTGGCTTTATTAACAGGCTTGATGTTTTTAACTGCCTGCGAAATGCAGCAGGATCCTTTGAAGGATGCTCCCGAAGCGGTTCGTGAAGGACGCGCTCCTGAGGCGGAAAAACCCGTTCAAGAAAAACCGTTCTCTAAAGATGCGATGTTCATTGATGCTCCAACGGTTGTTAACGGCCGTGTGGGCAGCCCTATGGAATTTAAAATCAACGGCCGCGTGATGGTTGAAGGTGTGACATTTAAATTGAACATCGACAACTTGGCGGACTTTGAAGGGGCGACATTTGATGCTGCCACTGGCGAATTCAAATGGATTCCAACGAGAGCGGTTGTCGCGGGACTTCCAAGCATCGAGCTTCCTCTTCGTATCACTCTAGCAACAGATTCTTCGGCGAAATATCCTTTGATCTCTGTTGAAAAGAAAACTCTTTCTTTGATGGTTGTGAATGTGTACTCAAAACCTATCGTGCAAACGATCACAGGCAATGGAACACTAACGACAGGAACGACTCATTATCTAGACTACACGATGGAAGACATTGATGCTTTCAGTGAAGCGGATGTGACTTTGGATGTTCGTGACTGTGGCATCGCAAGCTATCGTGATTCTATCGCTCACTTGGTCAGCGTTCGTAATATCACGAAGTCAACGACGACTCCGAATAAATACGAAGGTCGTATCGAGATCGACTTGAGAAATGCCGATCACTTGGCAAGCACATACTACTGCTTTGCTTTACAAGCGATTTCAAAACACGGTGTGAAATCCGAAATCTATAAACGTGATATCACTATCAACACACGTCCTAAATCAACTCGTATCACGATGGAATCAGCTCCGACGTTGCTTGTAGGTCAATCGGCGCAAATCGCGTTCACGATCTATGATACGACGGCGAACGGAAGTCTAAGAATGGTTTCTATGGATGACATTGCAAAGGTTCTTCCGGGCAGTACTTTGACTTGTAAATCAAACTACACAAGCAAGTTCCAAATGGATTGTTCAGGTTATATCACAACGACAGGTTTGACAGCTCCAACAGCAGACGCCGTTTACAACATCAAAATGGAAGTTGAAAATACAGTTGGCAGCGTGTCCGTGAACACTACTCACACTCTTCGCATTAATGTTAAGGCGGTGACTCTATGAAATCTTTAAGCTTTATTTGTGCTCTTTTCATTTCTTCTATGGCTTTTGCTCAATCTGTTGAGCATGAAGTGGATTCTTTCGGTGGTAACGAGGCGCTTTACCTTAAAGCGAAAGCTTTGAACCCTGAAGTGGAAAACGAAGTGGTTCAAAACCGTTTCATGGAAAGATCCAATCGTTTTGAAGTGGCTCCTGAGTTTTCAGGTGTTTTCAATGGCGATTCTTACAACCGCACGACGAATGCGGGTTTGAACGTTCACTACCACATCAATCCAAGCTGGAGTGTGGGTGTGAAGTACAACTACTCTTTCAACACTTTGACTCCAGAAGGAAAATCTGCGGTTGATAAGGCGAGCCAAAACGCGGCTCAAAATCCAAAAGAGCCTAGCTATCTTTTCCCGCAAGTGATTTATCCTAAATCAGAAACTTTGGGACTCGTGAACTGGTATCCAATCGTAGGTAAATTGAGCTTCGGTAAATATGGCGTAGCACACTTCGACACTTACCTGACAGCGGGTTACGGCCAAATGGAACTATCTAATGGCACAAGTCCTGCGGCGACATTGGGTGTGGGTTTTGGTTTCTGGGTGAATTCAAATCTAACAACGCGTTTGGAATACCGCGCTCAACAATACAAAGCGGAATACTACAACAAAACTGAGAACATGTTAACAAACGTGGCCTCTGTACAAATGGGTTGGATGCTATGATGTTAGTTAAATCTTTAACTGTTGCTTCTTTAGTTCTTGGAGCTCACACAGTCGCTTTCGCAGAAGACGACTTGATGAGCATCCTTGAAGGAAAGACCAGCCAAGCGGCGGCTCAGTTCGTAGAAAGCGAAGAAGTAGCCAAGCTAAAAAAAGCGGTGAATCCTTCAACGGCGGAACAAAATATCTTCTTCCAATTCTTGGTTGAAAAGAATTATGAAAAAGCTTTGTTCCAATGGGCAACAGCTTTCAATGGTTCATCATTTCAACAAACTGAAACGGGCAAGGCTCTTGAAGCTTTCTTGAACTATAAAAACGGTTTGAAGCTGACGGGTGTTGAAGCGCTTTTGAACATTTCGGCTCCAGAGAAAATCGACAGCACAGTGATCAGTCTTTGGAAAGAAAACTTGAATGACAAAGACCCTGTGTGGGGAATGGCGCAAGTCACTTGGAAACCTTATTGGACTCAAGTGTTCGGCGTGGGTGCTGAGATGGCGGTTCTTCTTCAGAAGAACTACGTCAACGAAGATATCGCCGCTTTGACTGAGCTTATTAAAAAGACACCGGTAGATTCAGTTGAAAGAAACCTTTTGCAATGGCAATTGGTTTTGAATCTAGGAATCCGTGGTGAAGCGGGTAAAGCAGCGCAAGTTCTAGCCCACTTGATGAAAGCTAAGAACAATCCGATTGATAAAGATCTTATGACGATCACTGCGGGTCGTTTGCTTTACCAAAACGGTTTCTTGGATGCTTCTATCCAGTACTATAAAAAGATCGGTAAAAAATCAGACTACTGGTTCCAAGCGCAAGAAGAGATGGCTTGGGCTTTCATGAGAAAAGGTGAGCCGCAAAATGCGATCGCGATCACGAAAACTCTGACTTACCCGCACTTTAAAGGTTGGGTGGGTATTGAGTCTTATCTTTTAAGCTCGTTCAGCAGCTTGAAAGTGTGTGATTACCCTCACGTTCTTCAGACAATGAAAGCGATCAAGCCACAATTCGGCGAGCACTTGGTGGCTCTAGAAAAATTGACGGTAGATCCAAATCAGCCTGCAGTGACAAACTTGATGAAAGCTTTGTCTGTAGGACCTGTGAGCCCTGAAAAATTGGGTAAAGATGCTCACCTGATCCCAGCGCACGCATCTCGTGACGAAGTTTTGACGTTGCTCGTGAAAAGACATGCTTACCTGACGAAAGAATCTGAATTGGCTGAACAGCTTTACGCTCGTTCTTTGACATTCGGGAACTTGCAAGGTCAGTTTGAAACTTTGAAGAACCAAGTTCAAACGCGCGCGCAAATGACTCAAGGTGCGGGTCTGCAACGTGTTCAAGAGTTGGCGAAGTCTGAACTGGAAGATTCAAAACAAGTCATGCAACGTCTTCGTATCGTGGAAGTAGAAATGATCCAACAAGTGGACTCTGCTTCGAAGTTCATCAAGAACGTAGGAACGACGGAATCCAAAATGGGTTCGACGGGTTCAACGAACAAATATGCGATGAGCTTTGCAAATGACAAAGAAATCTGGTTCGACGAACTTTCTAACTTCAAAGTAGACGTTAAAAAGGGCTGCGCGAAAGCCAGCGTGAAGGAGTAAAGAATGAAGTTCGTATCTAAAGCTCTTTGCTTCGTCGTTGCTTTTGGTGCTTTGTCGGGATGTGGAAGTGATTCTCCAGATCTTATCGGTAAAGCCATCCTTAAAAACGAAGAGTTCCAAGAAAAACCAAAAGACTTTACGGTGTTCAATCCGAAGGTCGACATCCTTTTCGTGATCGATAGCTCAGGAAGTATGGCCGATGCGCAAGCGAACTTAAGCCGCAATGCTTATGCTTTTGCTGATGCGATCTCGAAAGTATCTATCTTGGATTATCACATTGGTGTGATCACAACTGACATGGACGACTGCCGCAACCATTGCGGTAAGTTGGTAGGCCTTCCGACCTTCGTTGAAAAAACAACGCCGAATCTAGTGACATCTTTGGCTCGTCGTATGGAAGTAGGTACAAACGGAAGTGCGTCTGAAGAGATGTTCGGCCCGGTTGTTGAAGCGCTTTCTCCTTCTTTGGAAGTGGGCGCGAATATGGGCTTCTATCGTCAAGATGCGTTCTTGGCGGTGATCTTCATCACAGATGCGAAAGACCAATCTCGTTTTGCTCCTCAGGATTTCTTGCAAATTTTGACGACGAAAAAAGGGGATGCATCTCGTGTCTTGGGTTACGGAGTTATCCGTACGTTGGCGCAAGAAAAAGTCTGCGTAGCCTCCGAAGACCTGGATGAAAAATTGGAAGTTTTCCTAGAGTCCGTGGTGAATGGTGATAAAGCTCAGAAAAACATCTTGAGCCTTTGTTCTCCAGACTACGGTGTGAAACTTGCGGAGTTCGCGAAAGACATCGTAAAAAGAACGGCGGGGACAGTAAAACTAAGCCGTACCCCTGATGTGAAAACGATCAAGGTTTCTTACGGTACCCAAGTGATCCCGAACAGTTTGACTGAAGGTTGGGTTTACGAGCCTTCGACAAATTCTATTCTGTTGTCAGAAGGAATTGTGTGGAATGTGCAAGGCCCTGGCGTAGGTCTGACGATCGACTTTGAAGCCATTGATATGGAATAGTCGAAAATTCAAATTTCTCTAAAGAAAAAGGGCTTCGTCAGAAGCCCTTTTTTATTTTCAAATTCTTAGTACAAATAAATCTCTGTCGGAGAAGCGTTGATATCGCGGTAGACGATACCCGTCACGGTATCGCCCTCTTTCACATTGCAAGATGTGATCACGCCAAAAGAGCTGACTTCATCGATATCCAAGGGGCACTGAAAGCTCGGGTTGAGCTGCCAATTGCCAGTCCAAGACAGCTTCACACGGCATTGACCGTTGTTTGCGGGTTCAACGGATGCTGCTTTTGCGATCAATTGAGCTTCTAGTTGGTTGCAAGCAAAGGCGGGAGTTGCTGCAAAAATTGACAAAATAATCAGAGCTTTTTTCAAGGGGATCTCCTTCTTTTGTGGGGTGTCGTCGGTTTACCACAAGGACGGCGCGATTTTCTTTAAGATTGTGTCAGGCTCGATGTCGGTTTTAAAAACGCCTAAGTCCTTCATTTTTTAAGGGAATTCCTAAAGCATTTTAAACGGCTTGTGATTGAGCACTGGCTCTATAACTCAACGCGAAGTCTGACTAATATATTTCATTGATATTAAGGACTTAGAAGTGTTTTATACCTTAATATAGCTAGCTCAAAATATAAGTAGTTAGCCATAGATATTACTTCGTTACTTTTCTGGAGGGAGACTTATGCACCAGAATGTAAACACGGCTGAAAAAGCCTCTTCAACATCTACGATTCCGCAGAAGTTCGTGTACTTCTTTGCTGCCGGCGAAGCCGAGGGCAATGCGGGAATGAAAAACATCTTGGGCGGTAAAGGGGCCAATCTTGCAGAGATGACGTCTTTGGGGATTCCTGTTCCTCCGGGCTTTACAATCTCGACAGAGATTTGCGCGCACTTCTATGAAGCGGGCGGCAAACTTCCAGAGTGGGTTCGTCCTGCCGTGACGGCCGCCATGGCGAAAGTGGAAGCGAAGATCGGTAAAAAATTTGGTGATGTGAACAATCCACTTCTAGTCTCTGTTCGTTCAGGTGCTCGCGCCTCTATGCCGGGGATGATGGATACAATCTTGAACTTGGGATTGAATGACCAAACGGTGGAAGGCTTAGCGAAGTCTTCAAACAATCCACGTTTTGCTTGGGATTCTTACCGTCGCTTTATCCAAATGTACTCTGACGTGGTGATGGGTATGAACTCCTCTCTTCTTGAAGTGACTTTGGAAGACATGAAAGAAGACAAGCACTACAAGGCAGACACAGAGCTGACTGTTGATGACTTGAAACTTCTTGTTAAAAAATTCAAAGAGCTTGTTCATCAAATGACAGGTCAGTCTTTCCCAACAGATCCTTGGGAACAATTGTGGGGCGCAGTTTCTGCGGTATTCCACTCTTGGAATACTCCACGCGCGATTACTTACCGCGAACTTCACAGCATCCCAGCTTCCTGGGGTACAGCCGTGAATGTTCAATCCATGGTCTTTGGGAACATGGGGGATGATTCTGCAACGGGCGTGGCGTTCACGCGCAATCCTTCTACGGGTGAAAAAGCTTTCTACGGTGAATTCTTGATCAATGCCCAAGGTGAAGACGTTGTTGCGGGGATCCGTACGCCACAGCCTATCACTAAGATTGCGGCTCAAGGCTCAGGCATGAAGTCTTTGGAAGAAGCTCTTCCTCAAGCTTACAGCCAGCTTGTCGACATTTACAAAAAACTAGAAGCTCACTATCGCGATATGCAAGATATTGAGTTCACAATCGAGCGTGGCGTTCTTTGGATGCTACAAACTCGTAACGGAAAGCGTACGGCGGCGGCGGCATTGAAAATCGCTTGCGATATGATCGATGAAAAGTTGATCAATCAAGATGAAGCTTTATTGCGCCTAGATCCAGGTGCTTTGGATCAACTTCTGCATCCAACTCTAGACCCTAAAGCGCAGAAAACTCTTTTGGCGAAAGGTTTGCCAGCGTCTCCAGGAGGCGTGAATGGTCAAATCGTATTTACTTCTGAAGAAGCTGTTGAATGGAAAGAACAAGGAAAGAAAGTCATCCTTGTTCGCGTTGAGACGTCTCCAGAAGACATTGCTGGTATGGTTGCCGCGCAAGGTATCTTCACGACTCGTGGAGGTATGACATCTCACGCGGCGGTAGTAGCTCGTGGTATGGGTAAATGCTGTGTGGCGGGTTGTGGTGAAGTGGAAGTCGACTACCGCACGGAAACTATGAAGGTGAAAGGCTACGTTCTTAAAAAGGGCGATGTGATCACTTTGGATGGTTCTACGGGTGAAGTGTACTTGGGTGAGGTAAAAACTATCGAGCCAAAACTTGATGGCAACTTCGAGCGCATCATGAAAATCGCTGACCAAGTTCGTAAATTGAAAGTTCGCACGAACGCGGATACTCCGAAAGACGCTCAAACAGCGCGTAACTTCGGTGCCGAAGGTATCGGTCTTTGCCGTACAGAGCACATGTTCTTCGGTGCGGACCGTATCGATGCCGTTCGTGAAATGATTATCGCGGATAATAAATCAGACCGTGAAAAAGCCTTGGTTAAACTGCTGCCCATGCAACGTGATGACTTCTATCAGTTGTTTAAGATCATGGACGGTTTGCCAGTGACGATTCGTTTGTTGGATCCACCTCTTCATGAGTTCGTGCCTCACACAGACGAAGAAACTAAAGAATTGGCAAAACGTTTGGGCACGGACTACGAACGTCTTCGCGCGAAAGTAAAATCTTTGCACGAGTTCAATCCGATGTTGGGTCACCGTGGTTGCCGCTTGGCGATCACGTTCCCAGAGATTTATCAAATGCAAGTGCGCGCGATTGCGGAAGCGGCTTGTATGTTGATTGGTGAAGGTAAAAAACTTGTTCCTGAAATCATGATCCCCCTTGTGGCGACGGATAAGGAATTGGACATCCTTCGTGTATCGGCGATCAACGAAGTGAAGAAAGTACAGCAAGAAAAGGGTGTGAAGTTCGACTATCTAGTAGGAACTATGATCGAGCTTCCACGTGCCGCTATCACAGCAGATGCGATCGCTGAATACGCGGACTTCTTCAGTTTCGGTACGAATGACTTAACTCAAACGACATTGGGTCTTTCTCGCGATGACTCCGGTCGCTTCTTGGGTTCATATGTTTCTTCCGGCATCTTGCCTAAAGATCCATTCATGTCGATCGATCAAACGGGCGTAGGTTCGTTGGTGAAGATGGGAACAGAGTTGGGCCGTCGTACGAAGCCAGACTTGAAAGTCGGCGTGTGCGGTGAGCACGGTGGTGATCCAGAATCTATCGAGTTCTTCCACAAGGTTGGACTTGATTACGTCTCTTGCTCTCCATTCCGTGTCCCCATCGCGCGCCTAGCCGCAGCTCGCGCCGCCCTTTTAGGAAAGAAACTCCATTAAGGTGCCTGCTTCTTTTTTGGGTCTACGCTGCAGCATTGTTGCGGGGCCCTTAAGAAGTACGGAATGTTTTTAAATAAGAAAAAGCCGCTTTCAACGAGCGGCTTTTTTATTTGATGGCTCAGAGATCTTGAGCTCTGAGGATTTCATTTACTTTGTGAAGTAAGTGACTAGGATCGCAAAGATCATCGTTGAGAAAAGAATCTTGAACGCGATTTCGCCATTAGAAACTCGCGGTCGTTATTCAGTTTCAGTTTTTTTGTACTGCATAGGTCCTCCTGAATATGAAGGTACTCTTGAATATCTTAAGGCCGAGTTAAAAGACGGATCTTCGCTATAAATTTATCGTAAAAACCCTGTTTCACTCTGAGACGGCTGTTCCGTCAGTGACACTTTAGGGGATGCCCTTTGTCGGCACTGTCAAAGCTGCAGACAGATTTAGGGTGTCTCACATTGATTCCACACTTAGTTAAGTTCATAGAATCAGGCGGGAAGTCGCCGTGCCAGTGTTCTTGGCAGACCCCTTGCTCTTACCTTAGTCATCAAGGAAAAAAATATATGAAAACAAACAATATCTTTTCGAAAATTTTTAAAGCCCTGGCTCTTGTTTCTTTGTCAGTGTTCCTAGTGAACTGTAGCAAGGACAACAAAAGCTCTACGACAAACACTGGTTACGTTATGCAAAATGGTATTTGCTATCAAAACGTAAACGGGCAGCTGATTCAGCAAGCAAATACTTCTCTTTGCTATAACAGCGGAAATGGCTACGTGATGCAAAATGGTCTTTGCTACCAAAACATCAACGGACAGTTGATCCAACAAGCTAATACGTCTTTGTGCTACACAAACACAGGCAGTTACGTTTACCAAAACGGCATGTGTTACCAATACGTGAACGGACAATACATCCAGCAAGCAAACACGTCGCTTTGCTCTGGCTACAATACAGGTGGTTATACAACTCAAGTTTGTAACGGGTACCACACTGATGGTTACCAATGGGTGAACTGCGGTGTTCAATTTAACTGCTCTGGTTACACTTTGATGAACCAGTCTGGTCAGATCACTCGCTGCCAATAGAACCTTGAACTTCCGAAAAGATATGCGGCGCACCACACATGGTGCGCCATTGTCTGTTTTGATATGCGTAAGAGCTAAGCAGATCTGATCCCTGAAGATATTGCGACGCGAAAAATACGCTCCCAACTCTGCCTAAGTTTTCAGCTTCCCTTCCTCTTTTGTAAGCCTGTTGTTGACATAGTTTCTAACTCTCGCGAGATTGAAATGGTCTTTGGTCTAGCTAGACCAAGGGCGGTATGAGGGGAATGTTTCGTGAGAATCAAAAAAATTGAACTGATTGGTTTTAAGTCATTTAAAGATCGCACCGTCATTCACTTTGATGCTGGTATCACTGGTATCGTGGGTCCGAATGGTTGCGGTAAATCCAATATCGTCGATGCCCTCATGTGGGTTATGGGTGAAATGTCTGCGAAAGATCTTCGTGGATCGCAAATGACTGACGTTATCTTCGGTGGTGCCGAAGGTTATGCTCCACTAGGTATGTGTGAAGTGTCTTTGACGCTTGAAAATGACGGTGGCGCTTTCCCAGCTAAATACATCAAACACACTGAGATCATGGTGACTCGTCGTCTTCACAGAAATGGTGAAGGGGAGTACTTCATCAATAAAGAACCTGCACGTTTGAAAGACGTGCAAGAGATCTTTATGGATACGGGTGCGGGCTCTAAAGGTTTCTCTATCATCGCTCAAGGTATGATCGGTAAGATCATCACCGCGAAACCTGAAGATCGTCGTATGCTTATCGAAGAAGCTGCCGGTATTACGAAGTTCAAAGCTCGTAAGAAAGAATCTCAACGTAAACTTCAGGCAACAGACCAAAACTTGGTGCGTTTGCAAGACATCATCGGAGAGTTGAAACGCCAAATCGATTCTTTGCAAAGACAAGCACAGCGTGCTGAGCGCTATCGCAACATCAAAAACCAAATCGAGGATTTGGATCTTTGGTTGTCTTCAGCTCAATACATCGAGTTGAAACGTGCGGCAGATGAAGCTCAAGCGATCTTCAATGAAGCGCAAAGCATGGAAGTCGAAGGTGAAACAAACCTTTCGACTCTTCAAGGTCAGTTGGAAGTTCTAAAATTGCAAATTCTTGAAAAAGAAAAGGCAGTAGAAGAACAACAAAACGAATTCTACACAAAGCAGTCTTCTGTTCAGAAAAAAGAGATGGAGATCCAAGAGCTTCGTTTCGAAATCGAACAGGCTCGCCGTAACGAACAAATGACAGGTACGATCTTGCAAGAACAGCAAGCTCGCCAGGAGCTTTTGGCTCGTGATAAAGCGCAACTTGAAGCGCAAGTGGCAGAACTGAAAGAAGAGTCGGAGTCTTTGACGGCGGCCTTCACAGAGAAAAACGACATCTACCAAAACTTCAACTCTCGCATTGCGGAAGTCGATGAAGAGTTGACGACGAAACGTCGTGAATTGTTCGCGGTCGGTCAGTCCGAATCTTCTTTGGATGCTCGCGTGAATTCATTGTCAGCACAAATCGCTGATTTGACAGAGCGCCAAGATAACGAACAACAAGTCGTGAACGAACTTCGCGAAAAACAAGTTGAGTTCGAAGCTCGTCGTAAAAAAGTATTCGGTGAGCTTGAAAAAGAACGCCAAATGCAATTGGACTTGGCTTCTGACGTAGACTCATTTGAAGCGAACAAAAAGATCCTGACAGAATCTGTGGCCGAGAAAAAAGCGGAAGTGGAGTCCTTCAAAGATTCTTTGAATGAAGTGGCTTCTCGCTTGTACGGTCTAGAGAACTTGCAAAACAACTTCGAGGGTTTCCAAGAAGGTGTGAAGCAAGTCATGCTATGGCAGAAAACTCGCACTCAAGAGTTGATGGCCGATGGTTCTGTAGTCACTCACTTCCAACCGGTTTCTGAGGTTGTTGAAGTTCCTGCAGAATACGAAGTGGCGATGGAAGCAGCATTGGGTTCACGCCTGCAAATGCTTCTTTCTTCAGATGCGAATATCGCGGTAGACGCGGTTACACATCTTAAAGAACAAAAATCAGGTCGCTCTAGCTTCCTATCTGCTAACGACAAAGGTTTGACGTTCAACCGTTCTGAAGCCCCTGTGGGTGAAGACGGTGTTCAAGCCATCCTTAAAGATGTTGTTCAAGCCGCTGATAAATTTAAAAACACAGTGACTTATATGTTGGACGGAGTTGCGATTGTTGACTCTATCCGCACGGCTTTGAATCTTCGTGCAAAATACGAAGGCTGGACATTCGTGACTCTTGACGGGGACACGTTGACAGCGGACGGAGTTTTGACGGGTGGTTCTTCTGAATCTGCGGATTCAGGTGTTTTGAAACGCCGTCGTGAAATCAAAGAATTGTCAGAGAAAAAAGACGAATTCGCCGGCAAGTTGCAATTGGCTCAAATGGTTTTGAAAAAGACAGAAGAGCAATTGGCAAATGTCTTGAATGATTTCGAAGGTGCGCAAAAACGTAAGATCGATCAAGAGATCAAAGTTACGGAGCTAAGAAAAGACCTCGAGCGCGCCGAAAACGAATTGGTAAACGCCCAAACAGCGGTAGAACGCCAAGAGCGCGAGCTTAAGAAAATCACAGAGCAAGTGGAACTTCAGGAACAAAAACTTGAAGAGTTGAACGAAGCTTTGATTGAAGCTCGTGAGAAGAAAGTTCTTCTTGAAGGTGAAGTTGAGTCTTTGAATACAGAGTTGAACTCAACTCGTACGGGCTTTGATGGCTTGCAAGCAGAAGTGACAGATCTTCAAGTGAAGTCGGCTTCTAAAACGCAAGAATACACAGGCGTTCTAAGACAGCTTGAGATGGTTTCTAAATCTTTGAGCGATCTGGATACTCAGCTAGCTCGCATGAGCGAAGAAGCTGAAGGTTACAACTCTCAGATGACTGAGAGCCAAGTGACTTTGGAAGAAAAGAAAATCGAATTTGAACGTCTTTTGACAGAAGTAGAGACTTTGAAACTTCAAGTGTCTCGCACAAAAGATGAATACGAAGTGATGTCTGAATCTGCACGCACGATCGAAGAAGAAGCAATGTCTTCTCAACGTGCGCGTAACGAAAGACAGCACAAAATGAACGACTCTCAACTAAAACTTGAGCAGGCGAAGATGAAAGAGCAGTACCTCATTGATTCTATTCGTGAGCGCTACATGCTAAATCTTCCGGACGTTGTTGAAAAATACGCAGATCGTGAAGGCGACTTCTCGACGGCAGATGCGGAATTGAAAGAGCTTCGTGAAAAACTCGCTAAGATCGGTGAGGTTAATCTTTCGGCGATCGAAGAGTACGAAGAAACAGCACAACGTTACGAGTTCTTGACGAAACAACACGCCGATTTGACCGAAGCGAAAGAACAGCTTCGCAAAGTGATCGACCGTATCAATAGAATCTGCTCGAAACGTTTCAAAGAGACGTTCGACCTTGTGAACGACAGATTCACTCGCGTATTCCCAGTGCTTTTCGGCGGTGGCGAAGCGAAGTTGGAATTGATCGAAAACGAAGAAAAAGGCGAGATGGGTATCGAGATCATCGCTCGTCCTCCGGGCAAAAAGATGCAAAACGTGTCTTTGATGTCAGGTGGAGAGAAAGCTTTGACTGCGGTCGCGCTGGTCTTCTCGATCTTCCTAGTAAAACCTTCTCCATACTGCTTGCTGGATGAGGTTGATGCTCCACTTGATGATGCGAACGTATTCCGTTTCAACGACCTTGTTCGTGAGATGGCAAAACGCTCTCAAATCATCGTAGTTACGCATAATAAACACACGATGGAAGTGGCTAAGAAACTTTACGGTGTGACGATGCAAGAGCGCGGTGTTTCGACAATGGTTTCTGTTTCTTTGCAGGACATCCACTAGTTCGAAATATAAATCAGATCAAAAAAGAAAACCCCAAAGGAAACTTTGGGGTTTTTTTATGCTTTCAATCAGCTCGCAAATCTTATCAGTGCTTTCTCACCGGAAATTTCGTGCCTTTGATCTTGCCATTGCGAAGATGGTCCATGGCTTGATTCACGGCCTTTCTGGAAATTGCGACATACGTGACTTTATCTAGTACTTCGATTTTACCTACATCGGTGGCTTTAAGCCCGGCTGTTCCTGTTAAAGCCCCCAGGATATCGCCAGGTCGTAACTTGTCTTTGCGTCCCCCCGAGATTGAAAGAGTCTGCATGCTTGGAAGAGTCATTCCAGTTAAGCCGTGCTGATTTTTATAACCTAACGAAGGGCGAAGAAGCTTTCCGCCTGTCAGTTTCTCAAGTTCTAAAAGTTTTAATGTGTCCTTGGGATTGGCTAGAGTTATAGAAACTCCCGAGCGACCGGCTCTTCCTGTGCGACCAATGCGATGAACGTAAGTTTCAGATTGTACGGGAAGGTCATAGTTTACGACCATCTCTAGGGCATCGATATCTAACCCACGAGCCGCCACATCGGTTGCGACTAGCAAAGTGATACTGCCGTTACGAAACATCGCCATCACTTGATCGCGCTCGCGCTGGTCAAGATCGCCATGCAACCCACCACAAGGAACATCATTCTTTTCGATAGCAGCGACAACTTCGTTAACGGTCGCTTTCATATTGCAGAAGATGATTGTCGATTTTGAAGGATGCTGTTGCAACACGCGCATCAGAACGTTCAGCTTTTCATCCTCACGAGCGTCGTAAACGATCTGCTCAATGGAAGAGCTTTCTCCCTCGGGATCGGCGATCTGAACAGGCACAGGATGGCGCTGATAGCTTTTACTTAAAGCTTGAATGGATTCAGGAAAAGTTGCTGAAAACAAAGCGGTTTGGCGTTTCGGGGGAAGCCCTTTCATGATCGCACGGATTTCTTTTTCAAAACCCATTTCCAGCATTTTATCGGCTTCGTCAAAAACCACTGTAGCCACATCATTCAGATCAATACGATCTCGCGTGATATGGTCTAAGATTCTTCCCGGAGTTCCTACGGCAATGTGAACTCCGTTTTCCAAAGATTGCGCTTGGTCCCGACCGGTCTGACCGCCGATGAGAGGAAGAACTTTAAGGCCTACAAACTTGCGGCCCCATTTGCGGATTTCCGTAACAACCTGGGTGGCAAGTTCCCGAGTCGGGCAGATGATCAATGCCTGAATGTTCTGATTTTCAAGATTCACTTTATTCAAGATCGGTAGTGAAAACGCCGCGGTTTTTCCGCTGCCAGTTTTCGCTTGGCCCAGGACATCTTTTCCTTCCAGAAGAAGGGGGATGCTAGCCTGCTGAATGGGCGTCATTTTCTCGTAGCCTAATTCCTGAACGACGGAAAGCAGTTCGGTGCTGAGTTTTAGGGATCGGAAGTCAGTTGAATCCAAAGGAACCTCGAGATCGATTATTTGTCTTTGGTGTACCAGAATGCGGCCTTATTGCCTAGGTTCGCCCAAGTTTAAGTTGCTTTTCCTGCATGAATTTCACATTGTAGGGCCATGAAAAACGCCACAATCGGTCTGATCATTGGAGTCTTGCTTGTCGGGGGCCTTTCCCTTTATTTCCTTACGGACAGTCAGCCCGGCTCCGACTCGTTTTTACGTAATGCGTTTGTAGCATCGACGTCTCAAAAAGAAGAACCAAAACAAATTGAAGTTAACGGCGACGAGCCTTCCAATACCGAAATCCACGTATCGACGGAGTTTCGGGATTGGGTGAAAAATTCTTCCGAAAGCCTTCATAAATCGGTCGAGTCCCAAGAGCAGACGGAAGCTCTGCTAAGAACGAAGTCGTTGGCGTTGTCCCTTCAAGAAAGCCAGTATCTGGCGCAAATGGCCTTGCAAGCCTCGGCCCCAGCAAATACGCGCATTTTTTCGGTATATCTTTTAGGGCTTCAGGCCCCTCATAATCTTGCGGCGATCAGTGCGGTTCTAGAAGCTCCGTTAAGCTTTCAGGAAAAGCCGGCGACCCATTCTCCAGAAGAGACTTTGGCCATGCAGGAAAAGTCTTTGCGTCGTATGGCCATTGAAGATCTTTTAAAGAGCTTTCAAAAAGGGGAGCTTCCCCGCGAACAGATCGTTCAGACCTTTGATAAGATTCCCGACGCGCAGTTGAAGAAATACGCCCATACTCGTCTGCAGGAACTGACGAAGTAATTGGCAGGCCACATGTTCCGCGAAAAGTATGTGTTTTTTGTAATAGGCCGCATTAATCCTGCGTTTTTTTGGTGATATTGTTCTTCAGGCGACTACACTCTCCGCCAAGTTCATTAAATGGAGGGGATTTTATGAACAAACTTTTCATCGTATTGGTACTCACGTTATTGGGTTCCACTAGCTTCGCTGCGGACTGCATTTCAAAAAGCGAGATGCAAACAATTGCTTCACACTTTTCTCAATTTCGACAATTAGCGAATAAAGATTACTGCTACGACGGCTCGCAAACAGCGAACCTTCTTCAGGCGATCATGTTCATGCGTAAAACGGCGTTTGAACCGAACATGCAAAAAAGCCAGGACGAGTTATTCTCAGGTCGTTTTTCTTCCAGCTGGTATGACTACTTCATCGGCCGTATCGAGGACATCGATGTTCAGGCGAACTGCCCCAAAGGTGTAGGCGCTTATGTTTATGGATTCGGAAACACCATGTACGTGTGCCCGATGATGTTGACAGAAAGTTTTTCAGCATTAGATCGCGCGAGCGTTTTCATGCACGAAGCTCGTCACATAGACGGTTATCCTCATACAACTTGTTCTCGTGGAGCGCGCAAAGGTCTTTCTGGCGCTTGCGACACGCGTATTTCCGACGGCGGTTCCTATGCGGTCAGTGTCGAAACTTACGCGCAACTGGCGAAGTACGCGACAGACATTCACCCAGCGTTAAAAGCTTACGCCATGTCTTCCGCAGTGACTTACGCGGATGAAGCTTTCGAAGTCCCAGTGAAAATTGATCGTGAGCAAAAACTTTTGTTGATGGCGGACTCCACACAGCTTTATTCAATGGATCTTTCGGGCAACAACCAGTTGACGGCATTAGGCAATGCTCCTTTCTTGGGTAAGATCGTTCCGCGTGCACAGCACATGATTTTGATTCCAACAGATCGCACACAAAACGCCCGCTACATGTTCGCCAATAACGAAGGTGAAATCGTACAAACAGCGGGGGATGCAATCGTAGAATACAACACGCAATCTCCAACACAACGTGCGGAACTTGCTGATCTTCACTTGGGTGCACAGTGGACAGCGAAGGTTTACACTTCAAAAATCACTTTTGCCTGTGACCCGCGTTCACCTTCTGCAAAAGATGTAAAGATCCCGCAAGGGGAGGCTGTCAGCATTCTTTACTCGAATGGGTACTCTCGCGCGGCTCGTTCGAACTATCTTCTAGCTTCTAACGGCCAAGTCTATGAATTCGGCTGCAATGAAAGAGGACTTAGCCCCTTCATCAATCCGGTAAATACGCCGATGGCTTCAGGACTGGTAAGAGCTTACAAAGTGAATGGCCAGGTGATTGGTCTGACAGAAGGCGGTTCACTAGTAGCTGTGAACGGCACGCAAACAACTCCTTTGAATACGGGACTCGAGGGGCAGATTTACGAAATCGCGCCTCGCGAATCCTTCAGCTTCATGGACGCACAATAAAATAAAAATCAAAAACCCCGAGAGCGATCTCGGGGTTTTTTGTTTAAAAGACTTATTGAAGTAGAGGCGCACCGCTAGAGTTGAATTTTTGCACGCGATGGCGATTAGGCTCAACGATATAAATATTTTCATTGGTCGGATCTATTACAATGTTCATGGGATAGACCAGTTGACCTATACCGTATCCAAATGAACTGAACTGTGACTTATAGGTGCCCGTACTATCGAAAATTTGCACTCGATTTACGCCACCATTTTCAAGAACGTAGATATCTCCGTTTGGCGCGAACGTGAGATCAGAAATGCTGCCGAATTGACCGTTGCCAGTCCCGGGGCCACCGATGGTTCCCAAATAGATGGCATCATGACTGAATTTATGAATAACGGTGTTGATGGGATCTGCAACATAGACGCTTCCGCTAGCATCCACAGCCAACCCCTGGACTGTGCCGATAGCTCCAGAACTGTAAACTTCTATAATACTACCATCGGTCGCAAATTTGACGGCATCTTTTGTGGAAGACCGGCTGGCATAAAGAACGTCGGAGGAGGTAATGACCATATCGGCAACTTGACCAAACGGAAATTGAGATAAATAAGTTCCACTGGAATCAAACTTTTGAATACGAAGATTCAGTGAGTCTGCTACGTAGATAGAACCATCCGAGGCCGTTACGACGGCTGTAGGCTCTTTAAACTCTCCATTGCCCGTTCCACAGCTACCAAAAGCCATCAACCAGGTTCCGGTAGAGCTGAACTTTTGAACTCGACATCCAGTGCGTTCAACAACCCAAAGGTTTCCTGAGGAATCTCGAAAGATGTTCTGAGGATTATTGAATGAGCCGTTTTCTCGAACAGTGCTTCCCACAGTAAATTGATGAACAAGGCTGTTATTAAACTTGGAAACGATCTGGTTGCCAGATTGAAGCACATAGAAATTTCCAAGAGAGTCTAAGCTCAGTGCATGGGCATAGTTAACAAGATTTTCACCAGTTCCGATCGGAGAGGAAGATTGAAACACGAAAGCACTATTGAATATTTGCAGCCTGTTTTTATCCATCACATAAATATCACCTGAAGGCGCGATCTCAATATCAGCAATGGCGTCGAAAAGGCCGTCAGTCGTTCCAGGACCACCGAAAGTCGCTAGCCAAGTTCCGTTACTATCGAACTTTTGAACACGGGAGTTTCCATAATCCATGACGAAGATGTTTCCGCTGCTGTCGACCTCGATGTCTCTGGGAACAGAAAATTGTCCATTACCGGTCCCCAAACTTCCGAAGGTAAAGACCCAGTTGCCCGTAGAATCAAATTTTTGAACTCGACCCGTGTTGTCTGCAACGTACATGTTTCCACTATTATCAACATATACAGCCCAAGGATTTTCAAAGTGCCCATTGGTGGGGGAGTCCATCACCCCATCCGCCGGTACAGTTCGACTATAACTTCCACTGGCCTCGAAGATTTGAATGCGGTCGTTGCCTTGGTCGACCACGTAAAGTCTGTCGTTGGAGTCCACAAAAATTCTAGCTAGGTATTTGAAGAATCCCGTCTGCGCCGTAGGATTGTCACTACCTAGAGTCATGAGCCAGTTTCCATTGGCGTCATATTTAAAAACTTTATTCAAAGATGAATCAGCAATCCAAAAACCGTCGCTCGAGGTTGCAATACCTGACGGAGAACCAAAGTTGTTTTTAGATCCCAATGGAAAAGTGGAATTAAAGAACTTATGACTTGAAGCGGATGCAACGGCACTGCCTCGACTTACAAAGGCAAAATAGCTGCGACCTTCGCGATAAAGTTTATTCGTATCAAAAACTGCCGGTAATGTGCCATTCTGCCAGACACAAGCAGAGACATAGTTAAGTCCCTCTAAAATGCACCACTTATCATATTCACTGCCGGCTGCGCTGACATTCACGATATCAGAAATGTATGGGCCGGAAATTTCGAATTGAGAAATCGAAGGTGGATTTGTAATATCCGCGGTGACATTCACACTGGTGCCGCCAGTATCGGTGACTTGGATTGTCGCCACACCCAACGTACCTGGGGCCGTGTAGTTGAGCAGACTCAAGGAGCCTCCACCACTAAGCAACGTCGTCGTGTAAGGTGGAATACCGCCCGAGGGAGTAAATGTGATGATCGAGTTTATCGCAACTTTGAAAGTTGAAGTGAGTAATGGGTTGTAGGCCGTAGTAATAAGAGTGGTTGAAGCGCCTGTAGAATCGGTAACACGAAAACGTTTAGTCCCTATCGTGGTCGTTGTAAATTCACCTGTGGTACTGTTTAACGTTCCTGTTCCCATGATCAAACTATAAGTGTAAGGAGGAATTCCATCAGCACCCGAAACAGTGATTGAGGTATTCGTATAATATTTTGTTTTAGTCGCCGATATTTTTACTGGGGGATTTACTTGCACTGTCGCTGTGGCCGTGGTTCCCAAAGCATCTGTGACGGTGACGGTCTCACTAGCGGCAATTCCCGGGGCCTGATAAGCACCCGTCGTGAGTCCTACTGTACCTGTATTTCCGATCCCGACCGCATATGAATAAGGGGGTACTCCACCCGAAGCCGTGAACGTCGTCGTAGTATTCACCAAAATTATTTTATTTATCGGAGATATCGTTAACAATGGCGCCACTGTGACACTTTGATCTGAAGTTTTACCGGCAGCATCGGTCACTCGTAAAACGACGGTGCCTGAAGTGCCGCCGGGACTGTAAACTCCCGTTGATGCGTGAATTGAACCAGACCCAGAGACAAGGGAATACGTATATCCACCGGCTCCATCAATACCACTCATAGTAACGGTGCTAGTGGCGGCCATGGTAGACGCCGTGACTGCTGAGTTTAATGCAGGTCGAATGGTTAAATTGAGCGTGTGAGTATTTCCTAAACTATCAGTGACGGTAACAGTCGCTGCCCCAGTACTTCCATCGGCAGTGAACAATCCCGAAGAATCGATAGTGCCTCCTGTCGCAGAGTAAGTATACGGCGGGACGCCATTCGCCCCAGAAAAATCAAATGTATCAGAAACTCCTAAAAAAACTTGTGCAGGAGAAACCGTCGGTGTTGGAGCTACAGGAATTTTAATGTGGCTGACGTCTCCATTGGCATCCGTAATCTTAATAATAACATCGCCCGTCGTCGCACCTGGGGTATAAGTGGAGCCTGAAATACTTCCGCTGCCTTCTATAATTTCATATGTATAAGGACCTGTTCCAGTTGTAGGGACCGTCGATAAATCCAAGGGGTTATTGATTGTGATAGCTGGCCCATCTGTGAGGTCTTCGTAAGTTGGCGACGGGGTCGGAGTCAGCTCGCTGGCAAGCTTGCTGATCTGAGCGGTGACGCCGCAACCACAGATCAACATCGAGAGTGTGACAGCTTGAAGTAAATGTCTCAAATTGAGCATCTTTGAATCCTGTTTTTACAAACGTTCAGTAGGTTCAAAGATCTCTTCGTCAGTAGTTAAATTTCACTAAAAGGTAAAATATGAAATGAGGTTCTGAATTCTCATTCCGAACCACGAAAAATAAAGAAACTGTTTGGGTGCACATGCAGATCAATCAAAAAGCTGAACACCCGCTGGTGAAAACTTCAGGACCTGGTTTCTCGTGCTATCGCTGATATAAATATTTCCTGCGCTATCAACGGCGATACCTCGGGGAGAATTAACTTTTCTGCCAAGGCCGGAAGAGCTAATGGTTGCTTTGAATGCTCCTGTACTACTGAATATGTGCGCAACTCCACCTTGGTCAGCCGCGATAATGTCGCCATTCGGTGAAACAGCCGCATCGCCTAAAACTTGACTAAATTTACCACTTGTAGACCCCCATCCACCCGACGAAAACAAAAATGTTCCCGTGGGACTGAACTTCAGCACGTGGTAGTCAGATGCGATATAAAAATTGTTAGAGCTGTCGATACTTATTCCAGCGGGAGAAAAAAATCCACTATCCGGTGTGCCCGCAGTGTCGAAGGCTTCAGTGACAACGCCCGTATCTGGATTAAGACGTCTGATTTTTGAACCCGTCGAGGTGAAATAAAGCTGACCGGCAGAATCCAAAGCCAAGGCGGTAGCTTTCATTCCGATAGGATAGGTCCTTTGCCAATTTCCCGCCGCATCGAACTTTTGAATTCGGTTGCCGTTATCAGCAACAAAGAAACTGCCGTCATTCGTGACTGCGATAGCCCCAGGATATTGAAACTGGCCGTCTCCGGTACCGTTTGAGCCCACTTTCATCAAGAAATCACCGTTATTATCAAACTGTTGAATTCGGTGATTGTGGCTCTCTGCGACCCAGATATTTTGAGAGGCATCGACTGAAATTTTTTGAAGAATGTAGAAATGTCCATCATCGTTGGAAATTCTTCGCACCAAAGGCGTTGGGTTTAAAGCACCATCAAATTTTACGATGCCCATCAAATTGGAATCGGCGACAACAAGAGTGCCTTCCGAGTCGATCGTAAAACTTGAAACATACACCGGAAAGCTTGTCGGTGACGTTAATAAAACCTGTTTAGATAGCCAAGTGCCCGTGCTGCTGAACCTTTGAAGACCACTTTCGTCTAAAACCAAAATGTCCCCTGAGGAATCAAGAAAAAGATCTTTGAGGCCACTGAACTGCCCATTTCCAGTTCCGTTGCTGCCGAACTTCATGAGGAATGTGCCGCTGGGACCGATTTTTTGAACACGATGATTTCCAGTATCAGCAACAAAGATATTGCCGGCAGAATCAATTTTTATGTCTTCAATGTTTATGAATTGGCCATCACCAGTTCCCGAGGAACCGATATTAGCCTGCCACTCTCCAACGCTATTAAATTTTTGAATTATGTGGCGACCGTCAGCCACATAGACGTTTCCTGCTGAGTCTACGGCGACTTCTCTCATGTCGTTAAAATATCCGTTTTCTGTCGAACCTACTGGGGTCGCTGGTATTTGCATCAGCCATGCACCGGTTGGGCTGAATTTTTGAACCCGCCGATTCACGTTATCACCGACATACAAATTGCCTGCAGAGTCTGAAGCAAGACCTTTAAGTGGATTGATCATCCCTTTGAAGGATCCGAATTCACCAATGGTAAAAAGAACATTCCCGTGTTTATCGAATTTGCGAACAGACGGTGTCGCTGCATCATACACCCAAAGGTCGGTGCCATGGGCGAAGACATATTTTGGATCAAACGCGGCCCAAGGACTTCCCAACGGAAATTTGCTGTTAAAGATTTTGTGATCCGAAGCGGCGGCAATGCTGTTACCCCGTTTTAAAAAGGCATAATACGATTTGGGATCTTTATATAATTTTTGTGGGCGAGTAATGTCCAACGAAGTGGGAAGAGGCCCTGTTTGCCAAGTACAACCGTCCGTAGAATTCACATTCAAGCGAAGGCACCAGGAGTCATAATTCGCACCCACCATAGTGACGCTGACATTGGCGCTTGTGAAAGGACTGTTGACTGAAAAACTTGTGAACGAAGGCGGGGGAGTGATGGTCGCAATAGTATCAGCCACATTTCCATCGGAGTCCGTCAAACGTAAAGTCGTCGTACCGGCTGTGCCTGGAGCGGTGAATGTCAATCCACTGACCGAGCCTGCGCCACTGAGTATGGATGCGCTGACCGGAGGAACCCCACCGGTGTACGTCACGGTGGCGGTGTCGCCAATGCCGACGGCAAATGCATTTCCCGCTAAAGGTTCATAAACGGTGATGGTCATTTGTGAAGTCATGCTTAAGCTGTCAGTAACGGCGATTGTTTTACTTCCCGAAGTTGAAGCAGAGTAAACACCCGAGATGGCATCAATGCTTCCGCCACCAGAAACAATCGAATATGTATAAGGTGGAAAACCATTTGAGGCCGTAAAGGTCACGGCGACTCCCGGTGGCATCGAGGAACGATTTACAGCCAGTGAAACAGAAGTAACGACATCAACCAGCGAGGTGGCTGTGTTCCCCAAAGAGTCCGTTATTATAACGGTGTCGGCGGAAGCCGTGTTGGGTGCCGTATAGGAGCCTGTCATAAGACTGATTGTTCCTGTGCTGCCAACACCCATCGTGTAGGTGTAAGGTGGAACCCCACCTGTCGCTGAAAAAGAGCTTAAAGTCGAAGTCAATAATCGAGCGCTCGCTGGAGAGGCCGCCAACACTGGATTCACCGTGAGTGTACGATCGAAAGTATTTCCTAAGGAATCTGTCACTCGTAAAGTCACAGTACCCGTGCCTCCTGCGGAAGTGTAGGTGCCCGTGCTAGCACCAATAGATCCTGGTCCCGATACAAGCGAATAACTGTAGCCGGGAACGCCGCCGCTTCCTGTCAGTGTGGCGCTGTTGTTGGCGGCAATAACTCCGTGATTCAGCGAAGAACTCAATGCTGGATTGACGGTGATATTTATAGAAACTGAATTTGCAAGACTGTCCGTAATTGTGACGGTCGCGGGATTTAAAGATCCATCGGGAGTGAACACTCCGCCTGTCGTGATAGTTCCACCGGTCGCAGAAAATGTATAGGGTGGCACGCCATGATTTGCCGTATAGGTATAAGAACTATTTGTGCTTAAGGTCAGTTGTTTCGGAGAAATATCAAGTGAAGCCGTCACCGGAATTTTTATGAAAGTCTCTGTGCCGTCACCGTCGGTAATTTTAACAAGAACATCTCCGGGAGTTGTTCCCGGAGTTAACGTGCTTCCAGAAATAGTGGCATCACCGTTAACAACTTCGAAAGTGAAAGGAGATTTTCCTGTGGCAGGAGTTAGGGCTGATAAATCAAGAGTGTTATCGACACTCACGGTGGGTCCGGGAGAAACTGTGGCTAGGGGCGTTTTTCCAAGAAGGCTTGCGATATTCGCAGTAACACCGCAACCAGTAATGAGCATCAGACTTATGAGACTGACCCAAAAGCGAAGTGACATTTTTATCCCCAAAACACAAAAAAATGAAAACGAACCCGACAGAAGTGTTTCCCTACTCTTCGTCATATTATAGGTGGGTACTGAGCTAAATGTACGCGATTCGTGAAGGGAGCGTTTTAAAGTGAGTCAACGAACAGCTCTAAGAGCTGATTTTGATAAGCATCACTTAGGAAAAACACATGCGATGTACTAATGACAGGGGAATACCAAACGCCGGTGTTTCCTGAAAGTCCAGGCATATGATTTTTTAAACCCGTTCCATCGGCGTTTACGGAATAAAGACTTAACATTCCATCTGCGTCGGCATCTGCACGATAGAACACGCGCGTGTTTCCCGAATACACGAAGAAATCATAGATATCGGCATAAGCAGGCAAGGTGACGAGTTTGCGTTGTAAAGTCCCGTCCCACTTCACGGCGTAAAGATCCCATTTTCCTAAGGTGTCGATAAGACCTGAATAAACAATCGTGCGATCCGCATCGTCTAAAATGCGCACGGCTTGCAAAGTATTGGCATTCACCTGACCGCCAGCGTAGGGAGCTTTACTAATTTTTCTTGAATCAGTTCCATCAAAATTAGAACTGTAGATTTCATAAACTTCCGGCGCCGACTCGCTAAGCGTGATTAAGCGCTTGTTGCTTCCTTCGATGAGCGCTTCAGACCAACTGGTGTTGGCGGTGGCATCCAACGAAGCGTTGATAGGATATAAAGTTTGGGTGCTGATATTGAAAGTTTTAAGGGCGGTCTTTCCATCTGTTGCCCAATCGCCTTTGATAATAGCGTAGGAAGAATCCGGACTGAAATTACAGTCTGTCGCCATTCGTGCTGTATCGATGCCTACGTCCACCAGATAATTTGTTGCTGGCGTGGCTACATTTACCAGGCGTACATCGTTTCGGCGGGCCACCGTGAGGTAACCCCAGTAACAAACCCAAGCAGAGTCTTTCGAAATTGAAAACCCGTTGACATCGAAAGCGGATCCAATCGCGGCATTCAGGGCGACAGGTGCTCCGCCGGAAAGGGGAATCATATCCACTTCAATTTTTGTAGCCACTCGATAGTCCCATCGCACGACAATGGCAGAACCATCGGGTGTGACATCCCATTGATTGATCGTCGTGGTATGCGAGTAAGCCGGTGTAAGTTTCGTGTTGCCTGTGCCATCAAAATTGACGACGTAAATATCCATCACGGAATCCGCGGCAAGATCACCCATGTAAAGGATTTTGTTCGCAGACTCGATGACTTTGTACTGAGTGATGTTTCCGCCAGACGCTGTGATGGCTGCGTTCAATTTTAAAGGTGTGCTGGCTGAAGACGTGTCCGAAATATAAAGCTCTTCCTTGCCAGCTGTATCCTGATCCGCGATGTAGATCACCTTTGCTCCATCCGCTGTGACGGAAAAGCTGCGTATTGTTCCACCACCTGTAGGAAAATTTTTGGTCATTCGCAACACATTGGAACCGTCAGCATCCGCAACATAAATGTGCATTTCTGCGTCCAGAGTGGGATTCTGACGGAAAACGATTTTGGATCCATTCGCCGCAGCAAGTGGGGCAGGAACGTCGCCAGAAATAATTTGTGGCATCGTAATGCTAGTTAAAGAAGGAGACGAAAGACTGAGAGAAGCTAAGTAAACGCCATAGACATTATCCGTGATAGTGTCGGACTGAAACACGGCCAGGTTGCGTGTCCAATCGATAAAATAATTCTGATTAGCAAACATCACACCGCCAGTAGCAATGGAAATTGCGGGACTGATTTTTCGAATAGAGCTGCCATCGACTGATGCCAAAAACATCTCGTAGCGTGCATCGACCAAAAGATCTGAAATAAACACAACCCGATCACTGGTAGGGCTGACTTTTATAACGGGGTAGTCATGCGCGAAAGTCGCAATCGAGTTTGTAGTCAATTTTACGGGAGGTTCTGATCCATCTACTTTAGCACTATAAAGGTCGAACTTCATATCGTTGGTGGAGGCATAAGCGACTCCTGATAAATCCGCAATGAACAGCACTCGCGTATTGTCCGGAGTAAATACAATCGAATCTTCTTTGTAGCCTCCATTAACGCCGTTGCGTGTTGCCGCCACGGTGGTGATCTGATGAGAGTCCGTGCCATCAAGATTAGCGACGAAAAGGTCATAGTAATTCGCCGTTGTGGTCATACCGAAGCCCAGCTTTCGCGAGTCTTGCGACCAGGCGTAGCTAAGCAGATCATTCGTGGAGCTTGTGCAAGCAGGAGAAGCTTGTGTCTCTGCTTTTGTTTCTAGATTTAAAACCAGCAGCGAATAACAGCCCACGAAAGGTCGATCAATACGATAAGCAAGATATTTAGAATTAGGACTGAAGGCACCGATCTCGACGAAACCTTGAGTTCCTGTTGCGGAAATATTCGTGATTTCTCCGCTGACCAAAGAAACCACGGATAAGGCGGTATTGGACCCGCTCAAGAAGGTTTGGTTTTCACGGAAAGTCACCCACTTGCTATCAGGACTGATGCGATACCCGGCATACACACTTTTTCCGGCAGCCATGGTGGGACTGATCTTGCGCAGATTTGTACCATCTAGTTTCACGGCATACAGGTCAATGCCTTCATCAGTATCCTTGTCGGCGCGGAAAATCACTTCTTCGCCGTTGGGTGTGATTAAGAAATCTCGCACATCACCACCGCTCACTAACGAACCGTTCAGTTTAACTTTGGCTCCAGAAAGCACGCTGATGGCGTAAAGATTAAATTCATTGTCGGTGGATTCAATGTCACCCAAAGCGACAACAATATCCTGATTGGGAGCTAATAAGTAGTTAGTGACGCCCCCCACGGGATTTGCAGTTGTCGGTCCCATCAACACCTTATCGTCGGTGCCGTCGATTTTGACAGAATGAAGTTCGCGCAGTTGAGTGCGACCAATGGTAGAGCGCACGTACAGTGCACGTCCGTGTTTGGGCACCGCTGCCAGAAATTTCGAGGTATCAAGACCCCATTGGCCAGAAAGAGGGTTGATGCGAGTAAGACCTGTGTTGTTGAAATTCACGATGCCTAGATCCACCAGGTCGTCGTTGCGAAGGGGACTCGCCATGAGAATGCGCCCGCTGTCTCCGTATTGCGTGAGGATCCGCACAGACGGAACTCCTGTTGCCGTAATATCGGGGCTGATTTTTTGCCAGCGCGGATAGGCGATGTTCGCCGTCACTGCCGTCGAAATATTTCCTACGGAGTCGAAGTGTTGAATATAAAAATCGATGGAGCTGGCTGTCTCAGAGGAGAGATTGAGTTTGATTTCCCACTTCTGCGATGCTGAACACACGGCCAGATACTCCTGAGAAAGCGACGTCGAGACTTTAACCACATTGAAGGGTTCGGAGCAATCACCGCCGACGGGATAGTCTGCTTTTAGTGACGACAAAGAATAATTCTGTCTGTTATCCAAGGGGTTCACGGTGACAAGAGGTGGAGTTAGATCCACTGTCACCGTTTCAGTATCTTCCGATGTTTTTTTCGCTTCGGTTTCTTCTTGGCGAGCTGTCAGGGCGTACTCGCCCTCAGTAATTCCCTCTAGATCCAGAAGCACCACGAAAGTTTTGTCAGGCAGGCAGGTAGTATTGCCTGAAAAGGAACCCAGTTGAACCTGGACTTCTTTCCCAACGTGGATGCATGAGCCCATCACTGAATAAGAGCGATAATTTGAGGATGAAACAGCTTTATTGTTTTCGTCAAAATTTAAGTGCAAGCGATTAATGCTACGGAAGTCTTCAAGCGATGCATCTAAAGAGCAGGCTGAAGTAAAAAAGCAAATGAGCAGAACGTACCGGTAGATATTTGCACCCATACAAAACTTTTCGGCCTAAAAAGCAAAAACGTTGAGTTTCAAAATGAGATTTTCAGAATGAAAAATTCGAAAACATGAACGCGAGTTTGCGACAGGGATTTTTAGTGGCTTTGAAGCTGGAAGGCCATCTGGATTGCGAGATTTTCCTCGAGGAAACAGAAAAGAAAAACCCCAGCGTCGGAGGGATGAACACTGGGGTTTTTGCGGCGGGATCTACTTCACGTACTGAATAATCGAGTCTTCTGCGAAGCGGACTTTTTTGAGATTTTGAAATGAGTCTTCAGGATGTCTATATCCCAAAGCAACTGTAGCAACGGATTTCCAGCCTGTTCCTTGCAAACCTAAGATTTCGTCGTAGGCAGCAGGATCAAAGCCCTCCATCGGAGTCGCATCAATCTTTAACATCGCCGCAGTTTCTAATAAGAAGCCCATGGCAATGTAAGCTTGACGTTGCGACCATACACGAATTTTTTCATCTGGAGCTTTAACTAAATTTTCAATCATCATACTTTTGAAGCCATCCAGGGAGGAGTGGGGGATAGAGCGAACTTCAGAAATACGATCGATATATTTTTGTATGAAAGCCTCGTCCATTTCTTCTTTATATAAGAAGACGACATAGTGGCTGGCATCAGTCACTTGGGTTTGATTCCAAGAGACAGTCTTTAATTTTTCACGCAGAGCAGGATTTTCAATGACTAAGAACTTCCACGGCTGAATTCCGTAAGAAGAAGGAGCGAGTTGCAAAGAGTCCTTTAATACTTCCCAATCTTTTTCTGAGATCTTTTTTGTAGCGTCGTAGCGCTTTGTTGCATAACGCCAGTCTAGAGCTTCTTTAATACTTGTATGAGTCATATATTCTCCATGATCTGCATAAATGTAACAGACATGAGCACAATATAATGGGATCTGAGTTTAAATGCAACAGTAAAACGCACATTTAAAAGTCCTATAAACCGCTTAAATTGATTTAGGGCCCTAAGTCCTTAAGATTGTTTATTTTTAGGGATTGAGGTAAGATCTCATTATGGTCGATCAAAGATTTTCTGTCTCAGTTCATATCATGACGGTCCTTGCTTATCACAAGGGCGAGTTGCTGACGTCAGATCAGTTAGCCAACAGCATTCGCACGAATCCAACAGTGATTCGTCGTTTGGTTTCTCGTCTTGTCGACGCGGGCCTTTTGGAGTCCTTCAAAGGAAAATCAGGCGGAGTCAAAATCTTAAAATCACCCAAAGAAATTTCCTTGAAGGAAATTTACACCGCGGTTTGCGATAAAAAATTGATCGCAACACCAGATAAAGAGCCAATGAAACAATGCCTTGTCAGCTGCAACATGGGAAAACTCATGGATGAAGTGGCCAACGGGATTGAAAAGAACTCCATGGAGTATCTGTCAGGAATTCGCCTTTCTGATCTTTGCGGAAAAATCAAATAACAATTAAAGAGGTTGTTGTGACTCCTCATCATCTCCCCGAAACGATCGCGGCCTCGCGTGTGACTCTGAAAAAGCACCGTATTGAGCTTGCGACCGAAATGTTTCGTCGTGTGGATGAAGATCGTGAGCGCTTAGGAAAATTTCTTCCCTGGGTGGCTTGGACAAAAGGTATTCACGACGAGCGCGAATACATCGAGATGACTCACAAGCAGTGGGCCGACTTTAAGATGTTCGATTACGGCGTCTTTCTTAATGACGGCGATATCTATCTTGGAAATGTCGGTGTGCACACCATTGCCTGGGAGCACAACCGCTGCGAACTGGGTTATTGGATCGTGGGTGGGTACGAAGGCCAAGGCTATATTAGTGAAGCCGTAAGAGCCTTGGAAAACGTCCTTTTTGACGAAGGTTTTTTTCGCATTGAAATTCGTTGCTCGGGTGCGAATGCGCGCTCTGCGTCCGTGGCCCTTCGTTGTGGATATATGTTGGAGGGGCGGTTGCGCAAACACTGTATCGAAAACGGGCAAAGACGCGACACTCTTATTTACGCGAAACTAAAAAATGGAAATTAAGAAAACCGACGAACTTCATCGCAAAGCCTGCGAGGAAGGGAAAGACAGCTATATAGATCCTGAAACTGGCTATCTGGTTTTCACCGAACTTTTTCACAAACGTCGCGGTCAGTGTTGCAACTCAGGCTGCCGTCACTGCCCCTATAAGAAAAAAGAAAAAACGCCAAATTAGAAAACACGTTTTAAGTATTGGCAAAATCCGCACGGGCTTTAGGTAACATAAAACTTGTGAAGCTTCCTTTGACAGAATCTCAACAGAGGCTGAAAAAAAAGTTTTCATAATTATTTGGAATCGTGTCTCGACACCTGGGACATGTTTAACTGTTCGACATTTCTAAGAAAACAAAAACACAAGATTCTGTTTTTGAGGCATAGGACTTCTGTAAACCCCTGTTATCCTTGGTTGCAGGTGGGGTGCGTCTGTATGTCTTTTAATTATAACAAGAATAAAGACCATAATTCGCAAGACAGTTTCTGGACGTCGTATTCGGATTTGTTCTTGGGTTTAAGCACGATCTTTCTGTTGCTTTACGTGACGGCAAGTTTGCGCACAGGGACCGAAGGATTGCGAAATCAAATTGAAAATCAAAAGCTTTCCATGAAAGTGGAAGAGCTGGAGCATCAATTGAAGATGTATGAATCAGTCAAGAATGACTATCTGGCAAACCAGGCCACGAAGGACGAAGCGCAAGAGTACCAGGAGCTTATGGATAAGCTCACTCTCTTGCAAGAAGATGCTAAGTCGGAGAAAGACCGCTTAGTGCAAGAAGCTTTGGAAAATGAAAAGAAAGTCAAAGCTCTTAATAAGTACCAGCAAATGGTGCGCAACGTTCTTAACGCCAATAAAATGGCAAAATCTAAGATCATCAACCGTGATGACCTTATTAAAGAACAAGACGTGGAAATCGAAACTCAAGAAACAGAAATCGCTGACCTTAATCAGGATATTCAAGAAAAGAAGCAGCTTATTGCTCAGGGCGAACTTAAAATCCGCCAGACTCAAGCTGTGTTGCAAAAGCGTGTGAACGACCTTCGTGCCGCTTATAAACTGAACAAGATCACGAAGAACTTATTCGAGCAAAAAATGGCGCAGGCTCGTGCGGAAAGCCAACAAAAAGTTCAGCAACTTTCGCAAGTCAATGCTCAATATCAATCTCAGCTTCAAGAAGCGACAACTCAGTTAGGACAAGCTCAAGGAGAGCTTGCAAAAACTCAAGGATTGTTGGCGAAGAAAGAAGGCGAAGTCGTGGGCTTGAGCGGTCAGTTGGCTGAAACAAAAGCCCAAGCGCAAGCGCGTATGGCAGCGATGCAGGCAGGCTTTGCGAATGAAAAAGCTGGTCTCGCGGCAGGATTTGCCAACGAAAAGGCGCGTTTGCAAGCTGGGGTGGCTGCGGCGGAAGCTCGTGCGCAGGCCGAGCGTTTGGCCGGAGCGCAAAGAGCAGCCGCACTTCAAGGTCAGTTATCTGATACGCAAGGGCAATTGGCAAAGGCCAAAGCCGAAATCGAAGCGCGAAAAATGGTGGCCGGAGAAATTCAAAGAGGTTTTGCTAAAGCCGGTGTGAAAGCTGATATCGACATGCAAACCGGCGATGTGGTTTTAGATTTCGGTCAAGCGTACTTTGATAGCGACTCCGACCGCTTGAAAGCCGAGATGAAAGGTGTCCTTGAAAAAGCGATGCCGATTTATTCGAAATCTCTTTTTGGCAATCCAAGAGTTTCTGACAAAATTTCAGCCGTCGAAGTGATCGGTTTTGCGTCGCCTACTTATCAAGGACGTTTTATCGATCCGCAAAGTAGCAAGCCTGAAGACAAAGCGGCGATCAAGTACAACATGGACTTGAGTTATCGTCGTGCGAATTCCATTTTTAGTTACATGTTGGATCAACAGAATGTGTCCTTTGATCACCAAAAAGAACTTCTGGGCCTGATGAAAGTCTCTGGTCGAAGTTTCTTGGAAGTGATGAAGGTGCAAAATAGAAATGTCGCTTCAGCAGCCGAATTCTGTAAGCAGAATGACTGCAAAAAAGCGCAGCGCGTGATTATTCGTTTTAGCATGGATCAAAAGAAATAGGGGTGGGTTGTGACTTCAAAAGCTTTAGCAGAATATTTTATTATATTTCTACCTTACGCGATGGGCGCGGTGTTCATGGTTGGCTTCTTCTTCAGAGCCATGATCTATTACACAGTTCGCCGTCATGAGTGGTTTGCCAAAGAATTCGAAAAACGCGTGAATCGTTTTATCGAAGGCGAAGTGCCAGGCAAAGCGCAGAATGTTTCTTTCTATGTTCTTTCGAAAAAACTTTTGGAAAGAACTTATTATGAAGTCTTTGAAATCCGTGATCGTATGAAACGCCGTAAGCCGGATTCCATTATGGCAACAAGTGACCGTGTGTTTTTGGTCCGCCAAGGCTGTGCTTGGTTGGTGAAAGACATTCTTAAACAATTGAAGTTCTTAAAGTGGAGCGAGGGAAATCCTAAGCTCTTGAATATCACAAAGGCGACTTTGCAACATAATCCTTGTTTCAATCGTGTGTTTGGTGTGATCCCGATGGTAGGACTGAATGACTTGATTTCTATCTTACCAGGTCTTTTCGTTGTCGGTGGTATTTTAGGTACCTTCATTGGTATTGCCGGCGGTCTTCAAGAGTTGGGAACTATGAATCTTCAGGATCTAGAAAGTACGAAGAATATCATGGACCGCTTCCTTCATGAAATCTCATTTGCGATGAAGACGTCCATCGTGGGTATTATCTTCTCGCTTTTATCGCACGTGACGAACGTGATTCTTTCTCCGGAAAGATCTTATGTGTCGATGGTCGACCGTTTTGAAAGTGCTTTGGATTTGTTGTGGTACCGCAGTGACAACAACAACTACCCAGAACACGAAAGACCTTTTGATGAACATCGTGATGCCGTTGAAGCTTTGGCCGAGGATGCTTTGAATAAAGAGATAGGAAAGGCAGCCATTGCCCGGGGTGCGTAATTGAATAAGTTTACTGTCACAATCCAAAGGAAGGATCAGGTGCTCAGCCGAGAGGTGAACAAAGACTCGTTCACCATCGGCCGTTCTGTCGATTGTGATATCGCTTTAAACGATAATCACATCAGCCGTGTGCATCTTGTCGTCAATCGTCGTTGGAACCAGATTTGGATCGAAGATAAAAATTCGTCCAATGGGACGTTTATTAACGGAACGAAGATTGTGCAAGGCACACCTGTCAATGTCGTTGTGACTGATAAGGTCCAACTGGGCCGCTCGGAGTACGTTCTGACTTTTGATCTTAAGACGGATGAAGTGGAAGAGCCACTGCCTCAGGAAGAGCCTGTTCCCGAAGAGGAACCGGTTCTTCCGGATACAGTGGCAATGCCGCCACCAAATACTCCGCATTTCCAAGCGGAAAAAATCCTGCATGAAGCAAAACGCAAAGCCGCGCAGATTATTTTAGAAGGCGAAACCCAAGCCGAAAAAAGGGTTCAAGCCATTTATCAAAAGGCGCGTGAAGCCCAATCTCAGGCAGAATACTTTTATCAAACGCGCATGGCGGAGGCTCATAAAGAAGCGGATGCCATTCTTTCTGATTTCCAATCTCAAGGACGTCAACTGCTGACCGAAGCTCGCAAAATGGCTCAAGAGCTGCGAGAAGAAGTTGATATGTACGTGCAGTCTTTAAAAGACAAAGCGAAGGTCGATTCTGAAGACATAGTCTCGGAAGCGACGCTCGCGGCAGAGAAAATGAAAAGCGAAGCTTTAGAAAGTGGTCGCTTAGCAGCGCAGACCGAAGCGGACAGCATGCTGCGTGGGGCCCGTGAAGAGGCGCAACGCATATTGGAATTTTCTCAACTGCAAACGGCAGAAGCGCAGGAAAAATTGCGTTTAGATAAAGAAGCCTTGGAAGTTCTTGCTAAAAACCTGCAAGAAACGGAAGAAAAGCTCCGGTCAGCGCAGTCTACGTTGACAGAAACGGATCAGCGCAACGCCGAGCTGATAGAAAAGAATCAACTGGAAGAAGAACGCGCTGAAGCTCTTTTGAAGAGCGAAGCTTTGCGTTTAAAAGAACTGCACGACAGTGAAGAACTGCGTCTTAAGAATTTGCTTGAAAGTGAAACAGCGCGATTAACGAACTTGCGCGAAACCGAAGACGCGCGGCTAAAAGAAATCGTCAGTAAAGAAGATCAGCGCATTAAAGAGCTTCTATTAAAAGAAGAAACTCGCGTGAAAGAGCTTCTGACTTTGGAGGACTCAAAGCTCAAAGAGCTTCGTTTAGCGCAAGAGATGTTCACCCAACAAAACACGAAGCTTGAAGAATCCATCAAAAACCTTCAACAAAAGCAGGCTCATCTCAGCATGGATGTCCGTGACATCGAAGCTAAAAAAGCCCACTTGTTTAAGGAATACGACGCGCAGAAGATCTTCCTGAATGAAAAACTAGAAAAAGAAAAATCGCAGATGGTAAAAACGGAAGAAGAGCGTCTTGAAGAAATGCGCCTAGAGATGTCGAAACGCCTTCAAAGAATGGAACAAGATCTTCTGACCGACGTGATTCAGAAAAAATCTTCTTTAATTAAAGAAATCCACGCGGCCGTTGAAAAAGAGATTGTAATGCTTATGGAGCCATCACAATGGCGTAATATCTCTCAATCCGTCGAAAACCACATCAAAGAAGCCATCGAAGGCAAAGTGGCCTCGCTGGCCCAATCAACGACCGCATCTTCATCTAAACCGGTTGATTTGATGAAGAAACGTAAGTCAGAGAAAGTTCGCTGGGCGTCCGTGGGGCTTGCCATGGGGGCGTTGGTGTACTTCGTAAGCCAGGTTGTGGTCGAAAAAGTTTCTTCAGATCAAGCACCGATGCAAAGTCTTGTGGCTCAAGAAGCGAAAAAACGACAAGAGGATTTGGAAAAACGTAAGTTCAATCCTCCGCAAGCGGAAGAAGTGAAGGATTCATACACAGACGCGGTTATTTATACGAGAAATTTTCCGGAAATTTACACCGACGAACAATTTCAGCAGAAGTTTTATAAGTCGGCTGCTCAATATTTGTTAAAGACCTGGCGTGTAGATGAAGATAAATCCATCCAGGTGATTTCGACTGCGAATGCCCTGGTGAAAGAGCTAAATGATAAGCGCGCAAAAATTCATCCGGACTTTATTAAAGAAGGTATCGAAAAAATGCGTCAGCTAGAAAAAGACAGCTTGGTGCGCATGAAGGATATTCTTGGTTCAGAAGTGCGTGTGGAATCCTTCCGTCGTTTTGAACGCAACTTCTATAAAGAAGAAGTTCAGCGTCGTCGCATGGCGCAGCACTAATCGTTAAAAGATTCATCTTTTGGAATGTCTGGAAGCTCAATAACACCGCGGCTACCAAAACGTGTGGTCATTGCCATTGTTACTCGGCGCAGCCCCTCAATATTGCGGCCATTTTTTCCTAACAGCACTCCATAGTCATCCGGATGACACTCCACCTTATAAACAGTGGTTCTGCTTCCCGCTGTATATGTGACGTTTACATCGTCTTCGTTCGTGAGCATGGTTCTTAAGATCGAAAGAATGATGTCTTTGACTTCGTCGCGGAAAGGGCGCATTGGTTGATCCATTTTTACTTACCTGCCGTACTATTATTGCTTCCTAAAAATCGGGAAGCGCAATGAAAAAACAAAGGCTAGTTTTGTGGGATCCTTCTATCAACATGTGTTTTGGCAGAAACATGACTCGACCAATGACGGTATAAGAACACCACTGGTAGAATTATACCGTATATATAAACTTGATTAGGTGGCATCCATAGAGACAAAATATGAGAAGCTGATGGTTCGAATTGCGGTGAATATAAAAAGGATCCGCAAGAATAAGGGCCTATCCCAGCGAAACATGGAGGATTTCGGCTTCGATCTCCGCAACTATCAAAGGTTGGAGGCGGGGAATCACTCGCCGAGTCTCTACACACTTCATAAACTCTCCTTAGCATTTAGGGTCGAGATCTCAGAATTTTTTGAGTAAATTTTTAATTAGCCTCTTTAGAACTTGAGGAACACTCCGATAACCCCAGCATGTTTACGGTATAAAAACACCACTAGGTGAACTTTGACCGTCTTCGAAAAACAATCAAACACATGCAGGGGATGAAGTATGTTTGCGCGCTTTAGCTTGAAAGCCAAGATGATATTGGCTTTTGTCGGAATTTCGATGTTGTTATTATTGGTCGGCGGTATTGGGTGGCAATCCAATCGCACTGTTGTTGGCGTTTATAGCGTGATTGCCAACCAAAATTTGCCTAATGTGAACAGCATTGGTCGCATTCGTTATCGTGCCCAAGAATTAAATCGTACGATCTTACGCGCGTCCTTGGCGAAAAACCCGCAAGAGGTTTCCAAGTGGCACGAGGAATTCAAAGAATCCATCGTTCGCAATGACGAATTGACGAAAAAGTATTTAGAGGTTCCTTTCCTGCCGAATGAAGAAGCCATCTTCGCGAAGGTCGATGCGGGCTGGAAAAAGTTCGTTGAAGGCGGAGAAAAGTTGATGGAAGCCGCCCTTAAAGGTGATCAGGCTTTAGTTGATAAAATCCTGGATGAAGAAATTCCACAGTTGCGTCGCTCTCACGACGATGCCTTATCAGAACTTCTCGTTTTCCACGAGGAAGCCGTAAAACAGGCCAAGATCAAGGCTGCTGAAGCCACATCACGCGGTGAAACCTTTGTCGTTATTATTATCGCTGTCGGATTTTTGGCGGCGACGTCCGTCGGTTATATTTTCGCGACATCTTTGGCCAAATCATTGACTCGTATCAGTGGTGAAATTTCAAATTCCGCAGACCAAACTTCGGCTTCAGGTACTCAGCTTTCAGCGGCCAGTCAGCAGTTGTCATCAGGTTCCTCTGAAGCGGCAGCATCGCTGGAAGAAACAGTGGCCTCGATCGAAGAACTTTCCAGCATGGTAAAACTAAATGCGGATCATGCAAAAGAAGCCAATGCGTTGTCACAGAAGTCGAAAGACTCGGCGGAACATGGGGAAAGTGAAATCACAAAATTGATTGGCGCGATGGAAGAAATCGCCAAAGGCTCTAAACAGATCGAAGAAATCATCACCGTTATTGATGACATCGCCTTCCAGACAAATCTTCTGGCGCTGAATGCAGCCGTGGAAGCGGCTCGTGCGGGAGAGCAAGGTAAAGGTTTTGCTGTGGTGGCCGAGGCCGTCAGAAATCTGGCGCAGCGAAGTGCCGTGGCCGCGAAAGACATTACGACGTTGATTCAAGAAAACGTCGCGAAAAGTGAAAACGGCGCTCGCGTGGCTAGTCAAAGCGGATCGGTTCTTAAAGACATCGTAAACTCTGTGAAGAAAGTCGCGGATCTTAATAATGAAATCTCTGTCGCGAGCCAGGAACAGGCCAGTGGTTTAGAGCAAATTTCAAAAGCGATGAATCAATTAGATCAAGCAACTCAAGGAAACGCAGCGTCCTCTGAAGAAGTGGCTGCTTCTTCGGAAGAAATGTCGGCGCAAGCGGTGGCTTTGGCTGACCTTGTGGTGGATCTTCGTACGCTCGTTCAAGGTGTGAGCACCCCTCAACGTGCAGCTTCTGTAACACATGCGAAAGCGCCTTTGGCTTTTAAAACTCCAATGAAGGCCGCTATGGTGAAACGCAAAGCGGAAATGGAAAACGTACTTCCTTTGGAAGACGGTGACCGTAAAGTTGGAAATGTAGCAGGTTTCTAAGTTTCAAGTCCTTTTAAAGCTGGGCCGCAACCGAAAGACGCGGCCTAGCTTTTAGATTCATCTAGTCTCTAAGGCGAAAGTGCGCTAAATAAGATGGTTTTAGGACTATCTGTGACGCACGCTGTTGGAGGTTTTATGATGTCAGCCGGACATGCTCAACAAATCGAAATTCTATTTTACGTCGTAGGACTTCTTCTTTTTGTTATCTTTGGTGTCATCATCCTAAGCTACTTGCGCCGCACGCGCCAGCCTTCGCAACAACTTCCTCATGAGGCAAAACGTGAAATGCCAACAACGGCCGAGCCCGCAGAAGAAAAAGAAGCGGTCTTAGCGCACGTGGATTCCACGGGTCAAATTGTCTCTGATATTGAAGCACCTGCGGTCGATCTTAAAGAAGCTTTAAAGAAAACAGAAGAAAACCTTTTCGGCCGTATTCGTAATCTATTTAAAAGTGATTCCGGAAGTGCCCATTTAGATGAAATTGAAGAGATTCTTTACACGAGCGATTTGGGTCCAACGACCGTGCAAAGATTGATGGCCGCTTTGGAAGAAAAGCTTTCGAAGAAAGAGCGTGCCGATTACGACACGGTTCGCTCGGCATTAAAAGAAGAGATCAAAAATATTTTTGCCGGTTCTCATTCTTCAACGCCAGAGCAAGGCATTCTTTCTAAAATCCAGTTTGCAGCACACGGGCCGACAGTCCTGATGATCGTAGGTGTGAATGGCGCCGGAAAAACGACTTCTATCGGAAAAATTTCGTCTCAACTTGCTAGCCAAGGTAAAAAAGTTTTGGTGGCAGCTGGTGATACGTTCCGCGCGGCGGCTGGGGGACAATTAAAAGTTTGGACTGATCGTGCGCAAGTTGAAATCTTCTCTCCTGAAGGTGTGACAGATCCAAGTGCGGTGGCCTTTGATGCTGTCGCAAAAGGAAAAGCGCAGAACTATGATGTCGTGATCGTCGATACGGCGGGGCGACTGCATACACAAGCCAACTTGATGGAAGAGATTAAAAAAATGAAGCGTGTGATGGCAAAAGTCATCCCGGAAGCTCCTCACGAAACCTTGATCGTGCTTGATGCAAATTCGGGTCAAAACGCCTTGATGCAAGCCAAAGAATTTCACAATGCTCTGACTTTAACGGGCGCGGTTTTAACCAAGATGGATGGCACTGCAAAAGGTGGCGTGGCGGTGGGACTTGCCCAAGAGTTGCAAATTCCGATTAAACTCATTGGTGTCGGTGAAAGAATCCAAGATCTTCGCACTTTCTCTTCACAAGAATTCGTCGATTCTCTTTTTCAGTAATTTAAAGGCAAGATCGCTGACCGTTTATTTTTGGTCAGCGATATCCTGAATTTTATTTGACGGGTAGACATGAAATCCCGGATGAAAATTCAAAATGGCAATCGCCATGGCCTTGGCAATATCGCTGGCTTTGATTGCGCGGTATTTTTTCAGCGGTCCGACCAAAAGTGGATTCAGGTAAGGACTTAATTTTTGCGCGATGTCTTCTCCCGCACGAGGCTCTTTTCGATCACCTAAAATCAATGAGGGTCTGAACACCTCGATCTGCGGAATTTTCAGCTTACGCAGATCATTTTCCATTTCGCCTTTCACGCGATTGTAAAAAACCGACGAATTTGCATCCGCGCCCATGGCAGAAACGACTAAGAACTTCTGCGCTCCGACTTTTTCTGCGACCTTTGCGAATTCAACGACGTAATCGTGATCCACTTTGCGAAAAGCCTCTTGGCTGCCGGCTTTTTTGATCGTGCTTCCCAAGCAGCAGACAAAGATATCGGCTTTTAAAACCGAGTCATAATCTTTCAATTTATTAAAATCTAAAAGAATGTTTTCGATACCGGCAGGAAGCCGACCCAGAGGCGAGCGAGTGACCGCTTTCACAGAAGAGATTTCATCAAGAAGCCCTAAAAGCACAAGGAGCTCGTGTCCCACGAGCCCCGATGCGCCAACCATACATACACTGGCAGGATAATTCATTAGTTCCCTCTAGGTCCTCCGTTATCCTGTTCAGCTTGGTATTGGATCTCTGGAGGATTGTGTGCTCCAGTTGTTGCTAAGAACTCTGGAACTGTCGTTCTAAAATCAGCAAGACCGCTAACTTTGATCACGCCTTTTGTAAGACGAGAATCAGGGTGAGCGTAATCTACAAAACGACCTTCGTCCACTAGGAAGTAACCACGGAAGTTTGTTTTGTAAGCGTCTTCTTTTTTACCAGAGTCGATTCTGTAGCGGTCACCACTCTTACCGGAAGCTGCACCACGACCGTAGTTCAAGCCCATTGCATTCGGGTATTGATCAATCGCGTACTGACCAGCTTCAATCAAGTTGTGGTCAGGAATAACCTGAATAGCTTTTTCGATGATCGTTTTTGCGTCCGCAGTCAAACCGCCGCTTTGTTGAGCGCCATTCGTCAACAAGATGTAATCCCAATTACCTGGTCTTTCATACTTGTCAGCATAGCGTGGAAGTGGCTGCACTTTCTTTTTAAAGAAGCCAGATACGATTTCTTTTTCACGAGTCGACTCACGAGCATAAACACGATAGATGTCTGTACCCACTGGCAACAAGCTGCGCAGGTAGGCAATCGCACGGTTTTCAAGACGAGTACAACCAGAAGAACCAGGGTTCGAGAATAAGTTCATGAAGAATCCACGAGTCAACTCGATAGTTTCAGAACCATCTTTACCCCAACCAATAGTTCCATGCATCCATTGGTAGTTCATACCATTTGTTTCATCTGCCGGAGTCACCTTTGCCGCATACCAACCGAAAGCACCATAGATGGTTTTTTCGCCACGAGCATCGTCCACCATCCACTTGCGTGAATTGACGATTTTAGAAACGCCATCGGTGATGGGTTTTGGAATTGTTTTTAAGTCCTGACCAGCACGATACCAGTGAGGATAGTGAGCCATACCGTCTTGATAGAATTTAATCCATTCAGAGATGCGTGAATGTCCTAGCCAGGTTTTAAAAGCATGCGGATCTTCTTTCGTTCCTTCTTCAGGACGGCCGACGACCATCTCTGTTTCCATCACAAGTTTGTGCGGGCAGTTCGGAGTTTCCGTGCAGCGCTCGTAAACACGCGTGATTTCCGTTGCCACGTTTTGAATAACAAAGTATTTGGAAGCGGCTGTTAGCAACTGCTTTTCTGAAAGATAGTCTTTAGAAACAAAAAGTTCGGGAGCGATATCTGCTTTAACAGAGGCCGATTTGATGATCTTGATTTGCACCAAAGGTGTTGCTTCATTTAATAGATCATAAATTTCCACTTCATCATTAATGGAAAGTTTGCCGACGATATTGTTGCCAGATGTCGCATTGCTACTGCGGACATTCAGGCTGTCAGCGGAAATGAAGTAACGTTGACCCACTCTGAGTTTGGATTTTTCCATTCCAACTGCGGCGGCATTGGCAGACTGAGTTTGCTCTGTTAATGCTTGCGCCTGACTGATCATCGGCGAAGTGGCAATTAACACGCTTAAAACTGCTGAGCACAATCTGCGAGTCGTGGATTTTGTCATGATACGTCCTCCGTACACTTTTCAATTAAACCTTTGTCATTGACTCAAACAGTTTTAGCAAGAAGCGTGACAGGCTCTAGACCTCCGGTATTTTTTAATGTGCTTAAAATCAGCGTCGATGTTTTTTGCACAGTGCCCAAAGTGGGCACGCAGGGAGGCTTCATGACCAAGATATTCTTACTTCTTCTATTAATATGTTCAGGCACTGCTTATGCCCAATACGATACAAAGTGGAGGATCACCAAACCATACTGGACGACGCAAGATGAAGAAAGATTCGGAGAATTCATTTCCTATATAGGGGCTGCTGTGAATCGACGTGAGTGTGGAACCGTCGATTCCTGCTTAAAAAATCCGCTAGCAAATCCCTATGCCGGCACCGACCCTGAAGAGTTGAAACTCTTCGCAGATTGTGCCGATCTGCCTTACTATTTGCGCGCTTATTTCGCTTGGAAAAACGGTTTACCGATGTCCGTTCAGGATGACATGGCTCCGCGGGAACCAAATGATAAAAAAGATGTTCGCTACACCAAATTTGGCAACTACGTAAAGTCACGTTATGACATTGTCGCTGGAAGATGGCGCGGTATTAATGCGGTGGATGTATTAAATGAGGCGATCATCGATAAAACCTACACAGCCTCTTTTCGAGTCATGGGTACGGAGGACCGCGGTCTCTTCACAGATTTTTATCCCGTCAAATTAGGCCGGGATAGCATTCGTCCCGGGACGGTGATCTACGATCCCAACGGACATGTCGCCATCATTTATCGTGTCAGTGATGATGGCCGTATTTATTATATCGATTCGCATCCGGACAACACTTTGACTTCAGGCATGTACACGCCCAAGTTTGTACGAAGCACTCCGTTTCAGGGGGCAGGGTTTAAAAATTTCAGGCCCCTCGCGCTTGTTAATGCTAAGTTAAATTCAAGTGGTGAATATATTGGTGGCAGAATCGTCGGCGCACCGAATAGCTCCTTGCCTCTTTTTAGTGTTGAGCAGTTTTATGGAAATCAGCCGGATCCCGCGGGTGATTGGCAGAAAGGGCAGTTTTTATTTCACGGAATGGCCTTTCCTTATTACGACTATCTCCGGTTAGTGATGGCGCGCGGTGATCTAAAAATTGATCCTCTGGTCGACATGCAACAGAACCTTGTCGATATCTGCACAACACTGAAGGATCGAGTGACCGCGGTGGCCACCGCGATCAAAGCGGGCATTGATATGAAGGAGCACCCGGAACGTCTTCCTCAGAATATCTACGGCACAGATGGAGAATGGGAAACTTATGCAACGCCCGCACGTGATGCACGCTTAAAGGTGGCGTTTATGGATTTACTTCTGCAAACAAAGCAGCTGATTGCAAGGCAAAGAAGTGGCGACCCGATGATAGTTTATTCGGGAACAAATCTTCCCGCAGATATGCTTCAAGTTTATTATCGAGAGGCGGGAGCTTGTCAGTTCTCTTATGCAAACTCATCTGGAACACAGATTCCTCTGAATTTAGAAGTCGCACGACATCGTCTTTTTGATTTAAGTTTTGACCCATATCACTGTGTCGAGCTTCGCTGGGGCGCTGCCAGCCCCCAAGAACTCGCCAGTTGCCTAGATACACCCGTGAAAAGAGAGTGGTACAGCCGTGAAAGATGGCTTCGCTATCAGTGGGAACGCCGCTATGATGCACGCATGGATTATTCATTGGAAGAATTGGACGGCCCTAAACCCGGTGCTGGAATCGCGGCTCCGCCTGACGTGGATGTGGTCCGGTTTTTAACTTATGGCCGCTAAATATCCTTCGTCTCATATTGAAACACCGGTGACGCTTTAGGGATGCTGTCAAAACTTTGTGCGTTCCACACGTCCCCAGAACCTTCTTCGATCTGGCATCTTACTTGTAAGTAAGGCTTTATCGAAGAGGGTTTATATGAAGATGATGAGAATACTTCCGAAGTCTTTTGTTTTGGGCATGAGTCTAATCGCCATTGCACCGCAATTGACGTGGGCGCAAAGCCAGACGGCTTATATTCAAGATCAAGTGACCCGCGCTCGTACAAATCCAATTATCAATCCTAAATGGGGAAGCTTTCTTCTTCGCACAGATCGTTTAGATAAACTTTATTCTTTACGTGGTTATCAATCTATTTGGGTCGACTCTACGGGAACGCCTAATGCGATGGTAAACACTTTAAAAAATATTCTTTTGAGCGCCGACCGACACGGTTTGAATCCCGCTGACTATTGGGATGCGCAAATCGAAAAAGGTTATCAAGCGACGATGAAAAATCCTGGCGTGCAGTGGATTACGTTTGAGCTTTTGGCCTCCGAGGCTTTGGTTCGTTACGTGACTCATCTTTCAACAGGTCGTTTTGATCCTGAACTTATTGATACAGACATTAAATTTAAGAAAAAAGAGTTCACAGAGTTTCAAGAATTGAATGCGGCGATCTCTTATGGACCGGCTTCTTTGGCGGCGAACTTAGAAAACTTCGCGCCCACACATCCTCGTTATAAAGATTTGCTTTCGATTTTATCGACTTTGAAAACGCAGAAAAACAGTGGCGGGTGGGCGACGATCAATTCACCGGGCTTTGCCTTAAAGCTGGGGGTCACTGATCCAGTGATCAGCCAGTTGCGCGCGCGTTTGAATCAATTGGGGTATTCCATCTCCAATAATGGTGGCAATACATTCGATAGCGAATTTGATACAGTTCTTAGAAAGTTTCAAGCGGCGAACGGTTTAACTTCGGATGGGATTATCGGGACGCGCTCGGAAGTATTAAGAGCGTTGAACTTCACGCCATCGCAAAGAATAGCGCAAGTGGAAGCGAATATGGAAAAGCTTCGTTGGCTGCCTAAAAACTTGGAAACGCGCCATATCTTTGTCAACTTGGCGACAGCAGAGTTCCGTCTTTTTGATGAGACCGGAAGAGTCTTTTATTTTAACACCGTGAATGGCCAAGCCTTCCGTCGCACGCCTTCGATGCGGGACCAAATCACTTTCGTGAACTTAAATCCTTATTGGACGGTTCCCCGCAGTATCGCGATTCGCGACAAGCTGCCATTGCTGAAGCAAGATCGCAATTATTTGCAAAAGCACAATATGATTCTGATCGAAGAAGCGACCGACGAAGAAGTGGATCCTTCAACGATCGACTGGAAAAACATGACGGCTCGTAACTTCGTCTATTACATCCGTCAATTACCAGGACCGGAGAATGCGTTGGGTGTTGTGAAATTCCCATTGCAAAATCCTTGGGCTATTTACATGCATGATACGAACGAAAAAAATCTTTTCGCAGAAAGCAAACGTCATCGCAGCTCGGGTTGTGTGCGTTTAGAGCAACCGTTAGAGCTGGCGGCGTACCTTCTGCAAGATCAACCGGGCTGGAGTCTTTATGACATCCAAAACTATGTACCGTTGAACGACAATTACATCCCCGGTGAGATCGACAAGAAAGTGACTTTGAAAAAGCCGATGCCCGTTTACTTCATGTACCTGACGGTTGAAAAAGGTGAAGACGGTTCGATGCGCTTTATCGACGATGTCTACGGACAGGACACTCGCGTGAGTAAAGCCATTTCCAATAAACGTTCTGGCGATGAGCTGTTCTAAGAGGAGAGAGTTATGAAAAAGTGGTGGATCGCGATTTCGACATTGTTATTCGCAGGACTGGCTCAAGCTCAATCTATGGGTGCGATGCAGGTGAACGGCCAAGCGGGCAGTCAGCAGCTCTTTCAAAAAGTAAAAGCCGTGCGTTGCCAAGTTGGGCAAAGAGGCGCTTGTGATGCGGCGGTGTTTTTTGATTTGAATAAGCAGCAGGCTTTGAATCCCGGAACTTATGTCGTGGGCTTTGAGAACTCCATTTATCCGGAGCTTGTTACTGTGAATGCAGGACAGGTGACGAATCTCTATTTAGAACGCGTGAATGTACCATCGCAAGTGAAGGGTGCAAAAATCCGCGTCTACCGAGATTTTACGTCATTGGTAGAACAAAAAAAGATTTATCTCACAATGTTTATGATGAACCGTCACTTTTTCCGTTTGGATAAAGATAACTTCGGTGATCTTTATTTAGCGGGTCTGTGGGAACGTGACTTCGTTCAACGTTTTACTTACGAAGTATGTCCGAAAATAGATGCCTATGGTGAAGTGGCGAGCAGCGCTCGCACGATCTGTAAAGCTTGGAATTCAGCAAAAACTTCGAATGATTTACGAGACCTCTATAACTTTGCAAACGATGGTACATTTCAAGAAATGTGGGTCACATTTCCGGGCGACGTGATCGCTTCGAAACACCCTCGTTATCTGGTTTCTGCGCCGATCACGGCAGGTGATTTTGTTGCTGTTTTTCCGGGTGTTTACAAGGTCCAGGCAGAAGGAAAAAATCAGACGGCGGTGACGGTGAAAACTGGTCAACTGTCCCAGAATGCCTCAAACTTTGGATTTTCATTGAACGCGGTTCGTTCTTTCATTAGCCTAGACGGTGAAGACTGTTCAACGGCGCGTACTTGGAAGACAGATTCTCGCTCTTATTGCACCAGCGATTCGGCTGAGGGTTGTGATCGTTCTTCTGCGGAGAGCTGCGAACCCATGTAATGGAAAAAGGTTTCAATGCGATTTGTAGTAAGTTTTATTATTGCTCTTGGGCCTCAGGTTTTGTGGGCCCAAGGTATTAAGCCCGTTTCTGTTTCCTATGAAAATCTGATGCGTTGTTTTCCTGAGCTTCAGGATGAACAACTTTCCTTTAAAGTCGATCTCAATCGCCTGAAAGACATCTCTGACGAAAAATTCGTGACCTCACAATCGCAACTGCGTCAAAGAAAGATTCATTACTTGGATGCCGAGAAGCAGGCCATGAACTTGATCTTGCGCACCAAGTTCTCTGGCGCGAAGAAAATGGATACCGAGCTCACTTTGCAGCAAGTCGATGAAAAAGGCGTGGTGACCAATGTAGGTTTGACGGCGAATCAGCGCATCAACCCCAAGCAGGACATCATCAACAACTTTTTGCTCAATGCGACGATCAAATCTGATGAGTATTCGTACAATGACACAAAGCTTAATGGAGTTATTGCCACTTATAAGCGCAACTTCAAAGAAGTTGAGGAGTATGAACTCCACGACAAACCCAACAAGCGCTCTGTGAGCTGCGAGAAGCAAAAAGACTTAGGCATTATTTGCACTTGTTCCAAAAAATAATCTGTTGAATATCGGACCGATAGAGATATACTTTTTCTTGTGTTGATCTAGGATTTTTCTAGAAATTTAAAAGGTTTAGAACATCGGTACTAACAAGATTCTGCAGCTATTGAGGTGCTAGTGACATCTGATAAAAAAACCTACAATTTTCTAATTGCGGGTGTCCCTTACAAATTAAAAACCTCTCATGACGACGCCACAGTCGAAGAGCTCGTCACATTTGTAAACACTAAAATGAATCAGGCCATGTCAGTTACTAAAAACGGTTCTTACCAAAACGCCGCTGTTTTGACAGCGATGAACTTGGCAGAAGAACTGATCCTTTTGAAAAGAAAAGCGCATCGTGAACTTGAAAAGTTGGAAGAAAAAGCGATGCAACTTTCCGTTGAACTAGAAAATTCCAAGAACAACAAGGTTTTGAACAACTAACTTTGTTTTGATCTCTTGGAGTGTCCATGTCGTTTCCTTGGAGCTCTAAAAAGGAATGTCGTTCCTTCTTTAAATCTCTTTGCGCTCGAGAGTTCGCGCAAGGTCTTGTTCAAAATCAACAGCAGCTTAATTCCGTTTTGCAGGATTTTTTAAAATCGCAAAGTGGAGTGTGGGGAGCTTATAGAGCTCTGCCAGAAGAAGCCCAGGTGGAAGAGGTCTTTCGTATCTCTCACCTGAAGTGGGCTTTTCCGCGGATGCGGGAGGGCCATCTGGAATTCTTTGATGCACACAAGTTTGTGCTGGGACCTTACGGAGTCCTGGAGCCTGCTCCAGATTCGCCCGCGCAAGATCTCAAAGACATTCAAGGCCTGCTGATTCCCGGTTTAGTTTTTAATAAGAATGGCAATCGTCTGGGAAAGGGAAAGGGTTTTTATGACAAAACACTTTCTGCTTACCAGGGGATCAAAGTGGGCGTCTGTTTTAACTTTCAAGTGACAGTAGACCCGATCCCGACCGAAGCCCACGATGTGATCATGGATTATTTGATCACAGAGACTGGTGTGGTCGATTGCAGGAAGTATCAGGAGTAAAGAATCATGGAGTTAGTAATCACCGCTATCGTGGCGTTGTTGTTGGGTGGAGCCATTGTTTTCATCATCAAACGTGTTCAAGACGAAAATAAAAAGAAGTCAGCACGAGTAGAAGCAGATCGTATCGTTAATAAAGCGAAGTCCGAAGCTGCAAAAATCAAAAAGGACTCTGAAACCAAAGCCAAAGACTTTGAGTCACGTGCCCGCAAAAATGTCGAAGCCGACATCCACAAACAAAAATCCACTTTGAAAAACAAAGAATCTCAGTTGGACCGTCGTTTGAAAGAGATCGAAGATCAGTTCAAAAGCAAAATGGAAGAAAACGAGCGTTATCTGAACACGCTGAAGGACCGCGAAGAAAAAATCGCGATCTCTGAAAATCGTATCAAGGATTTAGAGAAAAAAGGCGAAACACACATTGGCGAATTGAAACAGAAGCTAGAGTCTGTGGCAGCAATGAGCCAAGACGAAGCTCGTCGTCAACTTTTGAACGCTCTTGAAGACGAAGCAAAACAAGAAGCTTCTAAAAAGATCGCGCAGATCGAGGAAGAAGCTAACAAAGAAGCCGACAAAAAAGCCAAACGCATTTTGGCAACAGCGCTTTCTCGTTTCGCTTCTGAGTACACATCTGAGCGCACGGTGAGTGTGTTGGCTCTTCCGAATGACGAAATGAAGGGTAAGATTATCGGCCGTGAAGGTCGTAACATTCGTACTCTAGAAGCTCTTTGCGGTGTCGACTTGATCGTGGATGACACTCCAGAGGCCGTAGTTATTTCTGGTTTCGATCCGGTTCGCCGTGAGCTCGCTCGCCGTACGATTGAAAAGTTGATGGAAGACGGTCGTGTGCATCCAGCACGTATTGAAGAGGTCGTTGAAAAACAACGTTCTGAACTTATGAAGTCCATCAAAGAAGAGGGCGAGCGCCACGTGATGGAATTGGGTATTCCAAACATGCACCCAGAACTTATTAAGATCATCGGTGGTTTGAAATATCGTTCTTATCAAGGTCAAAACGCTTTGAACCAAGCATTGGAAGTGGCGAACATCGCCGGTCTTCTGGCAGGTGAAATGGGTGTGAACGTGAAGATCGCACGTCGTGCGGGTCTTCTGCATAACATCGGTAAAGCCATCGATCATACGGCGGAAGGCAGTTACGCATTCGTCGGTGCTGATTTCGCGAAAAAATACAATGAATCTGAAGACGTCTGCCACGCGATCCGTGCGCATGATGAAGAAGAAAAGCCGCACTCGATCCTTGCTTGGATTGTGCACGCGGCATTCATCCTTTCGAGCTCTCGTCCAGGAGCACGTCGTCCACAAATGGATTCTTTCATCCACCGTTTGGAAGATCTTGAAAGCATCGGTAACAGCTTCGATGGCGTTCTTAAAACTTTGGCTTTGCAAGCCGGTAAAGACGTTCGCGTGCTTGTAGAAAGCAGCAAAGTGACTGATGACCAAGCTGTGATGTTGTCTCGTGATATCGCTCGTAAGATTGAGCGCGAGATGCCACAGGCGGGTGCAGTGAAGGTGACAGTGGTTCGTGAAACTAGAAGCGTTGAACACGCTCGCTAGGAAAAGGATTTTAGGTATATGAGTTTTTTAGATCCTCGTGAGCAGCTTGAAAGAATCAAATTCGGCGTCGCTGAGTTCATCAACGACGAAGACATGCTCAAAAAACTTAAAAAAGGAAAGCCTCTTAATATCAAATTAGGAGCCGATCCCACTCGTCCTGACATTCATATCGGGCACACCGTTGTTATCAATAAACTTCGTACGTTTCAGGAACTGGGTCACAAAGTTTATTTCTTGATTGGGGATTTCACCGCAATGATCGGGGACCCTTCGGGAAAAAATACAACTCGTCCGATGTTGACTCGTGAAGAGATCGAAGAAAACGGTCGCACTTACGCAAAACAGATTTTTAAAATCTTAGATCCAGAAAAGACCGAGATTGTTTACAACTCGTCTTGGATTGGCAAAATGACTCCGCAAGAATTCATCAAGATGTCCGCGCAATACACAGTGGCGCGCATGCTTGAGCGTGAGGACTTTACGAAGCGTTACCGTTCTGGAACGCCGATCGGTATTCACGAGTTCTTGTATCCCTTGACTCAAGGCTATGACTCCGTGGCTTTAAAAGCCGATGTCGAGCTGGGTGGTACGGATCAGAAGTTCAATCTTTTGGTAGGTCGTGACATGCAAGGCTCTTACGGCCAGGAAGCTCAGTGTATTCTGACGATGCCGATCCTTGAGGGTATCGATGGTGTGAACAAGATGTCGAAGTCTTTAGATAACTACATCTCTGTAATCGATACGCCGAAGGACATGTTCGGTAAGACGATGAGAATTTCTGACGATTTGATGTATCGTTGGTACGAACTTTTGACAGACATCACGGCCCATCAGCTTTCACAGCTGAAAACCGATGTGGCGGAAAAACGCAAACATCCAAGAGAAGTGAAAGTGAATCTGGCGAAGTTCCTAATTAAACGTTTCCACTCGGAAGCAGCGGCACAGGCGGCGGAAGATGAATTCAACCGTATCTTTGTCGATAAAGGGCTTCCAGATGATGTTCCTGAGTTTACTACAGATGCGGAAGAAATTGGTCTTCCAGCGTTGATGGTGAAAGCAGGTCTTGTGGCCTCTAACGGTGAAGGCTCGCGCCTGATCCAAGGGGGCGGTGTGCAAATTGACAGCGAGAAGATTTCCGATCCTAAGCTTAAAATGAATTTGAAATCGGGCGAAAGCTTCGTGATCAAAGCAGGTAAGAAGAAGTTCGCGAAGATCATTGTTCGCTAAGCAGGTTTATTATGAAGATTAAGTTTCTACCGCAAAATATTGAAGTCGAGGGCACTCCGGATAAGAGTCTCTTGCAAATTGCGACGGAAAATCACCTCGAGATCCGCTCTATCTGTAAAGGCGTTCCGTCATGTGCAGAATGCCGTATCCGTATCCAGGAAGGGGAGGCCAATATTTTGCCTCCGAATAAAGCAGAACTCAGTCTGATCGGAACAAGCCACTTTATTGATGGCCGCCGTTTGAGCTGCCAAGTGCGCTGTTTTGGTGACGTGACTGTGGATATGACGGAACAAGTTGAAAAGACTGAAAATCAAACGAAGAAAATTCGTGGTTTCCGAACTAATAAGCAGATCGAATCTAAAGCCGTAAACGACACGATGCTTTTAAGTGATAAGCCTGAAGAAAAAGAGAAGAAGTAAGTCTTTAGTCCAGTGAGTCTTATCGGTTTTTTAACCGATAAGTAATCTGGGATGTCTCATAAAATTACTTTCCGAGAACGCGGGCAAGGGCCCATTTTAATTCTTCTTCATGGTTATGGAGGAAGCGTTCATCATTGGGAAGCCGTTGCCGAAAATCTTTCGTCACAATATCGTGTTGTAGTTCCCAATCTCACCCATGTCTACCTCAGCTCAGATAAATTATTCTTTACTGTGCAGGTGGAAGTGTTGGCGAAATTTATCAAAGAACATTTTCCAGAAGAAAAAGTGTCTGTCGCAGGATTAAGCTATGGCGGTGCTTTGGCTTGGGGTTTGGCAACTCAACATCCGCATCTTGTACAGAAAACGGTGCTGATCAATCCGATGGTGACGGATCCGGTAAAACACTTTTTGCCGAAAGAGCTGCGTTTCTTTTTCTCTGTGCCATTAAATTTAAAAAGCATTTATGTGATGCTTTCAACGCCGATGGGACGGTTGTTTTTAAAAAGAGCCGCGCAAATCTTCCGTGACGAGCGCTCTGAAGGTGTGACGGCGATTGAGAACCTGAAAGGCCGGAAGCTGCAATTTGTAGCGCATATGATCCACCACTTTTCCTGGATTCTTCGCTCTGAAGATTGGAATTTCTGGCATCAGCGTCTTTACACGTATCGCGGTGACTGCCGTTTGATTTTTGATACGGAAGATCTCTTATTTGATCAGGCGGCGTATCGCAAGTTTGCTCATCACATCGGTTGTGAAGATGTCATCGCTTTGACGGGGGCGGGACACCTGGCCATTAAGACACGTCCAGAAACTGTCGCTCAACTCATCTTAGAATTTTTAGAAAACAAGGTCGCGGCTTAACTGTTATTTGTTAGGCCGATGCCTCTACCTTGCTCCTATTTCTTACACATTTTGTCTGCAGATCCTTACTTTCGCTCGGTGGGGAGATGAGTCCATTTCTGATATTCTGTTATCAACACAGGAGGTCCGCGATGTCTCATCGTCATCTTAAAGGAAAAGGTTTTAGTCAAACCACGAAGAAGTATGATGGAGAAATTAAAGCTCAAAAGCAGGCCAGTCGAAACACACAAATGAGTCACTCTCGCCACGAAGAGGAAACTGAACCTCAGCACGAGAGAGTCCCTGGAGGAGCCGCTTCGCGGAAATAACTTGAGGGGTGAAAATAAAAAGGCGCAAGAATTCTTGCGCCTTTTTATTTATCTTTATTGAAGAAAAAAATTAAACGTTGAAGCTAGAACCGCAACCGCAGTGCTTCGACGCATTGGGATTGTTGAAGACAAAACCTTTGCCATTCAAACCACCGGAATACTCTAAAGTCATACCCAAAATGTACAACATGCTTTGAGGATCTACGGCGACTTTTTGGCCGTGAGATTCAAAAACTTTATCACCTTCACGAGGGTCAGATTCAAAGTGCATCTTGTAAGACAAACCTGAGCACCCACCTTTTTTCACCTCAACGCGTAGAAAAGCAGAGTCGTCTTTTCCTTCTTCTTTTTTTAGGGAAGCCAGTTTTGTAGCGGCCTCTGGTGAAATTTGGATCATGGAAACTCCTTATAACTAAATACTACCTTGGAAGTATACCACAGCTGTCAAGAGTTGAGGAGAATAGAAAAAGGCCCGCGGGGCGAGCCTTTAAGTGTATGTTTTTTCTGGGATTTTTTAATGAAGAGCGTTTTTTAGGATCTCTGCTGCGCGAAGAACTTCTTCTTCGTTACTCCACCTGCCCAGGCTCAAGCGAATCGAGCACTGAACTTCGTCCACCGAAAGACCGATGCCGCGAAGGACGTGGCTGACAACCATCGCACCCGTGCCACAGGCAGAACCGGTGCTAACACCCAGCTTCTGCAAACGAGGTAAAAGACCTTCAGTTTTGTATCCCGGCAAAGTGATATTTAATACGTTCGAAGCGCGCTCTGTAGGATGTCCATTCATGCGGATGCCCGGGATTTTTTCTTGCAATGTTTGCCAGAAAAGATCGCGAAGTTGGCGCAAACGTTTGCATTCCTCGGCCATCGTCGCTTGGCAGATTTCAGCCGCCACACCCATGCCGACAATGCCTGGAACATTCAGTGAGCCCGAGCGAAGTCCACGCTCTTGGCCGCCACCATGAAGAAGTGGATTTAATTGTACTTTAGGATCTTTGCCACGAATGTAAAGAGCGCCGACACCTTTGGGGCCATAGATTTTGTGTCCCGAAAATGACATCAAATCCACGCCCATTTCGGTCACATTCATCGGAATTTTACCCGCCGCTTGAGTGGCATCGGTGTGCAGATAAATTTTATTCTCTTTCGCGATTTTTGCGATTTCTGGAATCGGATTGATCGTGCCGATTTCGTTATTCACCCAGATAAAGCTCATCAATTTTGTATGTGGCTTGATGGCTCTGCGAATTGTTTCTAATTCTACTTGTCCGTAAGAATTCACAGGAAGGAAGTCGACTTCAACTCCCATTTTTTCTGCGGCCGCCATCGCCTTCATGATGGAGCTATGTTCAATAGTGCTGGTGATAAAGTGAATAGGTTCCGACGGATTTTCTTCGCGAATTTTCGTCAAAAGACCAAAGATCGCCCAGTTGTTCGCTTCGGTAGCGCCACTAGTAAAGAAAACTTCCATGGATTTTGCGCCGATCAACGAAGCCACTTGGCCACGCGCTTTCGTCACCGCATTTTCAGCGATCCAACCCCATTGGTGAGCCGCACTTGCGGGGTTTCCAAAGTACTCTTTAAAGTAAGGTTCCATCGCGTGATAGACTTGAGGATCCACCGGAGTGGTTGCATTGTAATCAAGATAGATCGGTTTGTCGTGTTGCAAACTAGTTCCCATCGGACGTTCAGAGCTTAATTCCATGAGAAGAGCTAATCCTGCTCGAAGGGGCGCGTCAAGCCGTTTCTTTGGCGCTTACTTTTTCCTCAAATTCCTGGATTTTTTCATTCAGGAAATTCTGTGCTTTGTATCTATCCAGATCTTGCAAATCGCCTTTAAGAATGTGCAGTTGCGAGATTCCCTGGTTTTTTAAGCGCTCTTTTTGCACATTGTAAAACACTCCACCGCGGGGAGTGTAGAGGACGTATTTATTGTTTCTGGGCAGATAGATATAAACATTGAATTCCACGGCGACGTTGCCAGCCATTTCTTCCAGTTTGATTGAGGCCATTTCTTCGGCCGGAGAATCGCCGTAACGTGTTTGTACGTTGTTGCAAGGAAAGAAGGCCATGGCGACTTCATTGCCTTCATGCAAAGACTTTCGCAGAAATTCTGCGCAATCCAAGGCCCAGTCTTCAAAGGGAACTTGTTTGATTTGCAAATCCATGCGTTCGCTCTCTTTGATGTCTTCGCCATTTTCTTTTAAGAAACGAAAAAGACGGGTTTGCACTTTCTCCATAAATGCGCTGTCGATGTTTTTATTTTTGGCCATCGCCGTGATGAGGTAACCTGAAAAGCGTGAAGACTCTATGACAATGCAAGCCACGTTGGTGGTTTGTTGAAGCGACGCGGAGTCTTGAAAAGAAGTGATATTGCACGCGCTTTCTAAAGCCTGCTTTGTACCGCGCAGAATGACCGAATCATTTTTCGTCGCGCGGGGATCAGCTTCAATTTCTTCTGGAGTTCGACGAGAATGTTGTGGAAGAGAACCCCCTGTTGGAACCCAAGTGCCATACGGGTTTTTTGCCAAAGGAGCATACAGACCGCCATGAGCAGATTTTGGGTGAGGTGTGAACATGCTTCCATGCAATGGAGTTTGTCCCATACCTTGCGTCGCAAAGCCTGACTTTTGGGAGCCTGGGCCGCTCATCATCGCCGAGGATTCATCTCCGGCCAGCATTTGCGCAAGAATATTTTGTGCGTTAGCTGGATTAAAAGAACCATCTCCTTTAATAGCGATAACGCCGTCTTGAGTGCCATCATCCGCAGATCTTACCTGGTGAGGTGTCAGTCCGCGCGTCTGCATGTCTTTATAGTATTTATTCACCGTTCTTTCTACAGCCGGGCCGGTGACAGGAGGATATAAAATGTATTCTGTCGGACAGGCATTTAAAAGTTCGTAGGTTGCCGCCGAAGTGTCTTCAGAAAAAGCGATCACACAGACGGGGAAAGCTTGTGCAAGAATCTTCGGAAGATTGCGCACTTTTTTATTGGGATGATCAATGCTGATCATAACGAAGGCCGGCTGTTGTTGAACTAAAAATATCAATGCTTCTTTAAGATTTGTCGTCGACTTGATCACCCAGTCGCGATTGCGCAGAAAACCTTCAACATTTCCTAGACCACCTGGCGACGACTTTATAATCAACAAGGATTTTTTAACCAAAACGTGCTCCTAGGTTTTATTTCTTAACGGAGCTTTAAAGTAAAAAAGTATGGTTTACTCATATTCTTAACCTACATTGCCGAAGCTTAACCCCGACTGGCCGAATGTCTTAGAACACCCGTGCTAAGTCCTCAACTTGGCGTGTTCACGAAGAAGCGTTACGATAATGGAATGAAAAAAGCCCCACTGCACAGTGCCTCTTATTTTGTAGCACCCGGAAAAAATCCTGAATCCATGTTCGCTTGGAAGAAGGTCGACTCACAAATTCGCAATCGTCAGGGAGAAGTGTTTTTCGAAATGAAAAATGTGGAAGCTCCCGAGGCTTGGTCACAGCTTGCGATCGACATTGGTGCTAGCAAATACTTCCGCAAAATGGGCGTGCCTAAGACGAAGCATGAAAACTCTGTTCGCCAACTTGTGAATCGGGTTGTAAAGGCCATCGCGGCTTCGGCGTTGAAACAAGGCGGATATTTCAAAAGCAAAAAAGACGCGGATATTTTTGCCAATGAATTGAAATACATTTTGTTATCACAGCGAGGAGCTTTCAATAGCCCCGTATGGTTTAATGCTGGTTTGTGGGAGTCGTACAAAATCAATTCACCCAGTGAACATTTCGCCTGGGATGAAAAGAAAAAGAAGATTCAATCGACGCACAACGCGTATGAGCGACCTCAGTGTTCGGCGTGCTTTATTCAAAGTGTGGATGATTCCATCGAAGGAATTTTTGAGTTGGCAAAAACCGAAGCCAAACTTTTTAAGTACGGTTCCGGTACAGGCAGTAACTTCTCAAAAATTCGCAGTCGTTATGAATTGACGAGTGCCGGAGGCATGAGCTCCGGTCTTCTGTCATTTCTGGATGTCTTAGATAAAGGCGCGGGCGCAATTAAGTCCGGCGGTACGACAAGACGTGCGGCAAAGATGGTCGTGGTTGATATCGATCATCCTGAGGTGTTGGATTTTATCGAATGGAAAATGCGTGAAGAGCGAAAAGCTCACATGCTGATTGCCGCAGGTTTAAGTGCGGAGTTTGAAGGGGAAGCGTATCGCACGGTTTCAGGTCAAAATGCGAATAACTCGGTGCGTGTGACCGATGTTTTTATGAAAGCTGTTGAACAGGTAAAGCCTTGGAAGCTTAAAGCCCGTGTCACGGGGAAAGCTTTGCGCGAAATGCCGGCTCCGGAAGTGTGGAATAAGATCACGCATGCGACATGGGTGTGCGCGGATCCGGGTATTCAATTTCATGATACTATTAACAAGTGGCACACGTGCCCGAACACGGATGATATTCATTCGAGCAACCCTTGTTCGGAATACATGTTCCTGGATGACTCCGCTTGCAACTTGGCTTCTATCAATTTGGTGAACTTTTTAGATAACGAAGGACACTTCGATTTTGAGTCTTTCATTCACACGGCTCGCACCTTGTTCGTGGCTCAAGAAGTTTTAGTGGATTACTCTAGCTATCCCACAGAAAGAATTGCGCAAAATTCTCATGACTACCGCCCGTTAGGATTGGGGTTTGCAAACCTGGGAAGTCTTTTGATGAGAAAGGGCATTCCGTACGATAGCGATGAAGGGCGTGCATGGGCTGGGGCAATCACGGCTTTGATGAGTGGGGTCGCTTATTTGACGAGTGCAGAAATGGCACGCGCGAAGGGGCCATTTGCGGGTTTTAAAAAGAATCGCATTTCAATGCTGAAGGTGATGAAGATGCACGAATCTTCATTGAAGGGTGTTAACTGGTCCTACTTACCTGAGGGCCTTGATAAAGCCGTTAAAAATCTATGGAAGAGCGTTATCTATAACGGCACAAAGCATGGCTTCAGAAATGCGCAAGCAACCGTCATCGCGCCAACTGGAACCATCGGTCTTTTGATGGACTGTGATACCACGGGGATTGAACCCGACTTTTCCTTGATCAAATTTAAAAAACTTTCTGGCGGCGGAGAAGTGCAAATCGTGAATCAATCTGTTGAACAGGCTTTGCAGGTTCTTCAGTATCCAGCGGAAGCGATCGCAAAGATTTTGCAGTACGTGCAAGATCACAACACCGTCGTCGGTTGTCCTGAAATTCGCAGTGAAGACATCGCGGTTTTTGATTGCGCGACGGGAGTCGTCGGTCAACGCGTTCTTTCACCGGAAAGCCATGTGCAGATGATGGCGGCTGTGCAGCCGTTTATCAGTGGCGCCATTTCCAAAACGGTGAATCTTCCTAACACGGCGACGGAAGGCGATATCAGTCGCATTTATTTCTTAGCTTGGAAACTGGGAGTGAAAGCGGTAGCGATCTATCGTGACGGCAGTAAACAAAGCCAACCCCTGAATGTTCATAAGGTTAAGAAAGAGGAAGCGGAGGAAGTTCAACCCGATTTCACCATGAAATGCCCCGAATGCGGAAGCGACACCGTCCTCACAAGTGGCTGCTATCGATGCCCCAACTGTGGCACGACTGTCGGCTGCTCGTAAAGCCTTCTCCAAATTCCAAATTACGTCTTCGAAGGGGTCAATAATACCAAATCCTGCTGGCTGCGACCCTTGGTATAAGCATTTTGGGGCTTCGCTTCAGGTTTTTATTCGGTCTGTTAAAGTCGTGGTGCGTTTTATGTGTATTGGGATTTGAGTTGTATTTGGCCGTTGGTTTTTTGTGGGTTCAAGGGTAAGCTTTCGGACTCTCGGTTATGAGTTAAAAAGGACGATTTTATGTCTAAGAAAAAAGATATTTTTGGTGATGATATTGAAGAGTCGAAGGACTTTGCGAGTTTTGAAGAGTTGTTTGCACAATCTGAAAAAGGTTTGGATCGCAAACTTCGTGTAGGTGATGAGGTTCGTGGAGAAATTCTTTCTATTGGTAAAGAAGAGGCCTTTGTTTCTACAGGGACTCCGGTGGATGGATTGATTTTAACAAAGGATCTTTTGGACGAAAATAAGGAAGTTAAATACAAAGTCGGTGATGTGATCGACTGTGTGGTGACGGCTTTTAAAAATGGCGAGATTCGTCTTTCTAAGCGTGGTTCCAAGAATGCGACGACGGATTCTTTGGAAGATGCTTTTGATATGGAGCTTCCGGTTGAAGGGCGTGTGACTGAGACTTGCAACGGTGGATTCCGTGTCAGTGTTCAAGGTAAAACAGCTTTCTGTCCGATCAGTCAGATTGATTTGAAGTTTGCTACCGATGCTAACGAATACGTAGGTAAGAAGTTTGAGTTTTTGATCACGCAAATGGATAAGCGCAACATGGTTGTGTCTCGTCGTCGTTTGTTAGAGCTTCAACGTGCAGAAAACGAAGGGACTTTCATGTTAAAGCACCAACCCGGTGCTCTTCTTGACGGTAAGATTGTTCGTATCGAACGCTTTGGTGCTTTTGTTGAGCTTGAAGCGGGTATTGAAGGTTTGATCCACGTTTCTGAATTGGGCTGGTCTCGTATTCATGATCCGCATGAAGTGGTTTCTATCGGTCAATCAGTGACGGTGAAACTTTTGAAGACTGAAGAGCTTGATGGTAAGTTGAAGATTTCTTTGTCTTTGAAGCAAGCTGACGGCGAAGGCAATCCTTGGTTGCAAGTGCCTCAGAAATTCCCGGTGGGAACTGTGGTCAAAGGCAAAGTCGAAAAGAAAGAAGTGTACGGTCTTTTTGTGAATATCGCCCCGGGTGTCACGGGCCTTTTGCCAAAATCAAAATGGCGTGACTCTGTGGACGCCAGCCAGTTTGAGAATAAAAAACGTGGCGATGAGGTGACTGTTCAAGTAGATCAAATTCTTTTTGAAGAAAAGAAGATCTCTCTAGGTTTGCCAGGCGAGGTGGAAGACACAAGTTGGAAACAACACACGGCCGCTAATTCTGGTTTTGGTTCTTTGGGTGATGCGTTTAAGAATTTGAACATCAAGCCAAAATAATCAGACGGCATTGACGAAAAAAATCAAAGTCATTATAACTAATGCACTTAACAAATAGGGGACCGCAAGGTCCCTTATTTTATTTGCATCATGGTTATGACAGAAGTAAAGAATTCAAATTTTGAAATGCGTTGTGGGGTTGTGATCGCGGTTTTTGCGGCGGTCATGGCGGTGAGTGACCTTATAGCAGGCAAGTACGGTGACGATGAAATCATCGGGACCAATGAAAAAGCCGCCGCTTATATGTGGTACCAATCTAAAAGTATCAAAGAAACTCTGGTTGAAGGCGAAAAATCCTTATTGATGAGTTTGAAAGAGGCCGGCGCTATCCAGGCACGCGCCAGTGAGGGGATCGACAACCATATTGCCAATCTGAACAAGAAAATCCTGCGCTATAAAAAAGAAAAAAATGAAATCCTGAAAGGTTCAGAATCCGTTGGAAAAGAAAACTGGGTTCAGGACGTGAACGGTGAACTAGGTAAAATCATCGGTGCCCAAGAGATGGAAGTTCATCTGGCGGCATTGGGAAAAGCCGGGGACCGCTTTGATATGGCCAGTCTCTTCTTTCAGATTTGTCTAGTCTTAGGAGCGTTGAGCTTGGTTCTAAAAAAAGAAAAGCTGCAAATGCTCTTCTTCACCGGCATGTGCAGCTTGGGGCTTCTTGGCACCAGCATTTCGCTCTGGGCTTTTTTGTCGTTATCTTAATTTAAATTTTTCATCCAGAAGATCAACGCCATCTCTGCAAAATACTGATGGCGTCTTTCACGCATGTTCGCAGTCTTATATGGACTGCTGATCACGTCTTTTAACTTCTTGCCGCGGAACTCAAGGCTCACTTCACAGGTGTGCTCGTCTTTAGGTAAGACATGCAAATGCAGGTCAGCGGGGCTTTTCACCGTACGAGATTTTGAAAAGCTCCACGATTTATCTGTCATATACTCACGGAGGACGGGCATCAAACGATTCATTAAGAATTGCCCGGTCACTTCGTCGATAAGGCAAATTGAACTAATCTCTTTTAGTTTTTGCGCAAAGACCTCAGCTACATCCTCGGCGTCGCGAGTGATGGTGCAAAAGTGAAGGGCCTCTGTCAGATTGCTAACAGCCCTTTCCATTTCCTTTTCTTGCGATTTGAAATAAGAAAGCTTCACCTCGACATAAGGAAGATGAACTCGATAACCCTTTTCGACAGTCACATTCTTTAAAACATCTTCAACGATCACGGCGACGTCGGATTCACCAACGCCGATCGTGTCCCACATGCGAGTGACAAAAGGATCTAAATGTTTCGTATTCTCGCTCAGCCAGCCCGTAATGTAATCATCCCACACCGATTCGATTTCACGAGGAGGTCCCGGAAGTACGAAAACTTTTTTGCCGTGAGCCTCTAAGTAAAAGGCATTGGCCGTGCCTTGCATGTTTTTTAGAACTTTACTTCCCTCAGGAAAGTAGCACTGCTGTCTTTGAATTTCTTTAACGGTGTAGCCACGCGATGTCAGGCGGTCGTTGACGTGTTGCCAAGAAGCTTCGTCAAATTTCAAAGGAACCCCGGCCCACTCGGTCACGATATCGCGAGTGAAGTCGTCGGATGTCGGGCCCAAACCTCCGGTGATGAAAATCAGGTCGGCTTTGCTAGCGCAGAACTCCAAACCTTCGCGCATCAGTTTGCGTTCGTCAGGGACTACCAAGTGAGCATTTGTCGTTAGGCCGCGTGCTTTAAGTTTCTTAGAAATCCACGAAGCGTTTTTGTTAACGATCTGTCCATCAGTAAGTTCTGTGCCGATGCCGAAGATGGCTGCTTTCATTTTCTAAAACTCCCTAAGGGCTGAATACCAAAGTGATGTAAACGAAGAATACCGTGAGATGCACAGCACCCTCAAGCAACGTCGTTCTTTTATTAGAAAATGTGAGTGTGCTTAGCAGCAATGTGATCGCAAGCAAAGTCATCTCGGTGGGCTTAAGGCCTAAAACCACGGGCTGCCCCGTGATGAGTCCGATAATCAGGACAGCAGGGACAGTTAAGCCTACTGTGGAAGCTGCGGAGCCTAAGCAAAGATTGATGGCTCTTTGCAAATCATTGCGCGCGACAGCTTTTAATGAACTGATGGCTTCTGACGTGAACACGATAGCGGCAACAACCACACCACCCAGTGCCGCAGGAAGCTGTAAATAATTGATCCCATGATCCAGGATTTTCGCAAGGCTTTTTGAAAGAAGAACGATAGGAAGAATATTAAGTATCAAAAGAATCGTGTGTTTAAAAACGGTGTGTTTGGCAATCTCCACCGCATCTTCACCGCTGTGATCTGCTTTGGTAGCTTCAAGAGCATCGGGGTGAACGTAAAAAGCGCGGTGACGACCCGTTTGCGTGATCAGAAAAATTCCGTATAGCGCTATCGTAAAACCGGCGACGGCCACCGACTGGAAGGTCGTCAAAGTTCCGCCTTCTGTGGAAGTTGTAAAGTTCGGCAGAATCAAAGGTACAGTCGTCAGGGGAATAAGAACTGAAAGATAAGAGGCGGAACCCTGAAGGTTATAGGATTGTTCTCTGAATTTATAGCCGCCAATCAGAAGCCCTAAACCAACAACGCCATTTAATATAATCATTAAGACCGCAAACATGGTGTCACGACCTAGTGTCGGAGCTTCCTTAGCTCCCAACATAACTGCCGCAACCAAGGCCACTTCAATGATGACGATGGAAAGAGTCAGAATCAAAGTGCCGTGGGGCTCGCCCAGAAGTGCCGCCAGTTCTTCGGCTTCATGCACGACGCCAAAGGCTGACCAAAGAATCACGGCAAAGAGCCACAGAAATAAACCCGTTAAGATCACCGGAGATCCCAAATCGCTCAACCAGGAAGAACCGAAAACTAAGAAGCAAAGAACGGTCACCCAGGCGACGATAAGGCGGGTTAAACTGACTTTCTGCATGGCGACCTCCTAGGCTGAAGCGGATTAAAGTTATTTACTTATGACTTCTATGCGTTCATCGGTCCAGACACAATGCATTAAGAGGGCCAAAACCTTGCTCATCTGGGCGTCTCTCAATAGATTCCTGCGTTGAATAATCATTCTACTGAGCTCAAGGAGTTTACTCATGTCTTTCAATTGGAAAGAGTTTGATCTTTATAATCCGACACCAGAACACGCGATGTTGCGCGAAACTGTGAAGGCTTTCACGGAAGCCGAAGTTGAACCTCAAGCTCATGAGTACGATCGCAGTGAAAAATTCAATCTTCCTCTTTTCAAAAAAATCGGCGAGTTGGGACTTTTGGGTATCACAGTTCCAGAAGAGTTTGGTGGAGCAGGCATGGATGCAACGGCGGCCGTGATCGTGCACGAAGAACTTTCAGCTTCCGATCCAGGTTTCTGTTTGGCTTATCTTGCGCACTCGATGCTTTGTGTGAACAACATTGCCGTGAACGGCAGTGATGAGCAACGTCACCGCGTTTTGCCAAAACTTTGCTCTGGCGAGTGGGTGGGCTCTATGTCGATGTCAGAACCTGCTGTCGGTACGGATGTTTTAGGCATGCAAACGCGCGCTGAAAAAACAGCGAATGGTTATGTTTTGAACGGTCGCAAAATGTGGATCACCAATGGCACGATTGATGAAAACAACACGCCTTGTGATCTGACTCTGGTCTATGCGAAAACGGGCGAAAAAAATGGCCGTGCGCAAGTTTCCACATTCTTGGTTGAAAAAGATCATCCTGGATTCCAAGTTGGTCAAAAGATCAAAGACAAATTGGGTATGCGTGGTTCTAATACCGCAGAACTTGTTTTCCAAGACTGCCAAGTTCCTGCGTCGGCGCTTGTGGGTCACGAAGGTGATTCGATGTTGCACATGATGAGAAATCTTGAGCTTGAGCGCTTAACACTCGCGGCGATGAGCTTAGGTATCGCTCGTCGTTCGATTGAAATTATGAACCGTTACGCGACAGAGCGTGAAGCTTTCGGTAAATCTTTGAATTTCTTTGGTCAAGTTCAGCGTTACGTGGCGGACAGCTATGCAGAATACAAATCGGCGCGTGCTTATGTTTACGAAACAGCTCGTCGCATGGATTTGAATAAAGAAGGCAACCGTTTGGATTCAGACGGCGTAAAACTTGTTGCGACAACAATGGGTAAAAACGTGGCCGACCGCGCGATCCAAGTTTTGGGTGGTTACGGTTACGTGGGTGAGTACGTGGTTGAAAGACTTTGGAGAGATGCAAAGCTTCTTGAAATTGGCGGCGGTACTATCGAAGCTCACCAAAAAAATATCACTCGCGATTTGGCTAAAAATCCTGAGTTCTTGTACAAGTAGGTCAAATGTTTCCTTACGGGCCCGAGCTTGAAATCAATGCTCATTTGAAAGTTCATTATCAATTAGTACTTGAGAAAATCGGGCCTTTGTTGACCGACGACCGCCGCCAAAAAATTGAGCGCGTGGTCTCTTTAAGAAATTTCGACACGGCGGTGGTGCTTGAAGGCATCTATGATCGCGGTAATATTTCTGCCGTTATGAGAAGTGCCGAAGGCTTAGGTTTCGGCAATTTCCACGTCATTGAAACCCAGGAAAAATTCAAAGAAGCCAATCGTGTCACGCAAGGTGCGGATAAGTGGGTCGAAGTTCAGAAGTGGAAGAAAACTTCGGACTGCGTGAAAACTTTGAAAGAACAAGGCTATAAAATCTGTGTCACACACTTGGATGCAAAATCCAAACCTCTTCATGAAATTGATTTTTCGGGAAAGGTCGCTCTTGTATTAGGAAATGAAAAAGACGGTGTATCGCCAGAGATGATCGCTGCCGCGGATGAAACAATCATCATCCCGATGACGGGATTTGTGCAGAGCTTTAATATTTCTGTGGCGGGTGCCTTAAGCCTTTATCACATCGGCCAAGACCGTTTGAAAAAACGGGGAACGAATGCTTCTTTGACTGAAGAAGAGCAAGCCATTCTTCGTGCGCACTACTACATGCGCACTCAAGACTCGGCCGTACAATACTTACAAGAACTCTATGACCGCGGCACTCTGCAAGGCTGATGAAAAAGGTCCATCCGACTGCGTTGTCGGACTTCAACTTGCTCTCCAGCGTACTGAAAGTACGCTTACGTGGCAGCTGAAATCCTCCGCCTTGCGGCTGAACCTTTTTGATCAGCCTTAATTAATATTTATTTTTGGCCTGAGGATTCTTTTTGTTGGTATTTTTTGGTGCCGGATTTTTTTAAAAGCTTCTCATAGAAGGGGAGCTGCTTATCCAGGCTTTTCTGTAATTCCGGATAATTGACGTTGCGACACTCCAAAAGCGCATCAATGGTGCCCTGCGGGTCGTATTTGTTTTGATATTCGCCTGTGACGCTGTTCATTCGGCGCACCAGATCTTTTTTGAAAATAGCTAAAGTCGCGCCGTCGAGTTTTGCTTTGGGGGCTTCCGCCTTTTGCTTTTCTTCCTTGCTTAACTCCGCATAGGACATGCCACCGATTTCACCATTGGCTTGAAAGCTTATTTTTACGTAAGGCATTTTGCTATCTTCAAGACGAAAGACAGCTTCTTTACCCGAGTATTTATTATCGATCACATAAGAAGATGAGTCGGTAATGAAGTAAAGATGCTTTCCCCAGGGAAGAACTATGGGCGTTGCGGTTTCAAGCCCCAGCTTATGGCTGCGGCCTTCTGATTTATCGTTCAAAGCTTCATGGCAACGAACGACGTTCTTTAATTCCTGAGAGGCCAGGGCAGAAGTAGAGATTAAAAAACTGAAGACTAACAAGTTAACAGAAAGCTGTTTCATATGTTTTCAGATTAAAGAAGCTTTGATGTGGACGCGAGTCCAGTTTGACGGTTGTTTCAGAAAGTAAATGCCTTTAGGCTAAACATTAACAGGTAGGGTAGCTATGAAACTTACATCCTTGATGCTGGCATTGTTTTTATTGGCTTCGTGTGCAGAAAAAGGCGTGCAAAGCGATGGCTCAGAGAGCGTGATAAAAGAATCTCCGAAGTCGTCGTTCTTTATGACGAAGCCCCAACCCACAGAACCCGTTGAATTGGTCTTCGATAAGAAATACGCAGGCCAACAAGCCGTGAACTATCGCAAGAATGATAACTTAAGAATTTCAGGAAGCGCGACTTTAGGCCCGAAAGCCCTTAAGCAAGTCTCTAAGGTCGTCAAAAAAGATAAGGCGGCCTTATATGTTTTTGATCTAAGGCAGGAGTCTCATGGTTTGATCAACGATGTCCCCGTGACCTGGCAAGCGGATCGCGATTGGGCTAACGCTGATTTAAATCATGACGAAGCCGTTCGCCGTGAGCGCCGTCTTTTGGGTGATCTTCGTGTAGGTGAGAAAATCGCCGGAACTGAAATCAAAAGCATCGAAACTGAAGAGAGCATGGTTCGAAGTGCCGGTCATCAGTACGTGCGCTTAACGGTGACAGATCATGTGCGCCCGGTGGATTCTGAAGTCGATCGTTTTATTGAAGCATTCAGAGCTTTGCCAGAAAATTCGTGGGTGCATTTTCATTGCCGCGCAGGTAAGGGCCGCACCACCACGTTCATGGTTCTTTATGACATGCTTATTAATGCCAAGTATGTTTCTTTCGATGAAATCATCGATAGGAATACGAAACTGAGCAATGACTACGATGTCTTAACCGTTGGCGATCCCAAAGATTGGAAGTATCCTTATCAGAAAGAGCGCGCGGATTTTGTTCGCCAGTTTTATCAGTATGCAAAAGAAAATCCTCGCGGTGAAAAGCAGCTTTGGTCGGAATGGGTGAAGTAATGAAAAAGTTTTTAGTTTTAACAGCTTTGATCTTCGTCTGTGGTTGTGCCACTCAAAAAAAGGAAACTGCGAACTGGGACGAGTTTAATGATTTAAAATCGTCCTCGACAGAAAAGTCCAAGAAGTCCGAGAAGCCTGCGCCAGAAACTTCGTCAAAGCCCAGCGCCATCGTAGTTGATGGCAGCGATGTTCAAACCCTTGAGAAAATGACAAAGGCCGTTGAAGCTTACGTTCTGAAAAATCAAAAAGATGATTTCACAAAGCTTTGCAAAGACAAGCGCTTTGATTGTTTTGTCGATAGCAAAGCCTTTCCCAAAGGAAAGAAAACTGTGAAGCGCACAGTGCCACCTTATGCGAGCGGTTCGAAGATGGGCCTGCAAGGTGAAACACGCGTGCAGGTGAAGTACGACTTTTATCCTTAGTTCTTTCTTAAGATGATGGATTTCATCAGGGGCTCCTGATCGGGGAGCTCAAAGTCCACACCTTGGGAGGGTGCTGGTAAAATCTTGAAAGAAAAATCCTTTTTCAACTTGTTCAGTTTCAGATGCAGATCACCGGGGGTCCACTTTTCGTAGTTCGTACAGAAAAGCAGAAGACCGTTTTTTTCTAAGCAATACATCGCATTGATAAGAAGCTCATCAAAGTTTTTGCTGATTGAAAATACGCCGTTTTTCGAGCGGCCAAAAGACGGGGGATCACAGATGATCAGATTGAATTTTCTTTTACGACGGATCGTTCCTTTTAAGAACAAGATGCAATCTTGAACCCAGAATTCGTATTTATCGTCTTCTGGATTTAACCCGTTGATCTCGAAATTCTTTTTGCTCCAGTCGATGAAGTTTTGTGAAACATCGACGGTGCAGACTTCTTGGGCTCCCGCAAGTGCCGAAACCAAGCTAAAACCGCTTGTATAAGAAAAAAGGTTCAGAACACGGCGGTCTTGTGCGTGCTCTTGCACCCACAGACGATTTTCACGCTGATCTAAGAAAAGACCTGGCGACAATCCCGTATTGTTGCGAAGTTCGTACTTCACACCATTTTCTTTGGCTATCCATACCGGGGAGGTATTACCAATATTCCAAAGAATCTCGGCGTTAGGGTCTTCACCGCGATTCAGCATCTTACGAATAAAGATTTTCTTGTGATGTTTCTTCGCCAACTTTTCAAAGCGCAAGAGATCTTGAACCGTAGGATCAGACTCTTTGTACCAATAGACCCAAAGATGATCGCCGTACTGATCCACACGGTAAGAGTCAATTTCACGATGACTTAGACGTAAACACTCTTCCGGAAGTTCAGAAAATTTATACATGCGCTCGCGGCGCTCGAAAGCTTCGGCAAGAGTCAGGGCTTCGATGTCAGTAAGCAAATCACCCGCCGTTGCCCACACAGGCAACGCCGTTTCGTAGTGAACCTTTTGCCCGCGCAATTCAAAACTCAAAGAGTGGGAATGCAGGCACAAGCGATTGAAGTGAGTACCGCCATGTTCTTCGTCACCTAGAATAGCAACGCCATTGGCCTCGGCGTGCAGACGAATTTGATGGGGCTTTCCAGTGTGAGGAATCGCTTCCCAAAGTTCGTAAGGTCCTACGGACTCAAGCCACTTGAATGTTGTTTTAGAATTCGGCTCTTTGCTAGGGGAGCTTACGAAAGAGTTTTTCTCTTTTGTAATCAAAGACTCGTACGTGAATTCCTTTTGCTCGATCTTTTTATCTGTCAGGAAAAGATAGCGTTTAGCGACCTTGTGCTGCTCAAAAAGTTGAGTCAGTTCGGCCGCTACTTCCGAAGAGGTTGGAAACACCAAGGCGCCCGAAGTCGCCTTATCCAGGCGGTGCACGGGATAGAGTTTTCTATCAAGCTCTTCTTCATAGATTTCGACGCAACCGCGCTGGCCATACTCTGGCGTATGCGTGTTAAGCCCTGCGATCTTGTCAACAAAGATGCAGCCGGCAAATTCGGTGTATTTGAGCTTAATAACTCGTGTCATCAGTCTACTATAGTTCGGTTTTCATTGAGGGTCATCGGTATATTCGCTAGAAAGTATAGC